>CANLQR010000401.1 GCA_947492135.1 Deltaproteobacteria bacterium | reverse complement strand
TTGGCGTCGACCGGGCCCGTGATCTCGACGCGGCGGTCTGTGAGGTCCTCGGGGATCGGGGCCACGGTCCACGCCTCGCGTCGGACCGATTCGGTGTCGGGGAGAAAATCCGGTGACTCGCCCGCGTCGTACCTCGCCTGGAGGTCGCGTCGACGCTCGAGGAGCGCGTGCAACCCCGGTCGGAATCGACGTACCAGCCCGCCGAGGAAACCGAGTGCTTCGGGCGTCAGGATGCTTGCGTAGTCGGCGGTGCCAGCGAGCACCTCCGCGGGTGTCGAGACGTCGGTCGGGGCGTTGCTCACGGGGCTAGAGCTTCGACAAATTCGCTCGTGAAATCCGCTCCGAGGCGACGGAAAATCCCTACGTCAGCCAGAAATCGCGCCGCGGCGCGTGCGCGCCAAAGCGTGGTACAAGAGCCGAGTCACGAGTGAGCCTCGGATGGCTGCTGTCCACGTCATCATTGTTCGCATTGTCACGCTGGCCGCACTCGCCGCCGCTGTGACCGTTGCGGGCTGCGAGAAGCGGAACTACCCCAGCTGCAAGAAGGACCGCGACTGCAACGCGGTGTTGGGGGAAAGGTGTGTCGCCGAGGTGTGTCAGGGGTGCGCGGCCGATGCGGAGTGCGCCGGCAAGGCCCCGGCCGGTAAGCCCGCATTCGTGTGCAAGGACCTGCGTTGCCAGGATCCGGCAACGGCGAACGCCGCGGTCGCCGCCGGCAGAGCTGGCGGCGAAGAGGGCGACCCGTGTGCGGCCCGCAGCGACTGCCTCGGTGGCCTGGCCTGCAAGGCCGGCGCGTGCGGGCTGTGTACCGGCGATGCCGATTGCACGGGTGTGCCGTGCACGGTGGAAACCGGGCGTTGCAGCCCGGTCGACTCGTGCACGACCGATGACCAGTGCGCGATGGATGAGATCTGCGACGGTGGCATGTGCATCTTCTCGGGGGATCTCGGCGATGAGGATGGAGGAGCCTGCGGCCTGGCTGCGGTGTACTTCGCTTTCGACAGCGAGGTGCTGACGCCCAAGTCGCAAGAAGATCTCAAGGGGGTATCGTCCTGCATCGCGGAGGCGTCGAGCGGCCAGGGCAAGATCGTGTATCTCGAGGCCCACGCCGACAACCGGGGCACGGAGGAATACAACATCCTGCTCACCGAGCGCCGCGGCAGCATGGTGAGGGCGTTCCTCGCCGAGCAAGGCGTGGGCAGCGATGCGATGCAGGTGATCGCCAAAGGCAGCCTCGAGGCGGTTGGCGCGGACGAAGCGATGCGCAGCAAAGAGCGGCGCGTGCAGTTCATCTGGCCATAAGAGCTGGCCATAAGAGCTGGCCATAAGAGTTGGCCATAGAGTTGGCCTTGGCGTTCACCAGTCCGAATCGGAGTGGCTGCCGCCGCGGGTCGCGATGGCAACCCTGTCGAGCCCACTGTTGCGAATGCGATCGAGCATCGCCATCATCTCGCGATGCTCGACGTCCGGCGCGGCGTCGAGCAAGACACTGGTCAGGTCTCGGCGTGCAGCGTGACGCGCAAGGGTTTCGTCGAGTTGATCGGTGGCGATCAGGGCGCCATCGATCGTGACCCCTGAAGTGCCCATCGCGATGCGGAGCACGGGGCGGAGGCTCGCGGCTGGACTGACGACGGCGGCGGGGGGCGGCGGCGCAGCGCGGCTCGCGACCGGCTCGGCGGTCACGGGCTCGCGGACGCGGTCGACCTCGACGACCTCGAGCCGCCGCTGCAGCAGGTCGACCCGCTGCTCGAGCGCGGCGTGGGTCTCGCGGTCAACCCCGCATCCCGCCAAAGCGAGTACAATCACCCGTCGGAGCACGTTCGTCCCATGGTAGGGCATTTCTTGGCACCATCGGCGTTGCGCGAAAACGCGCAGGCGTGAACCGATTGCTCGCTCGTCTCACTAGAAACGGTCACCGCATGTCGGATCGAAGCATCTCGGGTCGTGTCTCTTCCTTTTTTGCGCTTCGCAGCGCAGCGCTGGGCGTGGCGATGATGCTCGCGTGTGGCGGCGAGGGTGGGGGGCGCGACGGTGACGGGGCCGGCAGCGCTGTCACCAAGGGCGACAATCTTGGCGAGTCGGAGACCGACGCCACTTCGGGTGGCGATGTTCTCGACTCCGACCATCGGGCTGCTGTGCTCGAGTGCGACGCGGTGGCGGATCACATCCGCGAGCACCTCAGCGCTACGCGGGTTGACGCGATCCTCGATCTCGAGCGCGACCGCAACGACTGCTTGGTCTCCGCAAACGATGCCGTGATCGGCACCATCGAGGCGGTGCTGACGGCGAGCGGCGATCCCTATGCAGGGCAGGGGCAGCCGGCATGGAAGGGCCACCGCTCGGCGGCAATCGCCGTCTGCAATGTGGTGGTCGAGGCCCATGCCGACGCCGCGACCGGTGCTCTCGCGGCAGTCGCCGCCACCTGCATCGGCGACATCGAGGCCCAGCTCGGGGCACTGGTCGATGCCCACGCCGATCTCGGCGTGGCCCCGTTCTCGATTCCCGCGGCCCGCGATCGCTACCCGAGCTGCTACGCCGCGTTCGACGACGAGGTCGCCAATGCGCCGGGCACCGACTTGGTTTCCGAGGCCGCAGCCGCCAGTGACGGACTCTCGGCGTGCATTCGCGAGGCCCACGACGCCGTGCTGCCCGAGCTTGCGGCGCGAGTCGCCGCGACTTTTCCGGGTCGAGATGCGGCCCAGATCGAGTCCGACATGCAAGCGATGATGGGCGGCCTGGCCGACGCGCGTCAGCGTGTCTGCGAGGTGGTGGTTCACGCGGGTCCGGGACGCGATGCCGGGGGCTTCTTGGCGGTGATCGCCGATTGCGCCGTCGATGCCGCGATTGCGTCCGGCGAGACGATCGATCTGGTCGCCCCTGGCCTTCTGGATGGCGAAGTGCCCGACGACACGACCGGTGACGGAACAGAGAGCGGCTCCACCGGCTGACCGCGGAGGTCACCCGCGGTTTTTCGCGACACTTCAGTCGGCGAGCAGCGCCTTGAGTTCCGTCAACGCGAGATCCTTCTCGACCACCTTGGTCTTCTGGATCGCACTTCGCAGGACGGTCTCCCACTGCTTCTCCGGCAGGTCGGCCTTCATCGTCAGCAGCAGCTCGAACACGTCATCGTCGTCGCGGGTGTTGTAGATCTGCTGTTCGTCGTACTCGAACAGTGCAAGCAGGTTGCGAACATACTCGCTGACGGTCAGCCCACCTGTGATGGCGACCGCGGCCGACGAGCCTGCGTCAGCACCGTCGCCGGGGCCGCGCTCGGGCGTCTTCGCGTGTTTCTCACGCCGCTTGAGCTCTCGCTCGATGCGTTCCTGATCGGTGCGTTTCATGGGCGTCTAGGGGGAGGGACTTTGGCTCGGGAACACCGGGGGCGCCCATGGGACACCGTTCGACGAGGAGTCACTGCACGGCCGGGTGGTAGCACGAACGCGGGCCCGAACCCACCCCTGGCACGGCGTGCCCCGGGGAAAAAGCCCTGAGCCCGCCAGGGGCCCTGTCACTGCGCGTTCGGCCGCGCTTCGGAGGCGTCGGCGCCCCGTGAGCCCAGTCGCACCGCGACCGACGGGGCCGACCGCGCTCTAGGCGTCTGCATACACGGTGAAGTTCAGGTAGGTCCGCATCTCGTCCACCGTGAGATCGATGCCCTCATTCGTGAACACCAGGTTGCTGCCCTCGATGTCGAGTGCTGAAAAATTCAGGGTGTCGCTCAGCTGCGCGGCGAGGTCGGCACGAAATCGGTTGATGAGGTCCTGGTTCTCGTTCACGAGTTCCTTCTCCTCGAGGGCAGCCGCGCCGCTGCCCTCGCCGGCGATCAGCACGGCGTCGCCCGGGGTTACGACGATCGAGCCATCGTTCGGACTCACCGCGAGGCCCAGGGGCATGACGGCCTCGGCGAAGCCGCAGTAGCCCTCGTCAACGCGCCAGACCCGGAACGTGGAGTCGAGGGTCTCGTTACCCTGGGCGTTTGCGTCGACCTTCTCGAGGGTGACGCCGTAGATGCCGTGCGGATCGGGGTTACCCTCGGCGTCGTACACCCTTGCGATGTTGCCCTCGGCGAGCATCTGATGCGCCATCGGTAGCAAGAGACCGGGGTCCATCGAGACCGCCAGCACGCTGCCTTCGGGCAGCGGCTCCGAGAAGTCGAGTCCCACGCCACCCGCCAGCGGAAGGTTGGTGTGCATCGCGAGCACGATCTTGTCGGCTTCGGGGCTCACGACCAGATCGCGGACCAGGAGGCTGACCGCGCCCTCGCCGACCTGCCAGCTGCCGATCTCGAGCAGCAAGAGTTCGTCATAGCTTTCGGCGATCTGCTCGGCCATCAACAGCTTGAGCGCGCCGGCCAGCATGGTGTGCGTCTCGGAGTCGAAGCCGAACACCGACAGATACCAGTCACCGATCGTGGCCGAGCCATAGTCGGCCACGAGACGCGAGATGCCCGCTTTCTCGTCGACGTCGAGGCGCAGCGGGACGTTGAGATCGACAAAGCCGACGCCCGACGACAGATTCATGTCGGGCGACGAGAGCTGAACGCCGAAATCGAGGTGGAACACCACGCACTCGGGGCAGCCGGGCACCGCAGCAAGCCTGAGCTCGGGCACGCTGGTCGGCTCGAACGAGGCGTCGGCGGGACCCTGCGGGAGCACGCCGAACGGCACCGTCCCCGTGAACGGGACGCCCTCGTCGATCACATTCGCGAGCAGCTTGTTGATGCCCTCCGAGGTGATCTGCATGGCGACGGGGTACGGGCCCTTGCTCGGGACCTCGGCCGCCAGCGGAAGCTCCTCGGTGCTGGTGCGGTCGTCGAACTTCTCCCGCTGATTCGCGCAGTCGAACGAGATGTCCTTGCCGCGACAGCCGGCAAGCCCCGCGAGCGACACGGCGACTGCCGTGGTCACGGCCCAGGGCCAGCGGGCAGCAAGTGGCACGCTAAGAGAGGATCGGGCGCGAATCACCTCGACAGTTTGGACCCGCGCCGCGGCAAATGACAAGTCGCCACCGCCCGCGGTCTCGCGGCGCGATCCGACGGTTGTGCGGCGTGGGCGACGGCGTCCGCCGCTGCCGCCGCCGGGGGTTTTCGTGGTAGCGTCCGGTCGATGACCTATCGTCGTGCCAGCTGGGGGCTCGTCGCGTTGATCGCAGCGAGCGCCGCGTGTTTCGACTCGGATGACAAGCTCCAGGCGGTCGCCACGACCACGACCGGCGAGCCCACGACGACGACAACCACGACCGGGACCACCACGACCACCGACCCCACCACGGGAGCCGCAACCACGACGGGTTCGGATGTCACGTGCCGCGACGCGATTGACTGCATCTTCGAGTGTGCGGCAGCCATTCAGGCGCAACTGTCGTCGGACCCGGGGTTCGAGCCCGACCTGTCGTGTTTTCTCGAGTGCGAAGAGCTGTTGTCAGTCGAAGAGGCCTACAAGCTGCTCAAGCTCGGCAACTGCGCGTCCGATCGCTGCGCGGAGATGGGTGAGTGCTCGATGGGCGGCGGATCGAGCGGCACATCCGGGGGCAGCGACAGCAGCGGGAGCAGCACCGACGGCGGGGTGCCACCACCCGACGGGCCACTGGACCCGTGCATCATGTGCATCTTCGTGTTGATGCTCGACGAGGAGTACGAAGGCTGCTCGGAGTTCGCGATGGAGTGCACGTAACGAGCAAATCGGGGCGACTCTAGCCGCCCTCGTGTTTGTCCGTCGTACGGCCCTATCGGACGCGGATCAGCCGTTGCAGTCGATGTCGACCAACGTGACGTGCTCGGCGATGGTCGGGAACGTCGGGTGCACGACCACGCAGGTCTCGGTGTCGTGGTTTGCGGTGATGACGATCGAACCCGCAGCGGACGGCGCAATGTTGAAATACACGACCACCGGTAGCAGGCCGAACTCGATGAGGTTCTTGCCCAGCACGACTCCACCCGCAGCGTCGGGCGAGTAGAACGCCGCCGGGTCTGGCGCGGGCTCCATCTCGATCGAGACACCTTCGAGCGATTCCTGCAGCAACCGCACGACCACGATCGACTGGGTGAGATCGGCCGGGGTCGGCTCCATGCTCTGGAGAATCTCGATCTGCGACTCTACCGTCGCGTACGAGATCTGCGCGAGATCCTGGTCCTCGTCGCCGGACGTGGCAGTGAGGCCAATGACGGTACCAAAGTAGGTGTCGGTCGGTGCGATCTCGACGAACAACTCGGTATCCGCCGGGACTGGGCCGATCGAACACAGGCCGTCGACGTCGGTGGTCGTCTCCAAACCCGGCATGTCGAGCACGGACACCGCCGCGTCCGGGATCGGCGTGAACAACGGAAGGTCGCGCAGGCGGCCCATGATCGTCACCTCGGACACCCCGGTGCTCGAGGCATCGGCACTGGCGTCACCGGCCTCGGACGACGAGGATTCCATCGGGGCGGTGGTCATCGGGGCGGTGGTCGAGGTTTCGGCCGCGCCGGTGGAAGTGTCGCTCGAGCCGGTGCCGTCACCGGTGCCAGCGCCTTCATCTTTTCCGCAACCGCTCGCCAGCGCCGACAGACCGGTCGCGACAGCCAGACACACACGCACCACAGTTGGGTTGATCAGGCGCACGCAAGCCTCCAAGTGCAAGGATGAAGACCAAAGACTACCACGCGTCGGCGTGGGTCGGTC
This sequence comes from Deltaproteobacteria bacterium, assembly GCA_947492135.1. Taxonomy (GTDB): domain Bacteria; phylum Myxococcota_A; class Polyangia; order Nannocystales; family Nannocystaceae; genus Xiheibacterium. The sequence goes on along the minus strand of CANLQR010000401.1, from coordinate 735 downwards.
GGGGGCAGCCACGAAAGCTCGCCCGACGCCGTGGTCGGGATCGACTGTGCCCCCTTTCGGGCGGTGGTCACTGTGCGATAGAAACGGACCCACGATGAAGCGTTCGCTCGCTGCGTGGGCCGTCGGCGCCGTTCCCATGTGCTCTGTGGCCTCCGTCGCCTGGGCGGGGACGGCCGAGCCGTCGTCGGCGGTGACCCCGGATGAGCCCGAGCCCGTCGCAGACCCATCGAGCGCGGGCGGGCCGCCCGCGCCCTCGGAGCCGAGTGCGGCAGCGCCCGCGCCGGAACAAGCAGCGATCGGCGGCACAGCGGCGTCGCCAACTCCATCAGCGCAAGGTGAGGCCGCAAGCACCGGCGGTTCGGCGTCGACCCAAGGTCGAGCGAATCGTCGCTCGAAGACCGCCGACTTCAAACGCCTGCCATGGATCCGGAGGTGGGCGCCGCAGCGCAATCTCGGTGAGCTTGGCATCTCCGCCGGGCTCTTCGTCCCCAACGAGGATCACGATCTCTACGATCCGGACACGCGACCGTCCGAGCCATTCTGGCGGACCGGTGCCAGCGCTTCGTTTCGCGGGGGCTTCTACCCACTGCGCACGCTCGGCGTCGAGGTCGAGTTCAACGCGATGCCCACCCGGCTTCGCAACGTCACCAACGACTTCGTCTTCAGCTACGGCGTTCAGTCGCACCTGGTGTTCCAGTTGCCGTACTACTCCGTGGTGCCGTTTTTCTTGATCGG
>CANLQR010000400.1 GCA_947492135.1 Deltaproteobacteria bacterium | reverse complement strand
GGCGGCGCTCGGGGTGTTGGTCACGTGGGCCGTGTTCGGCTCTGGCGCGCCGACGGCAGGGTCGCCGATGAGCGCGGCGGCGACGGCTCCGTCGTCGCCACCAACCCAAGCGGCTCCGCCGAGCGACAGCCCGGGGCCGACGCCCGGCGGCGCACCGTCATCGCCGACCCCGCCGACTTCTCCGATCTTGGTCCCGGTTTCACCGCCGCTGGCCGACGAAGAACCCGAGGTGATCCCGGAGTCGCCCAAGAGTCCCGTGGTGGTGCGTGCGATTGCCGGCGCTCGGGTCGAGATCGACGGTGTCGATGCCGGCGCCGCTCCGCTGCAGACCGCCCTCACGGTGGGCACGCACGTCGTCCGAATCGTTGCGCCGGGCCACGCGCCGTGGGAGCAGACCATCGAGGTGGTCGGCGGACAGAATCCGATCGTCGAAGCGAGGCTGCGCGCCGTCAAGAAGCGCAAGCCCAGCGCGGACGGCGGTGAGGTCGAGCCCGACGACGGTGGCGAGCCGGACGCACCCAGTGAGCCGTTGCCCGAGAAGAAGCCACCGATCAAGCCGACGGCGAGCCCCACGACGGAGGCTCCCAAGCCTCGTCCGCCACCGCCGCCTGCGCCTGAGCCGACTCGCGATCCGTTTTTGCCGACCGGGTCGGGCTAGAACGACTGGAAGCAGGCGCTCTGCCCGCTCACGTACATCACGCCCTGGTTGCCGAGATTGACCTCGGCAAATCGTCGCTCGAACTGCATGAGGAACTCGGGTGTCGACGGCATCCCCAGCGGAAAACGCGGCGACGTGTCGAGGTTGCGCCACTGGCCCGAGGGCGTGCGAATGGTTTGATCGTCGCGCACCCAGATCGGCCGACCGCCGAGCCGCGCGGGGGCCTGCCACACCGCGTCGTGTAGTGCGACGATATGCGCATCGTCCTGCGCCTCGGCGTCGAACAAATCGCCCGGGACATCGACGGGGGCGAGCGTGAATCTGCGGCTCCATCGGCGCAGCGATCGGTCGGGAAGCGGACCGCGATAGGGACCGCGAGCGAGATCCTCGTCACCGAGGAACACCACCGTGGCGTCGGCGTTGCCCCAATGGAACGCGCGGTGGTAGGTCGCGTTGCTCAGGAACAGCATCATCGCGCGTGCGCCGGGCGGGACGCCGTAGAGATGCAGGCCCTCGAGGTCGATGGTGAAGACGTGTTCCATCCTCACGTCGCGAGGGTCCCATCCGGCAAGCGAGTCGGGGGACAGCAGCTCGCGCAGGCGCGGGTAGGTCGGCCAGAGGTCGTCAGTGAGCCCGACGGGGGGTCCGAAGACGCGGTTGAGGGAATGGGCGGGGCCGACCGCGTCGAAGTCGGGAAAGTAGAGGGTCAAGTTGCGCTCGTTGGGCCGAAAGTGGCGCGCCAGCGTGCGGATATTGTCGATGTAGTTGGTCACGGGTCCGCGTCCTGCCCCGCCAAGAGGGAGCGGTAGAACGCCTTGTCCGCGGGGATCAAAGCGTTCGTGCACTGCCAATGACGGACGGCTGCCCGTGGGGTTGCACGACGATGCGCGTGGGCGCGCTCACGAAAACCCGTCAGAATAGGGCAATAAGACAGCCCAGCGCCCCGAGCGGTCAGTACGGGGATCGCCCCATCATGTTGCCGGGCGGGTCGTAGTTGCACACCCAGACCTGAGTGGTCCCGCACGAGGCCATCCCACAGCCGACTGCCGTGGTCGCGCGCCATACGATCTGCGTGTAGTGGCCGCAGACCCCAGAGCACGAGTTCTTGGCGTGGTTGTAACCGGTTTTTTCGGCGGCCCAGCTGCCGACGACTTCGCGGACGGTCGAGCCGGTCGTGCCCGCGCTCCAGAACAGGTTCTCTCCGTAGGGGTCGCTGCCGGGCGGCCGATGGGCGAGGTCGCAGCCCCGGCTCGCAAGGTGATCGGCCCAAGCTTGCGCGTGCGCGCCGAGCTTGTCCGACCACACCAGCGGCGCGACCCTCACGCTCGCGCGCACCTCGTTGTGCGCAGCGGTGAGCCCCGCGAGCGTGCCCGTCTCGGCGCCGGGGGTTGCTTTGGGGGCTGGGGCTGGGCGCGAGCGTGCGATCGGTGTGTGCCGAGCGGTCGGACGACTCGCGGGGGGCCGAGCGGCCGCAGTGGCAGGCGTCGTCCGCGGTGGTGTGGCACTGCTGCATGCGGGCAGCGCGGCGGCGAACAGCAGGGCAGAGATCGTGATGCGGCTGCGTGTCATGTCGTCGATGATCTCGGCCGGCGAGGAACGATGCTCGGCTCTTTCAGGGCTCGGTGCGTCCGTCCGCGATCAGTGCCTCGTAGAGCTTGGCCGGCGGTGTGCCGTTGCCGAGCAGACCCTTGGCGCGTGCTTTCTCCTGGTCGATCACGGCCTGGAAGCTAGCCTTGGGCTGGGCGCCAGAGAGATAGCGTCCGTTGATGAAAAATGCCGGCGTGCCGCGTGCGCCCAGTGAGACCGCGAGCTTTTGCTGGCGCTCGATCAGTTCGACGAGCGACGGATCCTCGAGATCACGACGAAAGCGCTTGAGGTTGAGCCGCAGCCGCTTGGCCCACTTCGCAAAGTTCGCGTCGGTGAGATCCTTGGAGTTGGCGAACAACAACGCGTACATCTCCCAGAACTTGCCCTGGCGTCCGGCGGCTTCGGCCGCGAGTGCAGCCGGCATCGCGCGCGCATGCATCGGCAACGGGTTGTGCATGTACACGTGGCGGACCTCGCCGGCTTGCTCGCTGAGCAGCGCGGCGATGGTCGGTTCTACCCGTCCGCAAAACGGGCATTGGAAGTCCGCCCACTCGACGACGGTGACCACTGCGGTGGCCGAGCCGCGCACTTGGGCGCCGTCGATCGGCACGCGGTAGATCGCCTCGGGGTCGGGCTGGCCTGGCCGTCGGGGGGCTACGGGTTCGGCGTGGGCGAGCTGCGGTTTGCCGGCCTCGACGGCGTCGCGCGCGGCGAGACGCTCACGCAGTGCACGGAGCTCTGCGGTCAACTCGTCTTGCTGCGCGATGATGACGTCCTGCTGGCGGAGGATCGCGTCCTGCTGCTGCAGCAGTTCGTCCCGTGCCGATCCGGCGGGCAGGCCAGCAGGTTCCGCCGAACTCGTGGGCTCGGGGCCGGCCAGCGCAGCCTTTGGCTGGGGTCTACACGCGAGGCTGGTACCCGCGAGCACCAAGCAGATCGGAATCCAGCGTCGCGTCAGTCGGTTCCCCACGTGGTGAGGATACACCGAGCATGTCTGGCGGCGACGAGCGTCGCCGCGATCGTCAGCGCGGCCGGTAGGTGATGCGACCGCGGGTCGGATCGTACGGCGACACCGCAACGGTGACGCGATCACCCAGAACGACGCGGATGCGATAGCGGCGCATCTTGCCTGCCAGCTTTGCGATCACGTCGTGGCCTTCGCCCACGTTGACTTTGAACGTGCCGCCGCTGAGGACCTCGACGACCTTCCCTTCGAACTCGATTGCGTCGTCGCTGCTCATCTAATCTCGTCGCGTTTGCGCTTGGCGCGGGGCACTGATTAGCACAACCACACGTCCCGCGGCTTGGGCGGGGTACGACAATTCACACGGATGGGCATTCGGGCGAATTCGAGGTCGGAAAGCCGTCCACGCGGCGGTTCGCCGGAAAACGCCTGGAAAACAGTTGGGCTCGCGCGCACCGCGCCCGGTCACGCGCCGAGATCCCTCGGCCAAGGAGCGTCGAAACGGCGGCAGCTCGGCTTCGATTCGGTCACCGCGGCGTGACGAGGTCCGCGTGCGCGAGTCGCCCGGTCGGGTTCGCCCTCTGCCACCCGCCGAACTCCTGCTCGACAGCACCCGCGACGGCGATGGTCAGGTGATCGTGACCGCGCCGCGCGATGATCTGCACCGCGAGTGGGAGGCCCTCGCTGAACCCCATCGGGACCACCGTCGAAGGGAACTCGAGCACGTTGAAGAGGCCTGTGCACACGAAGTCCAGCGGCGTGAGCATCGGACCACCGTGTCGCGGCGCGGGCCGGGAGTAGGGCGGGTGCAGCATCACGCCGCGCGGACCCAGGACCTCCTCGAGCTCGGCTTGCAGGGCCTTGCCGTCGGCGACGCCGCGATCGACCTGACCGGGAACGAGCGCAGCGAGTTGCTCGAGGCCGACGATCGCCACGGCGGGGAAGGTGTGCCGCGAGCGGCCGAGCGCGAGCCTGGCGAGCTCGCGTAGCGGTGAAATCGGCGTGCCGTTGCCGAGGACCTCGGCGTAGCTCGGGCCGCCGCCGCTCGCCATCATCGCGCTCCAGATCAAAAAAGCCCGCTTCATCCGCGGATTGTCGAGCGACGCGAGTCGGGCACCGCGCCGTTGCAGTGCGGTTGCGGCATCCTGCACGGCCGCGCGGTTGACCGCGTTCACTCGCGTGCTGCCGTTGCTCTCGACCGGATAGACCACCACGTCGTGCAGATCGACGGTGTTTGGATCGCCCAGCTCCCAGTCGCGCACCACGGTGTCGTGGCCGTCGGGCCCCGCGAGCACCCGCAGGATCGGCATCATGTCTTCGACCCGCCGGCCCATCGGGCCGCACACCAGGTACGCGCTCAGCTCGCCCTGGGTCGCCGGCCAATACCCCGTGTTGGGCACCATGCGACCGGTCGGTTTGTGGCCGACCACGCCGCAGAACGCGGCAGGGATCCGGATCGACCCACCGACGTCGGCGCCGAGCCCGAACGCGACACCGCCCGCGGCGATGATCGCCCCTTCGCCACCACTGCTGCCACCCGCGGTGCGACGGGCATCCCAGGGGTTCACCGTGCGCCCGTAGACCTCGTTGTAGCTCTCGAGCCAGAGCCCGCCCTCGGGCACGTTGGTCGTCCCCACGAGGATCGCACCCGCGCGGTCGAGTCGACGGATGGTCTCGGCATCGGTGTCGGCGCGTATGTCACGACGTGACCAGATGCCTGCCGACAGCGGCATGCCCCGGGCCATGATGAACTCCTTGGCGGTGTACGGCAGGCCGAGCAGCGGCGGCAAGGCCTCCGGGTCCTGGCACGCCATGACCGTCGCCTCGGCGGTCGCCGCCTGGGCGCGCGCGGCCTCGAAGCGCTGGGCGACGACGGCGTTGAGTGCCGGATTGACCGCAGTGATCCGCGCGATGTGAACTTCGAGCAGCTCCCGCGGCGACACCTTGCGCTGGCGGATCAACCGCGCAAGCGTCATCGCGGAGGCGTCGAGTAGCTCGTCCATCGGCGCGCGCGGCGTTTTCAGGCCGGTGGTCCGCACAACGGCGGCGTGACCACGCCCGTGGCGATATCGATGTCGGCCGGCAGGCAGATATCGGGTGCGGTGCAGTCCGCATCGACACCGCAATCGCCACAGACCCCGAGTTGCAGGATCTGCATGATGTCGACCGTCGCGCACAGACCGGACATGCAAGCCAAGTCGCCAGAACCGAGGTGGTCGCAGCCATCACCGTTGGGGACCGTCCCCGGCGCGACGCAGACCTTCTGGCCAGAGATGTTGAGCACGTCGAAGGTCGGCGAGCAGAGCTCGCCGTTCTCGCAGTCGGCATCGGTACCGCAGGCGCTGCACGTCTTGACCTCGAGAATGCCGGGCGCCTCGAGGATCGTCTCGCAGAGGAATCCATCTTGGCACACCGCCATGGTCTCGCAGCCCGCGCCGGGCTCGCCCATGTTGCAGCGGGCGCCGACTGGCGGCATCGCCAGCGGATTCGGCAGGCTGCAGCCGCCGTCGGCGCAATCCTCGTCCGCGTTGCACTCGCCGCAGATCCCGCCAAGGATGCTGATGAAGTAGCAGTTACCGGACTCGCACTCGACGTCTTCGGTGCAGCTGGCGCCGTCGGGCATGGGCTCGACGGGGTTGCCGGTGGTTGCGTCGGTATCGGTCGCCGCATCGGTGGTCGAGTCGGTCGTGCTCGCGGTGACGCTGACCATGCCGGTCATGCTCGCGGTCATCGTCGCGTCGGTGTCGTTGCTCGACTCACCGATCGATCCCGACAAGGAGGTGGTGTCGGCGTCGTCCTCGGCCGCACAGGCGATGGTCGTCGCGAGGAACATGGTCACCACTGCCAGCCACTTGTCGTTGCGCATTTGAATCGTCCTGCCTTAGCGCGCGCATCCTAGTGTGGGACGCTCGAATGGCGCAATGGGCGTCGCGTCGAGGTGAGGCTTGGGAAGACGGCGCGGTCGCGCGGCTGGGCGTCGAGCCGTGAGACTTCTCGCCGGCGCGCGCCGCGGGGCGGGCATCCCAGCGTGGGCCGCGGCAGCGCAGGAACAGCCACGCTTGCCATCCTTTGTTGCGCGCCAGGCCAGGCGAACCCGCAGCTGTTTGGAGGGCTGGGCGTCACAGTCTAGGATGCGCGGGTGCTTCGTCCGCTTCGTCTTGCCTCGGCCTGTGCGCTCGCGATCGTGCTTGCGACGCCGTCGGTTGCCTTGGCGGCGCGTGACGGCGACCCCAAGCGACCGTGGGGCCGCGGGACGCTCATGCCGACGTTCGGTTTCGGGCTGGGTCTGGGCCGCGACGCCACGCAGATCGGCTTGGGCGTGGGTGTGCGCTACTTCGTGGTCGGCGGTCTCGGCGTGGGTCTGTCGCTGTCCGATTCGATCACGATCTTCTCTGAATCGCTCAAGTCGGAGTTTCCTGGGCTCACCAAGCGGATCCCGACCAACACGTTTCGCATCACGCCGTCGTTGCAGTACGTCTTTTATCGCAGCCGGTGGTTCTCGCCGTACGTGCATGCCGGCGTCGGACCTTCGATCTTCAACAACGGCCGCGGCGTGGTCGGCCACTGGGTGGCCGGGCCTGGTGCGTACATCGGCATCGGTGGCCCGGTGTATCTGAACGTCGGGGTCGAGTTCTCCAGCATGTTCCCGTCGGGCAAGTGCAATCGCGCGTATCGCTATTCAGGCGACACGCCCGACGTGCAGTTCGACGGCTTCTGCGGCTTCAACTGGGGCCCGAACCTGGGGATCGTCGTGGCCTTCGGAGGGGGTCGATCGAAGCGCCGCGCGGCGCCGGCCAGTCCCCCACCCAACCCGATGCGCGGCGCGTACGATCCGTTCCCCGACGACGCACCGCTCGCGGACCCGTCCTCGGTGCCCGCCGGGGAGCCGCACAGCCCGGAGTCCGCGCCGATCGAGGGACCGCCCCCCGCGGGACCGACGCCCGCGGGACCGACGCCTGTGGGCCCAATGCCCGAAGGACCCATGCCCGAAGGACCGACGCCCGAGGGACCGACGCCCGCGGGACCGACACCCGCCGTCGAGGCGTCCGCCCCGGCCGACCCCGGCCACGGGGGCTGACGGAAAAAAAGCGGGGGGCTTGCGCCCCGTCCCGTGGACAGGCCGAAAAACCCGGTACACCACGCGCCCTGGGCGTTTTCTTCCCTGTGCCCGGGGTATGCGCTAACA
>CANLQR010000399.1 GCA_947492135.1 Deltaproteobacteria bacterium | reverse complement strand
GTTGGCGACGACCGACGATCGTCTCGCCGCCGTCGCGGCTGCGGGCCCCCGTGACGTCGTGGTGTGCAGTTACACCCTGCTCGGCACCGAGATCGAAACCCTCGCAGCAACCAGCTTCGCCACCGTGGTGTTCGACGAAGCCCACGCGCTGAAGAACCCACGAACGCTGCGCGCGACCTCGGCCCGTAGGATCAACGCGAGCTTTCGCTTGGGCCTGACCGGCACACCGCTGGAGAACCACCTGGGCGAACTGTGGAGCCTGTTCGCAACCCTGGTGCCGGGGCTGCTGGGCGCGCAATCGGAGTTCGACACCCGCTTCGCCGCACCGATTGCTGCCGGCGGCCGTGAGTCCGCGACCCGCCTGCGGGCGATCCTGCGGCCGTTCATGCTGCGCCGCCTCAAGTCGGCCGTGCTCGACGAGTTGCCCGCGCGTACCGAGATCACCCTGCGGATCGCGCCGCATCCGGAGCAGCAGGCATTCTACGAAGCCGTGCGCCAACGCGCGGTCGAGCACTTGGCCGCGCTCGACAACAAGAAGAAACGTCTGGGCGTGCTCGCCGAGATCACCAAGCTGCGGCAGGCCGCGATCGATCCTCGCGTCCTCGATCCCGCTGCGCCCAAAGGCGCCAAGCTCGACGTGTTATTCGAGCGGCTCGGCGAGCTGCGTGCCGAAGGCCACCGCGCGCTGGTGTTCACCCAATTCTTGGGCAGCATGGCGACCGTGCGCGAACGCCTGCAGGCCGAGTCGTTCGAGTTCTTCGAGCTCGATGGTTCGACCCCGCCACCCGAACGTGCGCGGCGGATCGACGCGTTTCAGGCCGGCGACGGCGATGTTTTCCTGCTGAGCCTGCGTGCCGGGGGTACGGGTGTGAACCTCACGGGTGCGGACTACGTGTTCCACCTCGACCCGTGGTGGAATCCAGCGGTCGAGGATCAAGCGACCGACCGCGCCCATCGCATCGGCCAATCGCGTCCCGTCACGGTGTATCGCCTCGTGACCGCCGGCACGATCGAAGAGAAGATTCTCGCGTTGCACGAGGGCAAGCGGCAGCTGGCCGATGACCTGCTCGCTGGACTCGAGCGCAGCGATGGGCTGGACTTTGAGCAACTGATGGCGCTGCTGCAGTAGTACCCGCCGCGGCGGTCGCGAAGAGATGCGTCGAGCACCCCTTCGCGATCGGAGTCCTACCCGGGACTACTAGACAACGCGAACGTTCTCTGCGCGCGGGCCCTTGGGCCCCTCGCCCTCGGTGAACGTGACCTTCTGGCCTTCGCGGAGCTGCTCGAATGTGGTCCCGAGAACGGCCGAGTTGTGGAAGAACATGTCCTTCCCGCCGCCGGTGTCGATGAATCCGAAGCCCTTGTCGGTGAGACGCTTGATCGTACCTTCTGACATATCGTGATCTTTCTGCCGAGAGTTCCGCGCTTTGTCGACTCGCCAAAAGAGCGACCCGAACCCGAGCGGAACCCCCCGACTATCGCGGCGCGACCGGCGTGTCTACCCCGGAGGCCCAAAGAAGTTGCCGCAGGGCGTCGACCACGGTGCTGCACGACCTGCAGAGGTCGATCGAAGGCGCCCGTGGCACTCGCCTGGCGGGTCGAACGCGACGGGGCCAACCGGGTTGCTGGACCAAGCGCGCGATTTGTACCGCCGCCCCCGCCGCCCCCCTCTCCTAGAATCGCCCGCGCAGCATCACGCCGGCGAACTTCGTGGTCAGCGAGGGCGCGATCGCAAGCTCGGCCTTGCGCTTTTGCGTGGCGCCCACGACGACCAGAGAAACCCCGGTGATCGCGAGTAGAGGTGCGGTCACAGCACCCACGATCAGCAGCGTGTTCATCGAGCGGCCCCGGCGATCGATGTCCGTGCGCTGCTCATCGCTGTACCCCATGAGCTTCTGGTCGCTGCGAGCGCGCTTGCCCTCGACGGCGCCGATCCCGATCATCGCGGTCGCTCCGACACCCAGGGCGATGAGGACCGCACCAGTCGCGACCATGGTCGTGCCCGACTTCGAGACGTCGTCGGTCGATCCGCTCCGGCTACCCCGGCTATCGCCGCGAGCGTTGTTGCCGTTGCTCGGGGTCGCGTTGTTCGGCGCGTTGTTCGGCGCGTCGGTCGGCGTGGTGTCGCTGGGGCTCCCGTCGTTCGTCGTCCCGTTGTTCGTCGTCCCGTTGTTCGTCGTCCCGTTGTTCCGGGTGCCAGCTGCCTCGGCATGACCGAGCGCCTCCTTCATCACGAAACGCGCCTCGACCACCGGCTCGGGGATGTTCGTCGAGGCATGCGCGTCCCGGTAGGCCCGAAAGTAGTCGTAGTACGCATCCATCCCCGCGCGGAGCATGGCGACATCACCACCGCTTTCGTAGGCAGCCTGGTATGCGGCCATCGTGTCGAGCACGAGCGACGCTCGAATCGATCGATTGGCCGGAGACTCGGGCACGCGCCCCAGCAGCCCCTCGAAGGTCTTGCCGGCGGCTGCGTAGGACCCTTTGTCGTAGGCGCGCTTGCCCTCCCCGTACTTGGTGGCCTCCGACTTGTCGAGCTGACTGGGGACGGTGCGGAGAGTTCCGGCGGCCTGCGCCAGTCCCGACGCCATCAGGGTCGTCGCGAGCGAACTGGCGACGATCCACCGGCGAATGAGGGGTGTCCGAGTCATGGTCTTAGTCCTCTCCATCACAAGTGACGACATCGGTGGCGCCGACCGGCACCGCGTCGGTGCAGTACTCGCCCTCCCAGATCTCGTCGCAGCTGGCGTTGTTGCACTGCAGCGCCGCGTCGTCCTCGCAGGATCCTCCGGCGTCGCTCTTGAGCTTGCACAGGCCTTCGAAGCAGTAGTTCCCGCGAGCGCAGCGGGCGACGTCGTCGGTCGCGTCGTCATCGTCGCACTCCTCGTTGACGCTGGCACCGGTGTGGCACTCGGGGTTGGCGATGCCGTCGTCCGACGCGTCCTCGCAGACCCCGGAGCTGCACCAGTTCGCGCCAGCGCGCTCTCCTGGGGCACACACGTCGCCGTTGGCCAGCAGGTTGGTGCGGCACTCGCGGCCATCATCACTGGTCACGCAGCCGATCGTCGTCGAAGGGTTGCACTCGCGGTCGGCAGCGCAGGGCTCGTTGGCATTGACGACGATCTCGCACTCGCCCGAACCACCCAGCGCACAGTAGAGGCCACCTTCGCAGGCATTTTCTGCCGAGCAGGGGTCGCCCATCCCGTCGTCGCTGCGACAGCTTCCAGCGGTGCAGTGCATGTCGTCGACGCAGTCGCGGTCGGAGTCGCAGCGATCGCCGTTGGTGTCGGCACGCTCGCGGCAGTACGTGTAGGTATTCTCCTCGATGTCGACCGGAATGCAGCTCTCGTCCTCGGGACAGGCCGAGTCATCGCCACAGTCGTAGTTGGTGTTGCAGAACGAGATGCAGCTCTCGCTGACCGGATCGCAGGTGAGGTGCTCGAGGCAGGGCAGTGACTCGGTACCCGCATCGGGCTCGCTCGCGTCGTCGAACGCGCAGTGGTCGCCCTCGTCGGCCCGTAGCGCACAGCGCCCATTGGAGATGTCGCAGAACAGGCCTTGATCGCACTTGTCATCAGCCTCGCAGAACTCGTCGGCCAGGCCCTTGTCGACGCACTCGTACGTGCCGTCGACCTGCTCGCAGGACGAACCAGACTCGCACTCGATGTCGAAGCCGATCAGCGCCAACGCCTCGCTGCACGGCTCACCGACCGACTGGCTGCCGGTGAAGAGGTTGCGCAGATCGCAGGGGTTCTCGGACGGGTCACCGCTGGTGGGCGAGCAGTAGCCGCCCTCCTCCCACGGCTGCCAGCACTGCTGCTGTTCGATCAGGTCGCGACAGTCCGAGGCCGCCTGGGCGTTGGGCGTGGAGCGATCCAAGCGGACGCCGAAGCCCAGCGTGTACAACAGGTCGCCGCGCTGGAGCTCGGGCTTGTCGTCGTTGGAGTAGAGCTGCTCGATGAAGCGCTCGCCGCAGTTCGCCGCGTCGACCGTGAAGGGTCCAAGGCGATAGTCGCGTTCACCATCGGAGCAACACTTGAACTCCCAGTCGCACAACGAGCCGATCAGTGGTTCGAGGTCACCGGCGCCCCCGGGCTCGCCGCCGTCATCGGAGCCGCCGGTGCCGTCGGGGTCAGCGCCCTCGGCACTGCCGTCTTGCGTGGGGTTTGGCGAGTCGTCGGCACCATCGGTGCCGCCCTCCATCGCGCCGCCGGTTGCCGAGGAGTCTGCGATCGTGCCTTCACTCGCCTCCTCGTCGGGCGACTCCTTCTTGTAGCAGCCTGACGCCGCAAGGATCGCGAGCGTGGCGAAGAGTACACGGTGGGAAGATGGTGTCTTTTGTAGGCCCGGCACGCATGTTCGAACGCAGACCCGTTGGGAGCGATTCAATCGCAATTCGCAGGGTTGCAGGGCAACACGATGGGATCTGGGTGCTCGACTCGAGCAACGAAGTGAGGCTTCGAGCACTCGAGATGCGCCCGTCGAAATCGGGAATCGACTCGCTCGAGCACGCGGCCTTGTCGCTAGCGACGGCTCGGCTCGAGTGGGGATCCGCTGCGCGACTTGGGCAACCGAGGTGCCCGAGTTGGGCACTGACCCGCGGCAAAAAAAAATCTCTATGACCGCAGAATCCCTCTCGCGGGCTCTGGGCTCGGCCGGCGAACGGCGACCGAATCGATGGGCAAGGCCGGGCTAGACTGCCCCGAGGTGGTTGTCGCGCGAGGACTTGGCTGGACGACGGGGTCCGCGATGGCACTTGTCGCCTCGGTCGGATGCTACCCGACGCCCGACCCGCCGTGGCTCGTCGACGACCGGCCCGAGCTGCTCGCGCTGCGCCTGGAGGTGGCAAGCGAGGGCGAGTACAGCGCTGTCGTCGCAGCGACCCCGGCCGATCGGTACCGCACCGAGGCCCTGCCCGGAGACACCATCACGATGCGCCCCTGGGTCACCGACGCGACACGTGTGTGGCCCGAGGACGAGCTCGACGTCGCCTACTTCGCGTGCTTTGGGGTGGCCTGCATCGACGCGTTGCGCAATCCGAGCGCGAGCGATGGCTGCACCGACCTGGTGGATCTGCAAGCCCCAGCGTGCTTCATCGGTCGCGGAGCGCTGGTCGACTTCGTGATTCCCAGCGGCCCGCTCGAGGTGCTGTCCACTGGCGTGCCCGAGATCCTCGCCGTGGCCGGACTGCCCGGGGTTGCGACCACTGACGCCTGCGTCGAAGCCTTGCGGGAAGATCCGACCGGCGACGTTCACGACTGCATGCTGCTCGAACGTTTCGTGGCAGTCGGCCCCCGCTGGGTATTGGGCCTCCTGCAACAAGCTGCGCTCGACGCAGACGCGACCGACGGCGGTAGCACCGACGGTGGTGACACCGACTCGGACGACGGCTACGTCCCACCGCCCGAGGTCTACCTCGAGTGGCCCAACTTCAACCCCGAGGTCGAGCGTTTCTCGGTAGCGGTGAGCCGTCAAGGCTCGGTCCGCACGATCGACGCCGCGCCATCGGATCGGATCCACGTGCGCGCAGGCGATCAGGTCGTGGTCGACTTTGCCCCGGATCCACGCGACGACCAGCGCTACGCGACCGAGCTTGCCGAGGACGGCTCGGTCAACCGCATCGCCGAGTCCGGCTTTGCCGACTGGTTCGTCAACCATCGGCTCGACGCGTTCACGAACGAACCCCTGGGGACCTCGCGCGTGCAGTGGCAGGTGCCTCGTGACGTCGCCGAGCTCCGCATCGACCTGCGTGTCAACGACGGCCGCGGCGGCGTGGGCTGGGGTTCGCTCTTCTTCGAGGTCGATGGCACCCCGCGGTGACAGGTGGCCCAGCGCGACCGCACTGGCAATCGCGCTGGCGATCGTCGGGGGTGCCCCGACATTGGCCCGGGCGGCGGTCGCCCCTGCGCCCCGCTGCACCGCCGAGCGCTGCGTCGAGGTGCGTGGCCAGATCCGCCGCCGCGGCGATCGAGTTCCGGTGGACGCCGCACGGGTGCTGCTCACGGCGGAACCGAGCGACCGCAGCTTGGGCGAGGTGCCCCCGCACGCCCACCTGCGCGAGCAGGACGCCCCGGCGTGGATACGCAGCGCAACCACCGACGCCGAGGGCGCCTTCACGCTCACCGACGTCCCCTCGGGGCGCGCCCGCCTCGTGGTCATCGCCGACGGCTTCGTACGCAGTGAGGCTGTGATCGAAACCTCCGCCCGACTACGTCCCACGTTCATCGAGCCCCGCACCGAGAACGAATTCCGCACCGTCATCGAGCAACGCAACGCCGTCGCCACGCCCACCGCCGGGGGTGTGACGATCACGGCGCAAGAGATCGCAACGCTCCCGGGCAGCCAGGGCGATCCGCTTCGTGCCGTGCAGAGCCTCCCCGGGGTTGCACGCACGCCCGCGGGGCTGGGCCTGCTGATCCTCCGTGGCGCCTCGCCGACGCAATCGAAGGTCTACTACGGCGAGCATCCTCTGCCCCGAGCGTTCCACACCCTGGGATTCACCAGCGTGCTCCAAGCCGACGTGCTCGGTGGCCTCGAGGTGCAAGCCGGAAACTTCTCGTCGCGGTGGGGCAACGCAGCCGGCGGTGTGGTGCTGCTCGACCCGCGCAAGGGTCGGCGCGACGGCGTCCACGGGTTCGCGAAGATCGACCTGCTGTCGGCTGGCGCGCTGGTCGAAGGACCTCTGCGACGCGGCAGCTTCATGGTCGCCGCGCAGCGTGGGTACGTCGACGCGGTGCTGCGCGTGGCGGAGCGCGTCGACCCGACCGCGGCGTTCGCCCTGCCCCGCTACTTCGACTATCAGGCGCAGTACGACCTGGCCCGCGGCAGCAACGAGCTGACCGTGCGATGGATCGGCTCTGGTGACCGCTGGACCGTGCGCTACATCGAGTTCGATGGGTCGCGAACGACCGCCGCCGACCTCCGCGATCAGTTTCACCGCGGTGAGGTGGTCTTGCGCCGGCGCAGTGGCCCCTGGCGATTGCTGCTGACCCCTGCGGTGCGCTTCGACTTCGCCCGTACGACGACCGACTTCTCGACGGACCGACGCCGAACCATCGTGCCCTCATGGCGCGCCGAGGCCGAACGCCGCCTCACCCAGCGGCTGTCGGTGACGTTCGGATCCGATGGCAGTGTCTCGCCGTTCAAGCTGCGCTCCACGTTCCCCGCCACCGACCTGAGCGCCGGTGACGTGATCGAGGCCAGCGGCACCGACGCGACCATCGGGGTCTACGCGTGGGCGACCCTGCGCGCAGGCAATGTGACGGTGTGGCCGGGCGTGCGCGCGTCTTCTTTTGTTCGCGTGACCAAGTCCGACGAGCGCGACCGCACGCGCGCTCGTTTTGCGGTCGATCCGCGACTCATCGCCCGCTGGGATCTCAACCGCCGCTGGGCGCTGCGCGGCGGCGTTGGGTTGTATGCCCAG
>CANLQR010000398.1 GCA_947492135.1 Deltaproteobacteria bacterium | reverse complement strand
TGCTGCCCGAGCGCCCGACGACGACGACCGGCACATGCCGCCCGCCGTCGCCGTCGCGGACCACGACGACCATCGCGCCGTCGTGCCAGCGCATGCTCCGCTCGGGGACCTGCACGATCCCCGCCTGTGCGGTCTGGACCAACACGCGGCCGCGCATGCCGTGGGCCAGCGGCACCTCGGGCGAGGGTCGCAGCCACGCGCGTGTGCTGCCGTCGACGGGATCGATCAGCGTCGCTTCGGGGCTCGAAGCCAGGGGAATCGTGCGGCCGTCGAGACCTTCGAACACGAAGCTCGCGCCGTCGGGGAGCGGCCTGGGCGTGCGCAGCTCGACCCGACCGCTGCCCTCGCCGACGATCTCGAGCAACGGACCCGAGCTGGCGTCGCGGACCTCGCCGACGATCGCACTGACAGCGATGACGACCCCCGCGCTGTGGGCCTCGAGCGTCAGACCGCCGCGCCGACCCGCGCCAATCTTCGCGCCCCACCCGGCGATCACGGCGGCCGCGAGCCTGCGGTCGGCCTCGAGCCCGGCGAGCGTCGCGTCGATCTCGAACACCTCGCGGGCCCCGACGATCCCGTCGCGGGCGAGGGCGCGCAGCTGTTCGGCCCGGCGGCGCTGGGGCTCGGCACGGGCCTCGGCGGCGGCAATGGCCGCATGGGCCCGCAGCAGCTCGGGGACTGCAACGTCGATCACCGCATCACCCGCGGCGACGCGATCACCGGGCCGCACGTGCACCGCGACGATGCGCGAGGGGTAGACGACCGCGACCTGCGAGCGCGCGGAGGGATCGCCGACGACGAGCGCCGGCAGCTCGGTGAGCGCGGGATCGGAGGGCGCGGTGACCCGTACCCAAGGCGTGGCCGCCGACGCCGAGGCCTCCGTGCCCGCGCCGTGAGGCGGCTGCGGTCGCGGGGCACAGCCGAGTCCGAGCGACAGCCCCAGCGAAACCGCGAGCGAGCGTCGACGAGGCATTTTCATGGCGCCGCATCCTCGGTGACGGCCGCCAGCAGCAGCCATGCGTGCACCTGCGCCCAGGTCAGGGCCGACTCGGCGGCCACCCGATCCATCTGTGCGGTGGCCAAGGCTCGGCGCGCCGCGAGGACCTCGAACACCGTCGCCTCGCCGGCGTCGCGCTGGCGCATCGACGCGTCGAGACTCGCCTCGAGCGCCGGCACGAGCGCGGAGTCGAGGTGCCCGAGCGCCACGCGGGTGTGGTCCAGATCGTGGAGCGCGGTCGCGATCGCGGCCGTCAGCGCGGCGGTGTCCTCGAGATCTGCGGCTTGCAGCTGGGCCTGCTCGAACACCGCGTCGGCCTTGGCCCGCCCGCCGGCACCGCGACCCGCGAAGCTCACGCCGAGGATCCCGTAGGCGAGCAGGCCGTCGCGATCGTCGCGGTCGACCTGCGCACCGACGGTGAGCTGCGTGCCGCGATTCTGACGGGCGTGCTCGACCGCTCGGGCCCGCGCGGCGGCCAGTGTCAGCGCCCGCGCGCGTACCGGCGGCAGGCGATCGACCGCGGCGAGTCGTGCCGCGAGCTCGGCGGTGTCCGGCAACACCGGCTGCGGCGCGGGGCCCAGGGTCGCCAGCGCGACCCACGGATCGGAGGCGGTCTCACGGGCAAGCAAGAGCCCGAGATCGTGGGCCTGGCCCACGAGCGCAATCACCCGGGCGTCGGCCACCGAGCCGTCGGCTCGCGCCCGCGCGAGGTCGGCCCGCGCGAGCACGCCGGCGTCGAGTGCCCGCTGCACCGTCGCGATCATGGTCCGCGAAGTGGCCGCGTCGTGCCGCGCGAGCTCGAGCTGTCGCTCGACCGCGTGCAGGTCGATCCACGCCCTGGCCGCGGCGAGCCGCTGCGCGAGCTGCCCAGCGCGGGTGTGGGCATCGAACGCGCGGGTCTCCTGGCGAGCCGCGGCCCGCCGCGCGCGGCCGAGCCCGGTGACGTTCCACGATTGCATGATCGTCGCCTGCATCGCGAAGGTCTGTCGATCGGTCGGTAGCACGCGCATGCCGGGCTGCACGAGGATCTGCGGCTGACTGACCGAACCGGTGAGCCGGCGCTCGAGCCCGCGGCGCGTCTTCGAGGCCGCATCGCGGACGATCGCCGACGGCCGATCGCGCACGAGATCGATGGCCTCGTCGAACTCGATGGCGCGCGGCCGGTCCGGCGCCTCGACCTGCTCCGGGCGATCGACCGGCGCCGCGAGGCCCAGCACGAGAACGAGCGACATCAGTCCCATGACCACGTTCATACGGCGTCGCGCCGGGACGTGTTTGAGAGGACCTTGAGAGGATTCTTAGGCGGGGCTCGACCACGAGCGCCACGGCCGCTACCAACCACCCTGCAACCACCGCCAAAGACGCGCCTCCCTACGTTGTATAGACTCGTCGCCGCCGATGCGACTCGCCTTGCTCCTGCCCCTGGTCTCGATCCTGTCCGCGTGCGCGCCACCCAACGCCGCGGTGCCGTACCCCACGGCGAAGTTCGCCGACGCGCCCGCGCCCGCGCCCAAGCCCGAGGTGTCCGCACCCGTCGCGTTGCCCGGACTCGTGCGGTACTTCGATCGCGAGATCGATCTACAGCCGTTTCTCGCCGGCTTCCCGTACGGTCGCTACAAGCCCAGCCTGCGCACGGGTCGGATGTTCTACTTCTCGCTGGGCGACCGTTACGCCCTGCAGTCGCTTTCCCTCGAGCGCGCCGGTGTGACGTGGGACCTCGGGTCGGGTGCCACGCTTGGTGATGCCGATTGGTCCAAGCGCAGCTTGTGGTCGATCCACCACCACCCGAGCTCTGACTCGCTGTGGTTGCACGCCGATGCCACCAACGACGAGAAGATGAACCTGTGGCGGATGTCGCTCGCCGATGGACGGATCGAGCAGGTGACCCGGCACGACTATGTGTACGGCATGGGCTTCTCGGCCGACGACGCCACCGTGGCCTACCTCCCGCGCAGCGGCACCAAGGCGCCATTTCGCAGCTGTCTGCGCACCCGCGACGTTCGCAGCGGTGCCGAGCGTGAAGTTGTTTGCGACGATCCCAAGCTGACGTTTACCTGGTCGGATCTGCGCTTTTCGCCCGACGGCCACGAGATCTACTTCACCGCGCAAGTCGCCGGGGACCGCAACCGGGTGCAGCTGGTGCACGTCGATCTGCGCGCGGCCAAGCCGCGGGTCCAGACCCTCACGAACCCCAAGGCCCGGCGCTCGACGCTCGAGTTGCTCGAGCCTGGTCCGGGCGATGACCAGCTTTATCTCGCCAACGATGACGGCTTCGCCAACCTTTATGCGTGGTCACGCAAGACCCGGCGTGCCCGCAAGCTCACCGCGTTCAAAGAAGACATCACGTCCGCGGCACTGACCGATCGCGGTGTCGTCGCGGTGCATCGCACACCAGCGGGCTCGACGCTGGTGCTGCTCGACCCCAGCAACGGCGCGGTGCTCGACGAACGCAAGCTCCCCGGCAGCGTCGACGTGATCGACGGCCACGGCAGCCGCGCACTGCTGACGCAAGAGTCGCCGGATATCGTGTTCGAGGCGCTCGAGGTCGATCTGTCCGGTGGCAAGCTCGCGCAAACACGCGTGGCTGCGCCCGACGACGCGCTCGCCAAGCAGGTCATCGCTTGCAAAGCGACGGCCGTGAAGATCCCGACGTTCGATACCGACAAGGCCTCCGGCAAGGCCCGCGAGCTGCACGCGTTCTTGCTCGAGCCACGCACACCAATCGAGGATGCTTCGCGGCGCCTGGGCCTCATCACCGCGTTTTACGGCGGGGACAACAGCTACAGCGAATTCGACCAGATCATGTGTGCCGCCGGCTTCACCGTGGTGTCGCCGAGCGTGCGTGGAAGTGATGGGTTCGGTCGCGATTTCCACGCGCTCAACGACCGCGACCTCGGCGGCGACGAGATCGTCGATCTGTTCTGGGTCGCACGCTGGCTCGAGCAACGCGCAGGCCTCGACGCTCGCCACATCGGTGTGTACGGCGGTAGCCATGGCGGCTACGCGACGATGCGCGCGATGACCTTTCCGCCTGGCACCAACGGTCGCAACGAGGCCTACCCGTTCGGCTTTGGCATGTCGCACGCGGGCTTTTCCGACATCAAGTCGTTTCACGATGCCTGCAACATCCCCGACTGGGTGGTGCTCGAGAGCGGCGACCCGAACAACCCCGGCGACCTGGCGCGAATGAAGGCGGCCAGTCCGCTGTCGCACGTCGACCGCCTGCAGCTGCCACTGTTGCTCACCCACGGCAGCAACGACTGGCGGGTGCCGGTCGAGCAGAGCCGGCAGTTCGCGCGCAAGGCCGAGGCCGCGGGCTTGCCCGTGAGCTACGCCGAGTTCGAGGGTCAGGGTCACCGCATCGAGGGGCTCGCGCTGCAGGTGAAGCTGTTCCAGACCCGGTTTGATTTTCTGATGGCGGTGGTAAAGGCCGCGAGCGACGAGGGGTGACTTCGTCCGCTCGACCCGTCACACGCCCCAGAACTCGCGCTGGCGACCCAGCGCTACCCGGATATCCGCCTCCGCGCGCGTTGCCGAACGCATCGACGCGACCGGTGGCGTGCTGCCGGTCAACACATCGATGCACGCGTGCACGCTCTTGGCCAAGCCCGCCAGATCGTACCCGCCTTCGAGCGACAGCATCAATGGACACCCGCGCTCGAGCGCGAACTGCCGGACTTGCCCACAGATCACCGCAAACCCCTCTTCGGTCAGCTCCATGCCGCCCAACGGATCATCGCGGTGGGCATCGAATCCGGCCGACACCAGCACGAGATCGGGGGCATACAGCTCCGCGATCGGCAAGACGACCTCGCGAAACACCCGCGCGTAGTCGCCGTCGCCCGCACCGGCTTGCAACGGCACGTTCACCGTGTAGCCCACGCCTGCGCCGCTCCCCGAGGCTCGCGAGTCGCCAGTGCCGGGGTACAGCGGTGCCTGATGGAGGCTGAGAAACAGCACCGAATCGGTGTCGTAGAAGATCGACTCGGTGCCGTTGCCGTGGTGGACGTCCCAGTCGATGATGAGAATACGGTGCTTGCCATGAACCGCACGCGCATGCGTGGCCGCGATCGCGATGTTGTTGAAGAGGCAAAAACCCATCGCGCGCGCGGCCACGGCGTGGTGACCCGGTGGCCGCACCAACGCGAACGCGTTGGCGGCAGCGCCGGTGCACACCGCATCGATGCCCTTGGTCGCGGCGCCGGCAGCAAGCACCGCAGCGCGCACACTGTCGGGTGACACCAGCGTGTCGGCGTCGAGACTGCCGTACTGTCCTGCGAGTTCACCGACGCGCGCGATGTGATCGAACGTGTGGACGCGCGCGATCTGTTCTTCGCTCGCGGCCCTGGCCGGCTCGATGCGCGAGTTGCTCGACGAGCGCAGGCTCAACACCGCCTCGATCGCGCGGAGACGATCAAAACGCTCGGGGTGTCCGGGCCCCGGGTCGTGCCCCACCATCCGATCGTCGAAAAGTAGGAGCGTTTCGAGCATGGGAAGATCTTCCGCCACGATCCTCGTGCAGCGTCCGAGCATAGCCAAAATCCGGCGCGGTGGATCGATCAACATCGAGGATCGCCATCGAAGGGCTTTTCATCGCCGCGCGCCGCGGATCTCGCCCGGCCTTGGGCGCACTTCTTTGGGTCGCGTCACGGCGTTGACGAAACCTGCGGCGTCCCCGACACTTCGGTCGTCGTCGGTCCCAGGAGCAGCGCATCCACCATGATCGTGATGAAGTTCGGCGGAAGCTCGGTGGCGAACCGGGCGCAGATCGAAAAGGTGATGACGATCGTCGCGAGCTACCGCGACCGCTCGCCGGTCGTCGTGCTGTCGGCGCACAAGGGCATCACCGACGCGTTGATCGACGCGGCTCGAGCGGCGGCCGGCGGTGCCGATGCAGGTGAGCGGGTGATCGCGCGGCAGAACGAGATCGCGTCCTCGCTCGATTGCTCACCGGAGTTGCTCGCGCCGCTGTTCGCCGAGATCCGCGACCTGTTGCGAGGGATCAGGCTGGTCAAGGAGCTGAGCGCCCGCAGTCTCGACTACATCTCGAGCTTCGGCGAGCGGATGTCGGTGCGCTGCATTGCGGACTTTTTCGCCCGACACGATCTGCCGTCGCTGGGCTTCGATGCGTGGGAACTGGGCTTCATCACCGATTCGAATTTTGGACACGCACGTCCGACCGAGGGCTTCGACGCCCGGATGCGCGAGGGCCTCAAGTCCAAGGTTCCGTCGGGGATGGTGCCGATCGTCACGGGCTTCGTCGGGAAGAACGCCAGCGGCGAGATCACCACCGTAGGCCGCAATGGCAGCGATCTGACCGCGAGCCTGATCGGCGCGGCGGTCGGTGCCCAGGAGGTCCAGATCTGGAGCGACACCGACGGGGTCATGTCCGCGGATCCCTCGGTAGTTGCTTCGGCGCGCAGCATTCCGACCATGCGCTTCGACGAAGCCGCCGAGCTCGCGTACTTCGGCAGCCGGGTGCTGCATCCCTCTACGCTGCTGCCGGCGATGCGGGGAGATATCCCGGTTCGGGTGATGAACACCAATCGCCCTGCGCATCCCGGCACGGTCATCACCGGTACGTCGAGCCCCGATGCCCCAGAGGTGACCAGCATTGCCTACAAGGAGCGGCAGGCGGTCCTGCATCTGACGTCGACGAGGATGTTCGAGCAGGTCGGATTCGTCGCCGACGTGTTTGCCGTGCTCGCACGCCACCATGTCGATGTCGACATGATCTCGACCTCCGAGGTCAGCGTCTCGGTGTCGAGCTACAATGTTCGCGCGCTCGAAGCTGCGATGGCCGAGCTCGAGACGTGCGGGCAGTGCGAGCTGCACCGCAACAAGACCATCCTGTCAATCGTGGGCCTGCACCTCGCGCGGACCCGTGGCATCGGCGGGCGAATCCTCCAGTGCATCGCGGATGCCGGCGTCAACGTCGAGATGATGACGTTCGGGATCGGTAGCATCAATTTCACCGTCGTCATCGACGACGCCGACATCGGCAAGGTGGTGCCGGTGCTGCACGGACGGCTGTTCGAAGGCACGGCGTAGTCGCGCTGGCGGAAGTGGTTGGCGCAAGTGGCCTGGTGAGAAGCAAGTCGTTGGTTGGACGTCGCCGACCTGCCCTTTTGGGACATCTTGTTCGGAGACAGTGCGGCTGCTACACCCGCTTCGTGATCGGGTCGCCAGGAATGGGCATGCAAATTTCAACGGGTAACAATCTCAGGACGCGGATTTGCGCTGCTGTGATGTCGGCAGGCTTCATCGCATCGAGCTGCGAGGGCGGGAGCGGAGGAATCGACGACGCGGCCGAGTCCGATACCAGGGCAATCGCATCAAAACTTAATGGATTTCGATCGGTTGCGACGTGATTTGCGCGGAGGGTGGTGGTTGTGATCTGGTCGCCGGCGTGGCGAAGAGCAGAGTCAATGTGTCGGCA
>CANLQR010000397.1 GCA_947492135.1 Deltaproteobacteria bacterium | reverse complement strand
CGCGTGGTCTGCGATGACCCGCAGCGGCGCCTCTCCGCGCTCGAGTGGGCGCCGGGCCCCGGCGAGCCGTCGTGCACACTCGACCATCGGCGTCAGCAGATCGGTCTCGTAGTTCGAGCCGACCCCGGCGGCCGCTGCCGCGATGCGCTCGAGTCCCGACCCGGTGTCGATACTCGGCTTGGGCAGCTTGGACATCGTGCCGTCGGGGTGCTTCTCGTACTGCATGAACACCAGGTTCCACAGCTCGACGTACTCGGTGTCCTCGTAGGCCGGACCTCGGCCCGCAGCCCCGGCCACGGCGGGCGCCTCGTCACCCTTGAAAATGTGGAGCTCCGAACACGGCCCGCAGGGTCCGGTGTCGCCCATCGCCCAGAAGTTGTCCTTGGCACTACAGCGATAGATGCGCCCCTCGGGCAGGAACTCGCGCCACAGCTCGTAGGCCTCGTCGTCGGCCGGAGCCGCCTCGCCCGTGCCATCGAACACCGTGACGACCAACCGCTCGGCCGGCAGACCGATCTCACCGATGAGAAACTCCCAGGCCCAGCGAATCGCATCGGGCTTGAAGTAGTCTCCGAACGAGAAGTTGCCGAGCATCTCGAACAACGTGTGGTGGCGCGGCGTGAACCCGACATTGTCGAGGTCGTTGTGTTTGCCGCCCGCGCGGACGCAGCGCTGCACGGTCACCGCCCGCGAATACGGGCGTTGCTCCCGCCCGGTGAACACGTCCTTGAACTGGTTCATCCCGGCGTTGACGAACAGCAGCGTCGGATCGTTGCGCGGCACGAGCGAGCTCGAGGACACGTGCGTGTGTCCACGTTCCGCAAAGAACTCGACGAAGCGTTGGCGAATCTTGTGGGCGGAAAACGGCGGAGACATGGCGGGAAAAATCCGGTGCAATGGCCGAGAGCGACGACGCGAGGCCCGCGCACGCAATTCGGGCGGGCATTGTAGCGCGCCCGACACGGACCAGGGGTCGCCGGACCCGCATGCGGAGGCGCTCGCGCCGGTGGGCGAATCGGTCGCACCATATCGGCGTACTCGCACTCTGGCGTGGCAGATGGTGCCAGGCCCGGATGCGATCACCCTCGGCTGTCTCGAAAATAAAGGGGAGCGCCAGGGCGTGGCCGCCCTGGCGCTCCGGGTTCTCGCGCTGCCCCTAGTCGGGGATGTTCATCAGGTCGCGCTCGGTCTGCCGTCGCGCCACCGGCTCGGCTGCCAGGTCCTCGGCAGTGAGGTCGTCCGACTCCGACGTCAGGCGTTCGTAGACGCCCAGGCCGGTTCCGGCCGGGATCAACCGGCCCATGATGACGTTCTCCTTGAGACCGCGGAGATAGTCGATCTTGCCCTGCAGCGCCGCCTCGGTGAGCACCTTGGTGGTCTCCTGGAACGACGAGGCCGAGATGAACGACTCGGTCGACAGCGAGGCCTTGGTGATCCCCAGCAACAGCGACTGCCCGCTGGCCGGCTGCCCGCCGAGCGACTGCACGCGAGCGTTCTCGTACTGGAACACCTGGCGCTCGACGTGATCCTCAGCCAAGAAGTTCGTGTCGCCGGGATCGGCGACGCGAACACGACGCATCATCTGACGAATGATCGTCTCGATGTGCTTGTCGTTGATCTTCACGCCCTGCAGCCGATAGACCTCCTGGATCTCATCGAGCAGGTAGTTCGCTAGGGCCTTCTCGCCGAGCACCGCGAGGATGTCGTGCGGGTTGGCCGGACCGTCCATGAGTTTCTCTCCCGCGCGAACACGGTCGCCCTCGCGGATCTGGACGTGACGACCCTTGGGCACCAGGTACTCGCGGGGATCGCCACCCTCGGGCGTGACGATGATGCGGCGCTTGCCGCCCTTGTCCTTGCCGAAGCTGACGACACCATCGGTCTCCGCGATGATGGCGTGGTCCTTGGGCGTTCGGGCCTCGAACAACTCCACGACGCGCGGAAGGCCACCGGTGATGTCCTTGGTCTTGACGGTCTCGCGTGGAAGCCGGGCGATGACCTCGCCGGGATCGATCTTCTGAGCCTCGTGCACGGTGAACGAGGCGCCCACCGGCAGGAAGTAGCGGGCCTCGTGCTTGCCTTCGTAGGTCGCGACGTTGCCGGCGTCGTCGCGAACGACGATGCGCGGACGAGCGTCGGGATCGCGGCTCTCCTGCACGACCATGCTCGAGTGGCCAGTGAGTTCGTCGACGCGGATCGTCATCGTCACGCCCTCGATGATGTCGCCGTACTCCACGGTACCGCCGACATCGCTGAGGATCGGGATCGAGAAGGGGTCCCACTCCGACATCAGCTGGCCCGGCTTGACCATGTCGCCGGGACGGACCAGCAGCTTGGCGCCATACACCAGGTCGTACTGCTCGCGCGCACGGTCGCGCTCGTCGAGCAGCACGATCCGCGAGTAGCGGTTCATGACGATCTGATGATCGCCACGGTTGACCGCCTTGAAGTCCTCGAACATCACCTTGCCGCCGAACCGCGCCTCGAGCATCGTCTGCTCGGTCGCGATGTTGCCGACGCCACCGATGTGGAAGGTGCGCATCGTCAACTGGGTGCCGGGCTCGCCAATCGACTGGGCAACAATGATGCCGACCGCCTCGCCGACGTCGACGAGGTTGCCGCGGGCCAGGTCGCGCCCGTAGCACTTGGCGCAGATGCCTCGCAGTGCTTCGCAGGTCAGCACCGAGCGGATCCTGACCTTCTGGATGCCGGCCTCTTCGAGCAGCTTGACGGCACCTTCGTCGAGGACTGAACCCTCGCTCGCAAGCAGCTCGTCGCTGCCGGCGCGGTAGAGGTTCTCGAGCACCGTGCGCCCAAGAATGCGCTCGCCCAACCGCTCGATGATCTCACCAGCCTCGACCAACGCCTCGAGTTCGAGGCCCTGGATCGTGCCGCAGTCGACCTCGGTCACGACGGCTTCCTGAGCGACGTCGACCAGACGGCGGGTCAAGTAACCGCTGTTCGCGGTCTTGAGCGCAGTGTCGGCGAGGCCCTTGCGCGCGCCGTGCGTCGAGATGAAGTACTGCAACACCGTGAGACCCTCACGGAAGTTGGTGGTGATCGGCTGATCGATGATCTCGCCCGAGGGCTTGGCCATCAGACCGCGCATGCCCGACAGCTGGCGCATCTGCTGCCGCGAACCGCGAGCACCAGAGTCGGCCATGATGAAGATCGGGTTGAACGACGGGGTCTTCTTGAGCTCTCCCGTGATCGGATCGGGGATGTAGTCCGACGAGATCTTTTCCATCATGGCGTTGGCGATCTGCTCGGCAACGTTCGCCCAGATGTCGATGACCTTGTTGTACCGCTCGCCCGAAGTGATGAGGCCGTCGGCGTACTGCGAGGAGATGCGCTTGACCTCCTCGAAGGCGTCGTTGAGCATCTTCTCTTTGATGTCTGGGATGATCATGTCATCCATGCACACCGAGATGCCGGCCTTGGTCGCCTCTGTGTAGCCGGTCGACCGCAGGTAGTCGGCCATGAGTACCGTCGCCTTCTGCCCGCACACGCGGTAGCAGACGTCGATCAGCTCGTTGAGCTCCTTCTTGCCCAGCGAACGATTGACGAGCGAAAACGGGATCTGCGTCGGGATGCCGGCCTCGTACAACAGCACGCGACCGCAGGTGGTCTCGACCATGTCCTCGCCCACTGCCATCCGGCACTTGATGCGCGCCTGCAGATGCAGCGCACTGTGGTCGTAGGCCATCCGCACCTCACGCGGCGAACCATAGTGGCCGGCGATGTAGCCATCCTTGTTGGGATCGTTCGAGGTGCCCTTGGCGCCGAGTCGCTCGCGGGTCATGTAGTACAGCCCCAGAACGATGTCCTGGGTGGGTACGATGATCGGCTTGCCGTTCGCGGGCGAGAGGATGTTGTTGGTCGACATCATCAGCACGCGCGCTTCCATCTGTGCCTCGATGCACAGTGGGACGTGCACGGCCATCTGGTCGCCGTCGAAGTCGGCGTTGTACGCGGTGCAGACCAGCGGGTGGAGCTGAATGGCCTTGCCCTCGATGAGCACAGGCTCGAACGCCTGGATGCCGAGGCGGTGGAGTGTGGGTGCGCGGTTGAGCAGCACCGGGTGCTCCTTGATCACCTCGTCGAGGATGTCCCAGACCTCCTCGGCCTCGCGCTCGACCATCCGCTTGGCGCTCTTGATCGTGGTCACCAGACCGCGGGTCTCGAGCTTGTTGTAGATGAACGGCTTGAACAGCTCGAGTGCCATCTTCTTGGGCAACCCGACCTGATGGAGGCGAAGCTCGGGTCCGACCACGATGACCGAACGGCCGGAGTAGTCGACGCGCTTGCCCAGGAGGTTCTGGCGGAAGCGACCCGACTTGCCGCGGAGCATGTCGGAGAGCGACTTGAGCGGGCGCTTGTTGGGCCCGGTGATGGTCTTGCCACGGCGGCCGTTGTCGAACAGTGCGTCGACGGCCTCCTGCAGCATCCGCTTCTCGTTGCGGATGATGATCTCGGGCGCGGCGAGTTCTTGCAGCCGCTTGAGGCGGTTGTTGCGGTTGATCACCCGGCGGTACAGATCGTTGAGATCCGACGAGGCGAAGCGGCCACCATCGAGCGGAACCAGCGGACGAAGATCCGGTGGCAACACCGGGATCACGTCGAGCATCATCCACTCGGGCTTGTTGCCGCTGTTGCGGAAGGCCTCGATGACCCGAAGACGCTTGGCGGCCTTCTTGCGCCGTGCCTCGCTGCCGGCGGTCGCGATCTCGGTGCGCAGGATCCGAGACTCCACCACGGGATCGATTCGGGCGAGCAGCTCTTTGATCGCCTCGGCGCCCATGCCGGCGGTGAAGGCGTCGTGACCGAGCTCGTCGACGAGCTGATCGAAACGCTCTTCGGACAGCAGCTCGCGCTCATCCAGACCGGAGTCCTTGGCGTCGATGACGATGTAGGCCTCGCAGTAGAGGACCTTTTCGAGCTTGGTCAGGGGGATATCGAGCACGTTGCCGATACGCGACGGCAGGCTCTTGAGAAACCAGATGTGCGCGACCGGTGTGGCCAGATCGATGTGGCCAGCACGTTCACGACGGACCTTGGAATGGATGACCTCGACGCCACACTTCTCGCACACCACACCGCGATGCTTCATGCGCTTGTACTTGCCGCAGAGGCACTCGTAGTCCTTGATGGGCCCGAAGATCTTTGCGCAGAAAAGCCCATCTCGCTCGGGCTTGAACGTGCGGTAGTTGATGGTCTCGGGGTTCTTGACCTCGCCATACGACCAATCGCGGATGGTCTTGGGCGACGCAATGCTGATGCGCAATGCGTTGAACTGGGCGGTCTCTTTGGGCTTCTCGAAGAAACTGAAGATGTCGCGCATGGGCCTTAGGTTTCCTCGGGCCAGTTCTGGCCGGCTTGGTCCTCGCGCGGAGCCTTGCGGGTGCCATCTAAGCGCAGACGGGTCACCCGGGGGTCCGGTCGAGGGAGCGCAGCGTATAGCAAGTGCCGTTCCGTCCCGCAACGCAGGCGTGTCCGAAGGTTGCCAAGGGGTTGGAGCGCAGTCGGCGGGGTCCCGACGGGGATGCTGGGCGCGGCCTGGGAGGATGCTGCTGCCCCGTTGGGCCCGCGAGGCCTGTTGCGCCCCTCGAGACCCCGCGGGGCGCGCGACCATGCCGCAGTGAGCGCCGGCGCGTTCGCCGTAGGGCTCGGTCGGGACTACGCGGGCCAAACCCGCACCCGCCCAGACCTGGATCGTCCGGTTTTGGCGGGCTCGCGATGCTCCTGGTCCCATGATCGGCTCTACATCGGTGACGCGGCTTACTCGATATCGATTTTTGGAACCATCGTCGCGCCCACATCACTCTATCCACAGACGCCATGGCCAACCCAACCCGATCCCTGATGAGCTTGGTGTTGTTGGCGGCAGTCATCGCCGGCGTCGCGGCACCGTCCGCCGCCACCGCCGGGGGCAGCAACGCGCTCGTGCGGGTCGAGGTGATCGACCACGACGCCGGGACGCGGGTCCGCAGCAGCACCGCCGTGGCCTGGTCGCAGACCGCGACCGTGAGCGTGGAGCTCTCCGGCCACGCCCACACGCTGGCGATCACGCCTCATGCGGCGGCTGGTGGCCCCACCGCAGACTTCGATCACACCCGCGACGGCATCGTCGTCGCCGACGACCTCCGCCTGGATGGATCGGGTCGGCGCTTCGTGATCGACAACGCGAGCACCACCGTGGTCGTCACGATTGTCTCCGTGAAGACGAGCGTGCAGTCGCTGTAGGCCGCGCCGCGATCGAATCGGGTTGCTACGGACGCTGCCGGCGAGCCTGATAGGCGACGCGGGCGGCGTTCGAGCGCGTTGCGGCTTTGCGCCACGGGTCCGCGTCGCTCGGAATCGTCGCAGTCGCACGCTGCAAGCGATGTCATCGCGGCGCGTTACGACTGCAGAGGCCAGCGCGCCGACACGGCCCACCAAGGGTCGCCCGCTTGGCACGCCTCCTGCTTTTCACCCGAGCAATCCTTCCCATGGCAACCGCACTCGATGAGATCCTCCGCCGTTCGCTGCCACCAGGCGCGGTTGTTCACGGATCGATCCGGGTATCACTGCGTTGTGCGGGCCGGGAGCTCCCCGTCACCGTGACCGGGCTGGCCAAGCAGCTGCTGCAGCTTGGCCACGCCGCCTCGCTCGGCGATCGCTTGGCCGCGGGAACTCGCGCGGTGCTGACCATGGATCTCGAGGACGCCTCGCTCCGCGTGGATCTGCCCGTCAAGATCGTCACGTGGGGCCACGCGCACGTTGTCCTGCGAGCGATCGCTGCGCCCTTGGTGCTCCGGCGGCGGATCAGTCGTGATCACGCGCTGGCAGAGGCGCTGGGCGCTCGCCGGGCCACGAGCCCCGCAGTGGCTGCCTAGAGCACCAAGGTCGATCACGGATCGCCAGCCGGCCTACCATGGCCGAAGCATAGTGGAACCCGGCACACGACTGTGCGCGCCGCTGGGCGGACGATGGTGGTGGACCGCGTTCGCGGCGGTGTGGACGGCCTCTACGCTCGTCGCGTGGCCGCTGCTCGGCGCGGACGCGTCGGGGCAAGCCCAGACCGATTCGGCGGTGTGGTCAGCGTTGCTCGGCGCCATCGGTGGCGGGCTCGATCGCGTCCCTTCGCTCCACTGGGCCAAGGCGATCGCGGTCGCCACGAGCGCCGCCGTGATGGTGATGATGGGCGCGCTTGGCCGACCGTCGGCGACCTCGCGAACCCATGCCCTGCTGGCAGTCGCGCTCATCTTGGTGTTTGCGTCGCCAACCTCGCAGCGCTGGCTACAAGACGGCACCGAGATCGGCGCACTGGTCGCGGCAGCCGTCGCGTGTGCGTGGGCCGTCGATCGATGGTTGAGTGCAGCACCGACCTCCGAGCGGGTCTTGCTGCTCGGCGTGGCCGCGGCGCTGCCCGCAATCCTGCGGATCCACGCCGCACCGATTGGCATCGCAACGCTGCTCGCG
>CANLQR010000396.1 GCA_947492135.1 Deltaproteobacteria bacterium | reverse complement strand
TGACGCCGCCACGACAGCGGCACCGCCCGACGCGGGCGAGACGCCTGTGGTCAGTCCCAAGCCCGAGGTGGCGCCGGCGCCTGTCGCCGACAAGCCGGCGGCTGTCGCCGACAAGCCGGCGCCTGTCGCCGACAAGCCGGCGCCTGTCGCCGACAAGCCGGCGGTTGCGAGCCCCGCTGCGGTTGACGCCGCGACCGGAAAGAAGCTCCTCGAGGAGCTATGCACCCAGTGCCACGAGCTCGATGACGTCGAGAAGCACGGCGGCGACGATGTCTCGGGCTGGGCGAAGGTCGTTCGCGCGATGGTCGAAGAGGGCGCCGAGATCACCGATGCCCAGGCCAAGCAGCTAGTACCGTTCCTCGCCGTCACGTACCCCAAGCAGTAGCGCAAGGCCGGCGCGCGCGCTCTTCGGGCATCGCGCGCCGCGTCACGGTCGCTGTGGCAGCATCGACGCCATGATGCGGCCGTTGTTGTTCGCCTTGGTCGTGCTCGGCGCAGTGTTGGCCACCGACACCGCGCAGGCCGAGGCTGGCCGGACCCTCTTTGGCCGGCCCATCGAGGCTCGCCGCGCGCTCTCACCCGCGGAGATCGCCGCGCGGCGCGAAGCCTTCCTCGAGAACCTCGAGCATCGCGGCATGACCCAGGTCGGCGATCGCATCATCCCCGACGCGCAGCTGCGGACCGACCTCCCGGTGCAGCATGGAACCGGCTGGGAGGACCCACCGCACTTCGCGACCATCTTTCTCAACTTCTTCGGCGGCACGCTGAGCTACGGCACGATCGCCTCGGAGCTGCAGTCGAGTTGCGTCGGCGCCCTGGACATCGAGTACCCCGCGTATCAGGGCAGCGAAGCCGAAGCCATGACGATGATTCAGGTGTTCCAGAACTCGATGACGCCCTACGCGGTCCGCATCGCCTTCGAGGAGGCCCCGCCGGCGCACCTGCCTTACTCGATGGTGATGATGGGCGGGGACCCCACCGACATCGGACTCGCCGCGGGAATCCTCGGCGTCTCGTGCAGCTCGGACTGCGGCGACGCATGGTGGCGCGACACGACGTTCGCGTTCACCGAGGCCAGCAACAGTGCGCTCACGCTCGGCAACACCGCACTGCAAGAGGCCGCCCACGCCTTCGGCCTCGATCACATCGATGGCAGCGACAACATCATGTACCCGTTCGGCACCTCGGGGACCAAGGTGTGGGCCACCGAGTGCACGCCTTACAACGACGCAACCGGCGGGATCAGCTGCACCTACGTGCATGACGTGTTCTGTGGCGAGGACGCCGGCATGCAGCACGACGATGCCGAACTCCTCGCCTACTTCGGCCCCAACGAGCCCGACGTCACTGCGCCGACGGTGACCCTGTTGCAGCCATCCGATGGCCTCGAGATCGACGCCGGGGCGAGCGTCATGGTCGAGGTCGAGGTCACCGACGATCACCAGGGCGCCGGCTGGCGTCTGCGCGTGATCCCGCAAGGCGGCACCGAGGTGGTCGAGAACGCCTACCAGTTCGAGCCCAGCTGGAACCTCGCAGGGCTACCCGATGGCACCTACACCATCCGCGTCGAAGCGGTGGACCACGACGGCAACGAAGGCAGCGACGAGGTGATCCTCTACGTGGGCACCGGGGTCGCGGCCACGAGCGGTTCGCTCGACGACACCGGCGACCCGACCGGCGACCCGACCGGCGATGCGACCGACGATGCGACCGACGACCCAACGGGCAGCTCAACCGGCGAACCGATCGATGGCGAGACCGGCGCGGGCCTCGACGACGACGCGCCACCACGAGGCTGCGCGTGTGACCTCACCGCGCCCAGCCCAGCGGGTTTGGGCCTGCTGCTCGTGGTCGCCCCACTGCGTCGCCGACGACGAGCCTGTTGACGCGGCGACGACTCACGGCAGCGAGCGGGCCGGGCTTCGGCCTTCTCGGGCTCGCGCGACGACGTCGTCCGCGACGAACGCCGTGACCGGGCCCGACGCAACCGGACCACGCGACACGAGGTAGCGCGCAGGCCGTGCGGCGAGTGCCGCGAGTTCGCCCGCACCTGGGGTCGAGCTGCGGCGGCACCCCGACAGCGACTTGGTCTGCTGCAGCATCACCGGCGCCGGGGCGCCGCGGCCGGGACACCCGCGATGACCCAGACCCAACACGTGGCCGACTTCATGATTGATCACGTAGGTCCGGTACTCCGCCAGTCGCCCACGATACGTGGTCGATCCCTGGACGAAACGCTTGGTATTGATGACCACGCGACCGTGCCGTCCGCACGAGAACGCGCCACCGGTCTGCAGCGGCGCGCACATCCGATCGACGGTCTTGGGCGCGGCGAGGAAGATGGTCACATCGGCGTCCTCGACGACCGGGACCAACCGGGTGCCGGCGGCGGCCCAGCCCGACGCATCGGCGAGCGCGTCATCGACCGCCGCGGCAAACTCGTCGGCCAGCAGCGCGTGCTTGCGCTCGACCAGCACCCGATAGGTCACCACGGCTCCCTCGGGGGCAATCAGCCGCGCGGGCACCACGACGAACTCGGCGCCGTCGTGGGTCTCGATCCGTGGCGACTCGAGGCCCGACGATGCTGCGTCGGGTTCGGCTTGCGAAGGCGGACCCGCAGCGAACATCGCCAGACACAAGCTGAGCACGCACATCATCGGTTCTTGGATCATGCCGTCGACGGCAGCATGGGCCAGGCGCAGCGCGCAGGACCATTTTATGGCGTAGATCGCAGGGCTCCGGTGCTGGACCACGGCAATCGGCGAGGTTCGCACCGACCTCGAGCTCCAGCCGCGTGGCCCAGCGTTTCAGGCCGCGAGTCCGAGCTTCTCGTTCATCGAACTGCGCCAGAATCGCCGCAGCAGGCGGCGCACTTCGTCGAGTTGCCCGCTGTGGGCGGGGCCTCGCAAGCGCCGAGAAAAGGCCAAGGCGACGCGATTCGCGGTCTGATAGCGCTCGTGCAGGTCGCTGCCGGCGACCAACTCGAAGCGGTAGTAGAGGCGGTCGACCAAGCCATCGAACTGCGCGCGAGCGTCGGCCCAGCGATGCAACAGGATCACCGCGAGCTTGTCGACTTCGGCCTGGGTCTCGAGCTCGAGGCCAGAGATCGGTCGCTCGCAACGCGCCGCCTCGGCGACATACACCAGGTGACTGAGCCCCTCGAGCACGGGCAGCGTCTCGCCGAGACGATCATCGGAGAGTGCCTCGTGCACGCAGGACTCTTGCACCGCGCGCAGCGTCTCGGCATCGATCGCGAGACCGACCTCGAGCTCCCCGTCGTCGGTCTCCCGTAGCAGCAAGAGCTCTCGCACCCCTTGCTCGGTGTGGTACGGCACGAGCAACGACTCGGGATCCAACCCGGAGTCGGCGCCATACAGGGCCTCGATCCCGTTGAACAGCCGCACCAGGTTGCTCGGCCCCGGCGGGGTCATTGCACGACGTCCGCCCGCTCGGTGTCGAGCATCACCCCCGCGCGCACGAGCAGCTTGGCATCCCGCGGATCACCATAGGTGCGCCAACGCTCGTACACCGCGAGTAGGTCACCAGGATCGCCGTTGGATCCCAACTCGACCACGTCACCGATCACGTCCGCGACCTCACCGAACATCTGCGCGAGCGTGCCCAGCACCGCGAGCGGCCCGTCGCCGGCGATCTCGCCGTAAGCCGACTCGCCGATCCCGTGCACGTACTTCACGTTGATCGCGGCACGATGGAGGCTGCGGGGCACCACGCCGCTGATGTACAAGGCCCGGTCGCCGACCACCCGCAGCGCTTGCGCACGCGCCGAGCCGGCCTGGTTCTTGGCCTGCAAGTAGTCGAGCGCGAGCGGTCGACTGGTGCGCCCCGCTTCGTGGGTCTTGCGCGCGTACGCGGCCAGCAGGTGCACGACGTAGGCCTCGACCTCGACGGGCAGGTTGCGTCCGGTGCGTTCTTGCACATGCTCGATCTCTTCGAAGAAGAACGACTCCAGAGTGGAATGCGAGACGGCGACTGCGCTAGACATCGGATCGTCCTTCTTTGTGGGTTGGCGTACGCGCCCAACCTGCTCTGTTTGAACTCGAGGCTCGGCCCCTCTGAAGATTGTGAGACATCCCACGGCCGATGCCAGTGGCGAGCCCAACTTCTCCGCAATGGTGGGGTTGACCGAAACCCGACCGCGACTAGAATCCCCCCGTCTGGCAGTCGGACCATCCAACTGCTAAGTCGCGGGATTTCGTGTGCTTTTGCCACGAAAACTCGAGACGCATCGTTTTGGCATCCCTGTCGGGTTTGCCTCGACCCCGCCTCACATCGTCGGCCCGCGAGATGGGCCCTGCAAGGAGTTCGACCATGAAAATCCGTCCCCTTCACGACCGCCTCGTCGTCAAGCGCGTCGCCGAAGACAGCAAGACCACCGGCGGCCTGTTCATCCCCGACACCGCCAAAGAGAAGCCCGCCCGTGGCGTCGTCATCGCCGTCGGCGAAGGCAAGCGCGATGAAGCTGGCAAGCGCATCGCTCTCGACGTCAAGGCTGGCGACGAGGTCCTTTTCGGCAAGTACGCCGGCACCGAGCTCAAGCTCGATGGCGAAGAGCACATCGTCCTTCGCGAGGACGAGATCCTCGCGGTCATCGTCAAGTGAATCCCCCCCGAGAAGAATAAGGAATCATCATGGCTGCCAAGGAAGTTCGTTTCGATGAGAGCGCCCGCAACTCGATTTTGCGTGGCGTGAATGTGTTGGCCGATGCGGTCAAGGTCACCCTCGGGCCTCGCGGCCGCAATGTGGTGATCGAGAAGTCGTGGGGCTCGCCCACGGTCACCAAGGACGGCGTCACCGTCGCCAAGGAGATCGAACTCGAAGACAAGTTCGAGAACATGGGCGCGCAGATGGTCAAAGAGGTCGCCAGCAAGACCTCCGACATCGCCGGCGACGGCACCACCACCGCGACCGTGCTCGCGCAGGCGCTGTTCCGCGAGGGGATCAAGATGGTCACCGCGGGTCACGACCCGATGGAGATCAAGCGCGGTATCGATGCCGCCGTGATCACCGCCGTCGAGGCCATCAAGAAGCTGAGCAAGGCCACCAAGGGCGAGGCAGAGATCGCCCAGGTCGGCACCATCAGCGCCAACGGCGACGAAGAGATCGGCAAGCTGATCGCCGAGGCGATGAGCAAGGTCGGCAAAGAAGGCGTCATCACCGTCGAAGAGAACAAGTCGTCCACGACCGAACTCGAGGTCGTCGAGGGCATGCAGTTCGACCGCGGCTACCTGTCGCCGTACTTCGTCACCGACCAGGAGCGCATGGAGGTCCACCTGACCGACTGCTTCGTCCTGCTCCACGAGAAGAAGATCTCGTCGATGAAGGACTTGCTGCCGATCCTCGAGCAGGTCGCCAAGCAGGGCCGCAGCCTGATGATCCTCGCAGAGGACATCGACGGCGAGGCGCTTGCGACCCTGGTGGTCAACAAGCTGCGTGGCACGCTGCACGTCGCTGCGGTCAAGGCCCCGGGCTTTGGCGACCGACGCAAGGAGATGCTCAAGGACATCGCCGTCCTCACCGGCGGCAAGGCCCTCACCGACGACCTCGGCGAGAAGCTCGAGAACGTCTCGATCAAGGATCTCGGCACCGCCAAGCAGATCAAGATCGACAAGGACAACTGCACCATCATCGATGGCGGCGGCAAGAAGGCCGACATCCAGGGCCGCGTCAAGCAGATCCGTACCCAGATCGAAGACACCACCAGCGACTATGACCGCGAGAAGCTCCAGGAGCGTCTGGCCAAGCTCGTCGGTGGCGTTGCCGTGATCAAGGTCGGCGCTGCGAGCGAGGTCGAGATGAAGGAGAAGAAGGCCCGCGTCGAAGACGCCCTGCACGCGACCCGTGCGGCCGTCGAAGAGGGCATCGTCCCCGGTGGCGGCGTTGCGCTCATCCGCGCCCAGAAGGCGCTCGAGAAGTTCGAGGCCGCGTCGACCGAACAGCAGTTCGGCGTGACCATCGTGCGCCGGGCGCTCGAGGAGCCCTTGCGTCAGATCATCGCGAACGCCGGCGGCGAGCCGAGCGTGGTGGTGAACGAAGTGAAGAACGGCAAGGGCGGCTTTGGCTTCAATGCCCGCACCGGCAAGTACTGCGACCTCGTCGAAGACGGCGTGATCGACCCCACCAAGGTCGTCCGCATCGCGCTCGAGCACGCGTCGAGCGTGGCCGGCATGATGCTCACCACCGAGGCGATGATCGCCGAGAAGCCCAAGAAGGACGCTCCGGCGGCCGGCGGCGGCGGCGGCGGCGGCGGTATGGGCGGCATGGACATGTGATGCGCCCAAGGGCAGCGACTCCGGTCGCTGCCACCTTGCTCTGGAAAACGCCTCTGTCGCAGCTTGCGGCAGGGGCGTTTTGCTTTGGTTGGCGCCTTGGGTCTGGCGTCAGCGATCACCTCGGCTGCGATCACCTCGGCTGCGATCACCTCGGCTGCGATCACCTCGGCTGCGATCACCTCGGCTGCGATCAGGGGACTGCGCCGCCGCGCCGGCAGTGTTCGGCGACGGCGCGAAAGGCCGCGCCACAGAACTTCTTGTGGCTGCGCTTGGCATA
Organism: Deltaproteobacteria bacterium; assembly: GCA_947492135.1. GTDB lineage: Bacteria > Myxococcota_A > Polyangia > Nannocystales > Nannocystaceae > Xiheibacterium. The sequence continues at coordinate 918 of CANLQR010000396.1, read as the reverse complement.
GGTGCCGTCCACATCCTCGCGCAGCCGAGCGCAGTCGTCGTAGCCGAACTCGGTGCTCCCGCTCGCGTCGCCGGTCGCCGTGCAGAACAGCGTGCGATCGCGGCTCGCCATGCACTGCATCACCAGGCGCGGCGCTTCGCTCTCGCACCACGTGCCCAGGCCGGGGCACGCCATCGCCCATTCGGTCGCGAAGCTGACGCAGGCCTCGGGCGCCATGGCCTCGCCTTCCCAGGGCAAGGCGCCGGCCTCGAGTGTCGCCGCGCGGTAGCGCTGGAACGCGTCGTGCTGACGGACGATCGCCACGCCGAAGATGACGCACATCAGCGCGACGACGCCGCCAAACCCGAGCAGCAGGCGGCGGGTCGCAGGTCGTGGAGAGTCGGAGGCAGGCACGCGGCGGCGAGAGTACGGGGTTTCGCGGCGGTCGTTGTCGCGAACGAACCGCGCCGCCGACGGTCGCAGCCAAAACCCTGGCGAGTGGATTACTCTCGCGGCCATGCGCCGTCTGACCGCTCTGACGCTGTTTGCACTGCTGGGCTGCCGTCCCAGCGCACCGGCCCTCGATCCCGGCACGGTTCCTCCAGTGGCCGCCTCCCCGAGCCTGCCGCCACCGTCCGAGCCAGCCCCCGTGCCGCTGTACTTCAGCGGTGCGGTCGAGCTCCCCGGTGCGGCGCTGCCTTTCTACGTCGCGCTCAAACCGAAGGCCGGGTCGTGGACGGCCACGATCGACATCCCGCTGCAGGGCACCCGCGGGCTCGCGCTGCAAAGTGTCGCGTACGACAACACCAGGCTTTCGTTTGCCCTGGACGTCGTCGCCGCCAAGTGGACCGCGACCCTCGACGCCGAGGGTGAGTCGACCGCGTGCGAGCTCGCGCAGGCGGGTGGAAAGTTCCCGGGCTCGCTCGCGGCGATCGACGC
>CANLQR010000395.1 GCA_947492135.1 Deltaproteobacteria bacterium | reverse complement strand
GTTGGACAGACGGGCCGAGGACGTCGTGGGCGAAATCGTGGTGGAGCTGCGCCGAGGATCTCGGATGAGCTACCAGTGGGCGGTCAATGTGGCGTATCCGCGGCGATTGCGGAGCGTGCTCCGAACGTGTACGGTCGTCGTCGGAGGATAGGCGTTATGCGGGTTGCTCGGCGGTATCTGTTCCTCGTGATCGGGTTCGTTTCTGGCGTTGTCTTTGTCGTGGCGTGCCCACGCCCGTCCGGCACCGGCAGCGGAGGCTCGTGGACGTCTTCGACTGGGACCGGCATGTCGAGCGAGACGCTCGGACCGGAGACTGCATCCGCGGCGACGGGAGGCGAAGCATTCCCTTGTGACTCATGGGAGGTCCGCTTCAAGCGGATGGCTCACTATTTCGAGGATGACGAAACGCTTGCGATCACCGCCGGCTGGGAGCCGTTCCAAGTGGAGGGCTATGACGCCGACAATGTGACGATCATCTCGCGGCGCTGCGCGAGCTGAAAGCCGCGCCCGACCGGGAAGGTTGCTGTCATCGGCATGCCAGTGCCTCTGCGAGATCGATGGAGCATTGGCGACTGAGAGCGCACCGGTCGAGGGCCGGCGTGCGCGACGAGTCCATCCGCGGGCTGCACGGAGCGGCCGGCGAACAAGCCGTTGGACCTGGCTCCGGCAGGTGAACGCCCGACGCGTTGGACGGACGAGCGGTCCGCTTGGAGTCGGGGTGATGCGTGGCCTGCGTGGGGCTTCGATTCGGATTTCGGCTGCGATGATGTGGGTGAGTCCGTGGTCGGGGTTCACCGCCGCCGTCGCTCGTCGCTCGTGACCGCGGCCGGTACTCGCCGGCTCGTGCCGTGTCGGGTGCCTGCAGTCACTCGAGGCGCCGCGAGCAGCATGGCGGTGCGCCCGTGGACGCATCGGTCACGTGGGTCGCGACGAGGGTGGCCAGCGCCGGGGTCCCGCGGGCGTGGGGCACCCGTCCGCGTGCCAGAACCCCAACGTTCCTGGGGGTGCTAGACTCTCCAACGGATCGCCGTGAAGTCGCGCGTATACCTGGAAACGTCCGTGGTCAGCTACCTCACGGCCTTGCCGAGCCGAGACGTCGTCCGCGCCGGTCACCAGCAGAGCACGCTCGAGTGGTGGGCGGCGAGGGATGCGTTCGAGCTGTTCGTGTCCGAGGTCGTGCTCACGGAGGCACGCATGGGTGACGCCGCAGCGGCTGGGCGGCGTCTTGCCGCGCTCGACGGCCTCCCGGCGCTCGTGGCCGTCGCGGAGGCCCACGCGCTCGCCGCCGTGCTCTTGAGCGCCGCCGTCATGCCGCGTAGCGCGGCCATCGACGCTCTCCACGTCGCGATCGCGACGGTGCACGGCATCGACTTCCTGCTCACGTGGAACTGTTCGCATATCGCAAACGCGGTAATGCGCCCACGCATCGAGGCCGTGTGTCGCGAGCATGGGTTCGAGCCGCCAACGATCTGCACACCCGAGGAGCTTCGTGCACAGGAGGAACAATGACTCGAGATTCGATCATCGACGAAGTCCGCGCCAACCGTGACGCCCTTGCGCGCGAATACGATTATGACATCGACAGAATCTTCGCCTTTTTCCGCGATATGGAGAAGCGAAGCGGTGCCGAGCAGGTAACGCTGCCACCGCGCAGAGTGCCGGTCTCCCGAAGCGCCGCCCAACCAACCGTTGCAGCGGACGGGTCCGTGACCTACGGCCCCGGCTCCCGCCGCTGAACGCCTGATCGTTGGCCTGACCTGGATGTCGTGATGGCCGAGCACCCGCACCCACTTTGGTGCTCGTCGTCATGCAGCATGTCTGTCGCCGCCGCGCGGACAAGGGGCGCCTCGCCTCCTACGGACGAAGAGCCGCGTTCGTGACGGCCGTCTCGACAGCTCGCGTGTGGCGCCTGGCCGGACGCGGTAGACTGAAAATCATGGCTGCGATCGAGGCGCCACCCGGCTTCCAAGAGCTCGCGATCGAGGAGAAGATCGCGTACGTGCAGGCGCTATGGGACCTCATCGTCTCACGGCCGGACGAGTTGCCAGTACCGGAGTGGCACCGAGCCGTGATCGCTGAGCGGCTTGCCGAGGCGCGTTCGGAGTCTGCCGATGTTCGGCCATGGTCGGAGGTGCGAGCCGACCTCCACGCTCGCCTTCGTGCGACCCGTGGCTGATGCTCGTCGAGCTGACCAAAACGGCCGAGGCGGACGTCGGCGATGCGGCGGTCGCGTATGAGCTCGAGCGCCCTGGCCTCGGTTTCCGGTTCGAGGAAGAGGTCGACCGGGTTCTCGCAGCGATCGCGGAAAACCCTCGCCAGTATCAGGTCGTCTCGCCGGATGTTCGTCGAGGATTGGTTCGCGTGTTTCCCTACAGCGTCTACTTCACCATCTTGGTCGACCGCGCCCGGGTCTTCGCGGTCCTGCATCAGCATCGCGATCCCGACACGTGGAAAGCGCGCGGTCGATGACCGAGGTCGCTGCCCAACGAATCGTTGCACCTGACGAGGCTTCGCCTCGCAGGTGAACGATTCTTCGTTGGGCAGACAAGGGGTGATTCCGTCACCGCGCGAGGACGGGTCGACGTGATCCCGATTCGCGAGCCACCATTGCTTCTCGCTCCGGACTTGGCGTTGCGCCGTGGCCGTGAAGCGAACACGGCGCGCCTTCACGACTCGAGCTCGCGGAGGACCTCGTCGGCATCGACGAGCCGACCTGCGGCGACGTCGGCCTCGGACTCGTCGAGCGCCGCGTGCAGCGCAGCACGATCGGCATCGTCGAGCCAGTCACCGGGATCGAGCGCGAGGAGCTCGACCTCCGTCCCCTCGGGAAGGTCGGTCGGCTCGTCGACGACAAGCCGGCCTGCGGTGACGCGTGCCTTGATGGTCACGCCAACAAAGATACCACCTCCACACCAGCACGCAGATCGCAATTCGCTCCGTGCTGCGAGAGCCCCGCAGTGCAGGTCGCCGCAACGTGGCGGCGAGATCCGTACGCCGTGCCATCCACCGGCCGTGCAACGCACCGCTGCGATCGATGGGCTAAGCGCCGCTACGCTCGTCGCTTCCGCGAGCGAACGCTACGCGCTACACACCTCGTCAAACCGTACTCGAACGACTCTGGAGTTTTGCCGCGCACCAACAGGTTCGCTAAACGCCTACTCGTTGGCCAGCATGCGCCCTACCGGTGGTTCGCGACGGTCGGCGGTATGATGTCGCCCGCGGCCTGCATCGCGAGGGCTTCGGGGTGGGCGCGATAGAACTGCCGGACCGTCGTGGCGAGTGCTCGTTTGGTCGCGTCGTCGATCAGGCACCGCTCGCCGCCCGCCGTGGCACTGACCAAGGATCGGACCAGTTCGTCCTGGGGTGGTTGCGCGCGCACGGCCCACGACGCCAGCAGTTGGGCGTCGATGTGCGATGGCAGTGAGCCGAGAATACCCAGGTCGTTTTGGTCGTGGATGAGCAGTCCCGAGGTCGTGCCGCGATCGAGCGTCAATACCTGGAACAGATAGGCCGTGTGATAGGCGAGCTGCTGTTCGTAGTCTCGTGCGCTCGGCTCGGGGTGCTCGGACAGCGCCGTGCTCACCAGTGCCGCATAGGTATCGATCGTCGAGTGGCCCAGCTCGCGGGCCATGGTGGCGTCCTCGGTGAAGTCGCCGCTGTCGTAGCCTTCGAGATAGAAGTGGGCCACGCCGCGGTGTCGCTCCAGCGCGGGGATCCAGAAGTAGCGCGCGCCTTGCTCTGCCGCATACGCGTACTGCGTCGGCGCCGCGTGGCTCAGGCACTCCTCGAAGCTGCTCGCGTCGACGCTGGCCGCGATGGCCGGGTTGAGATCGGCCATGATGCGCCAGTAGCCACCTCGCCCGCGCAGCTGGGTCCAGCTGATGTGCATGTGCACCGAAGGCGCATGCGGATTGGCGGGATGGATGATCGTCGACAATGCCGTGGCCGAAGCCAGCGGCTTGTCGGGCTCGTCGGCGTAGTGAACCTGCGAGACGTTGACGGAGGCTCGGTTGAACACCGCAGTGTCACCGGTGCCCCAGCGCACGCCGCCGCCGTGTCGGCCGCCGTCTCGGAGCCACTCGCTGGCGACCAATGCGGTGGGATGGCCGGCCGCGAGGGCGACCCGCTGCATCGCATCGACCATGTGTCGTTGCAGCGCGCAGACCAGCGCATAGGCCGAGGCGGCGCGCGCGGGATCGGTGTCCGGGCCCGACGGCGGTGAGTTCGAAGCGAGGGTCGTCACGGCTCGATGATAGCCGTTGCCTCACTCGTCGGCCGGCGAGACCACGATCGGTGCGGTCCACTTGTATACGTAATGTTTGCGCGTCGCCGGTGGCGGGCGGTGATGCTTGGCCACCAGGGTCCAGACGTCATCAGGGTCGACGCCCTGCATGTCGAAGTCGTGGGAGATGATCCGCGAGCCCGCCGCGAGTTTCTGAAGCTGCGGGATCAGCCGCACGTTGATGCTCGGCAGCAGGTAGAGCGTGACCACCGACGCCGGGGACAGATCGACCTCGAAGATGTTCTTCTGCTCGATGGTGACCAGGTGGCCCACGCCGGCCTTCTCGACGTTGGCCTTGGCCTCGGCGATGCGCTCGGGGTCGAGGTCGAAGCCGATGCCGCGGGCCCCATACTGTTTCGCCGCCGCGATGACCAGGCGGCCGTCGCCGCAGCCGAGGTCGTAGACCACGTCGGACTTGGTGATCGTCGCGACCTCGAGCATCTTTTTCACCACGTTCCCAGGCGTGGGCACGTACTCGATGTCCAGCGCGGGCGCTTCATCGGTCACGGGTTCGGGCTCCGGCGGGGGTTCGGGTTCGGGTTGGGGTTTGGGTTCGGGTTTGGGCTCGGGTTGGCTTGCAGCGGCAACCGTCGGAGGCGCCACCTTGGCGGGCGGTGGCGTCACCGCGGGCGATGCTGCGGACTTTTCGGGCGCGGCCGCGTTGGGCGTGCCACATCCGATCATGGTTGCGACAACGACGAGAGAAAGGATTCGATCGATCATCGCGGGCTCGGGGGCGGCTAGAGAGCTTACCCGCACGGAGGTCTAAAAACCCGTACGACGATTGGGCTGCACCTCGTCGCCGACCTTCCTGGCTACTGCGAAGCCGTGTACGACTGCGACGCGGACTGCACGCTCTAAGCGCGAGCGGGTGATGGCCCACGGGGCGCGACGGCTCGACGCGACGTGGACCGAGCTGGTATCGTCCGATCGGTGGCCCCTGTTCGCGACGATGGCGAGCTACTGACCGCCTGGCGCGGGGGCGACAAAGCCGCGGGCAGCGAGCTGGTGCGTCGGCGGATGCCGGAGATGATTCGGTTCTTCCGCAACAAGGTCGCCGCCGAGTCCGATGTCGCCGACCTCGTCAACCAGACCTTCCTAGGCTGCGTCGGCGGCAAGGACGACTTTCGCGGCGAGACCAGCTTTCGGCGCTTCGTGTACGCGATCGCGAACAACGTGCTGTTCGCCTACATCCGCAAGCGCAGCAAGCACGAGCGCGAGGGACTCGACTTTGCGAGCGTGTGCATCAGCGACGTCGCGCCGAACTCGGCCAGCTCGATCGTGACCCAGCGTCGCGAGACCCAGGCGCTGGTTGCAGCGCTGCGCGAGATCCCGATCGAAGATCAGGTCGTGGTCGAGTTGATGTACTTCGAGGGGCTGTCCGGGCCGCAGCTTGCCGAGACGCTCGGGTTGCCCGAGGGCACCGTGCGCGGTCGCCTTCGACGCGGGCTCGAGCGGCTGCGCGCGCGCGTCGAGCTCGCGCTGCACTCGGCGGCGCCGAGTTCCCCGCCGACCGAGGAGGAGCTGACTCAGTGGGCCAGCCTCGTGCAGCAACAGCTCGCTCGCCCTGCCGGCGCTGGTCATGGCTGACGAGGGCTCGACGCCCCTGCACGACAGCCTCGCCGACGCGGTGATCGCCGCAGCGGTCCACGCCTCGTTGTTCGGTGAAGCCGAGCCGCCGCCGCGGTTGGGTCGCTTCCGTGTGCTGCGATCGCTCGGCGCCGGCGCGATGGGGACGGTGTGGCTGGCGCGCGACGAAGAGCTCGATCGCGAGGTTGCCGTCAAGCTCCTGCGTGCCGACCATGGCGGCGACCCCGAGCTCGAGGCGCGGATGGTGGCCGAGGCCAAGGGTCTCGCACGGGTCTCGCATCCGCACGTGGTCGTCGTCCACGAGGTCGGCACCACCGAGCGCGGAATCTTCATCGCGATGGAGTACGTGGATGGCGGCACGCTCGCGAGGTGGCAGGAGGGTGGATCCCGCAGCGTTGCCGAGATCATCGAGATGTATGTGCAGATCGGTCGCGGCCTCGGTGCGGCCCACGCCGCCGGCATCGTGCACCGCGACTTCAAGCCCGACAACGTCCTGGTGGGCACCGACGGTCGACCGCGCGTCGTCGACTTCGGGCTCGCGTGCATCGGCGCCACCGATCCGATCGCCGCGCCCGACGGGGACCTGTCGAAGATCACGCGCATCGGTGACACGCGCATCGGTGACACGCGCATCGGTGACACGCGCATCGGTGACACGCGCATCGGTGACACGCGCATCGGTGAGGTGATCGGAACCCCGGCGTACATGGCCCCCGAACAGCTCGCTGGCGGTCGCGTGGATGCACGCTCGGATCAGTTCGCGTTCGCGCTGGCCATGTTCGAGGCCCTCGCCGGCCGGCCGGCGTTTGCCGACGGGTCGATCGCCGCTCGTCGAGCCGCGCTGGCCGAGCAGGCGCTCGTGTGGCCGCCTGCGATCCCCCGCGGCCTGCGGCGCACGCTGGCGCGGGCGTTGGCGATCGATCCCAGCGCACGCTGGCCCGACATGCCGGCGCTGGTGGCCGGGCTCGGTGCGCGTCCGCGGCGGTGGTGGCCACTGCCGGTGGTCGGCGCCGCGCTCGGTGCTGCGCTCGTGCTCGGCCGCGTGTGGGCCGACGCGGACGAGTGTCGCGGCGCGGCTGCCCTCGAACGCGGGTTGTGGACGGCGTCGCGGCAGCAGGCTCTCGTCGAGGCGTTCGAGGGCTCGGCGATGCCTTTCGCCGAGGAATCGATGGCCACGACACGTGCGGCCATCGACGGCGCCGCAATGCTGACGGTCGACGCGGCCCGGGCAGCCTGCGCCGCGGATGGCCTCCGGGACGATCCCGCGTTCGCACCCGCGAGCGCGGCCTGTCTGCTGGTCATGCGCGACGAGATCGAGGTCCTGCTGCACGACCTCGAGCATCCATCGGCCAGCGGGATCGCGGCGGCGCCGCTGCGGGCGACGAGTCTCCCGGACGCGAGCGCCTGTTCCGATCCTCGGCGCGCCAAGCTCGTGGGCAACCTCGATGCCGAGGCTTGGGCTCGGCTTGCTCCCGCCCGCGAGGCGCTCGCGCGGGCACGCATCGCCCACACCGAGCTGGTGTTCGGCAGCGGGACTGGTTTCGCGGCCCGGCTGGATACCGCGCTGGCCGACGCTCGTGATGCCGCGGCGCAGGCAGAGTCCGAGTCGGCGTATGTCA
>CANLQR010000394.1 GCA_947492135.1 Deltaproteobacteria bacterium | reverse complement strand
TGGAGGTGGAACCCCGCCGAATCTTCCGAGCGCAGCGCGATGCGGGCCCGCGCCTCGTGGGCCAGGCCCAACGCCATGGCACTGCCGGCCGCCGCCGCCCGCTCGATCGCGACCACCGCCAGGCGCTCGGCCGTGTCCAACCGACCGAGGCCCGCGTGCGCCAACGCGATCGCCCGCGATGCACGCAGCGCCACGCTGAGCTGCGGCGACACCGGATCGGTGGCGAGGACCTGCACCTGCTCGGCGTGCGCGAGCGCGGCATCGAAGCGCTCGAGCGCGAGCTCGGCCTCGGCCACGCCCGCAAGCACCCAGACCCGGGTCAGCAGCTCGTCTGGATCGAGCGTCGCGAGGGCGCTGGCATAGTGGTCGAGCGCGGCCTGCGGCTCACCGCGAGCGCGGCAGAGATCACCACGAGTCATCGCCAGCCGCGCGCGGTAGTGAAACCCCTGCGCGATCAACCGCTCGAGTTCGTCGGCCATGCGCTTGAGGTTGCCGATATCACCAGCGGCACCGTAGGCCGGGTGCCCGAACAACAATTTCTGCACGTCCGTCGACCACGAACCCAGCTGCAGCGATACCGGCTCGAGCTCGAGCTCGATGCGCCGAGCCAGGGGCTCGAGTCCACGAAAGCGGGCGGCGGCGGCCTCGGTCACGCCCGCCACCAGATCATAGTAGCTCAGGCCGTGGGCGCGGATCTTGGCGAGCGTCTCGGACAGCTGCGGATCGAGATTGGTGATCTGCACCTGGGCAACGAGCGACAAGATGCCGGCCTCGGCGTAGCGGCGCTCGAACTCCCCGATCGGCGTCATGCGATCGGTGCGCAGGATCTCGAGCACCAGCTCGAGCTTGGTCCGCGCGTGGCCGAGCCGTCCGAGCATGAGGTCGGGAAAGGCCGTGAGGCCCACGTGGGTCGCGTACAGCAAGCGACCGCGGAAGACGCCCAGGGGCGCCGTCGCGGCGATGAGGCGCTCGAGGCCGGCGCGATTGTGGTTGGCGTACTCGAGCCCGCACGCATAGCCGATGGTCACCGCGAACGTCGGCAGCGCCGCCAGCGGTGACGGCCCGCGACGCGAGGGCCGCGTGAATAGCCAGCGCAACGAGGTCAGCAGTACCCCGAGGACGAGCGCGAGATGGCGACCGCACCATGGCCCCAGCCGCGCCGCGAGCGTCAAGCCACTGTGCCGGCCCAGAGTCGCCACGGCCTGGTCCATGTGCCGCAGTCCCGCCGCGCGATCCGACACCCAACCCGCCGAGACCAGCATGAAGCGCAGCTCGAGGCACAGCCGCGACTGCCGAGGATCGTCACCCAGCTCGCCCAGTGCGGCCTCGAGCGGCGCGATGCAGTCGACCAGGGCCTGATCGCGGAACGATCGCTGGCCCGCGCGCGCGAGCAACTCGGCGCCGCGGCGACGAGCGCCGCCCTCGAACAGGTGCCAGCCGATGCGGGCCTCCTGATCGGGCTGTTGCTGCGCCAGCCAGGTGCCTACCCGCACGTGAAGCCTCGCGCGACGCCCAGCGTCGAGCGTCCGCAGGACCGCCTCGCGTAGCCCATCATGCCGCAGGCCGTGGCGGGTGCCATCGCCGACGATGATCGCGTGGGCGATCAGCTCGTCGAGCCCCGAGAACACGGCGGCTTCGTCGAGATCGCCGTGCGCCAGCGCGAGCAACGGCTCGAGCTCCAGGGACTCGCCGACCACGGCGAGAATCCCGGCGACGGCCCGCGACGTGGACGACAACGACGCGACCCGAGCATCCATCGCCACCGCGAGTTCACGCGGCAGATCGAGCGTGTCGAACTCCGCCGGCAGCATCCACATGCCGTCGACCAGGCGAATCGTGCCGTCGTCGCACAGCTGCCGCAGCAGCTCGTTGCACAGCAGGGGCGAGCCGCCGCTGCGACCGTGCAGCCAGCGCGCGAGACGACGGGTGTGGGCAATTGCCCCGAACGACGACTCCACCAGCCGCAACACGTCGTTCTCGTCGAGCCCCGCAAGCCGAAGCCGGACATCCGCCCCCGCGATCGCCTCGACTGCCGCAGCCGCCCGCGGTGACTCGTTGTTGCGCAGGGTTGCCGCGAACAGCAGCGGTCCGTCGTCACCGCTGCGCACCAACGCGGCGAGGACCGCCGCACTGGCCTCGTCGCAGCGCTGGAGATCGTCGACGAGGATCGCCAGCGGGGTGGTTCGCACCAGCACCCGCCACAGGGCGATCAGGCTCGACTGCACCCGGATCCGCTGCTCCGCGGGCTCGGTGACGGGCGCCAGCGCGGTACCCGAAGCCGCGGCGAGCTGCGCGGCCACAGCTGGGAACATCCGCGCGAGCCGGGCCCGGTGTTCGACGTCGAGGTCGTCGATGCCGCGGGGCGCGATCTTCAGCGCACGGGAGATCAACGCCTGCATCACACCCCAAGGCGACTGCCCGAGGTCGCCGGCAACCTCGAGCACGCCCATGCCTGCGAGCTGGGCCTCGAGCCCGAGCTCACGCAGCAGTCGGGTCTTGCCCGACCCGCTGGTCGCCTCGACGACGATGCAGTGCCCTCGGCCTGCGACCGACTCGGCCACGCACCCTCGCACCAGCGCCATCTCGCGCTCACGACCGACCATCGCGGCGCTCGCGAGGAATCCCCGACTGACGTCGAGCGTGTGCCGAGGTCCGTCGCCCAGCGCCGCGAGCAGGCGATCGATCACCTCGGCGGTGCTGCTCGGTCGTGCGAGCGGATCGATCGCGAGCATCTCGGCGACGAGCGCGTCGAGGGCTGCGGGCAACTCGGGGCACCCGGTCGAGGCCGGTGGTGGCGGCGTCCGCCACCGCGCCTCGAGTTCGCCGAGATTGCGGGCCCCGAAGGCGTGCTCGCCGGTGAACAACCAGAACGCCAGCGTCCCGAGGCCGAACACATCCGTGCGGCCGTCCGCGGGCTGGCCACGCAGCGTCTCCGGGGCGACTGCGGTCGCGGTGCCCGCGACGTCTGCAGTGGCGCCCGCGCTCGCGAGCAGGCCGAAGTCGAAGAGCTTGGCGCGACCGTTCGCGAGCAATCGGACGTTGCGCGGTGCGAGGTCGCGATGGACCAGACTGCGGGCGTGCAGCGCCGCGAGTGCGGCCGCGACGTCGCACAGGATCACCACCGCCTGCCGCCACGGCACCCGGCCGGCATCCTTGAGATCGCAGCCGTCGAGCAGCTCCATCGTGTAGTACGGGCCATCGGGATCGACGCCGTAGTCGATCGCCCGGACGATCTGCGGGTGGCGCAGCGACGCGAGCGTGTGGAACTCGCGGCGAAACCGGGTGGACAATCGATCGGACTCGCCGCCGCCGCGACCGCGGCCCCCGTCGGCGTGCTTGAGCGCGACCTCGACTCCGGTCACCTCGTCGACGACACGCCAGACCGTGCCCATGCCGCCCTGGCCAAGCATGTCGAGCGTGCGATACCGACCCGCGATCCGCTGCGGGACCGCGGGTTCGGCGGATTCGCGCGCGGACGCCGACACTGCGACAAGCTTGCACGAAGCTCGGCCAACGTCGATATCGTTGCCCAAGCCGAGGTGCCCGGCCCACATGAGGTCGGGTCGTTGCCCACACCCACCAGGGGGATGCCTTGATTGACCCTCGTGGGCGGCCTATGTACGGTGGTGCGATGCGAGAGGTCGGGTGCCTGGTGCTGTTGAGCGTGGTGGTCGGATGCGGTTCCGGCACGGGTGACGGCGACGGGGACGGGGACGGCGCGACCACGAGTACGACCACGTCCACGACCACGTCCACGTCCACGTCCACGACCACGAGCGCGACAGCGACAGCGAGCAGCAGCGTCACCGCTGACACCGGCGCCGACGCGACCGGCGACGCCAGCACGAGCACGAGCACGAGCAGCAGCACCACCACCGAGACCGGTACCGACACCGGGGAGCCCTCGTGGCCCAAGGCGTGTGACGATCTCTACGATCCGGCGGTGTTGCCCACGTTCGAGTTGACCTTGAGCGATGCCGAGCTCGACGGCCTCCAATCGGACTGCGAGCAAGGCCTCCAGAACTACCGCCCGGTCGCGTTTTCCTATGATGGCGAAACCGTCGACGCGATGGTTCGGCTCAAGGGCAACTGGTCGTGGAGCTGCGAGAAGTACCAGTTCGTGATCTCCTTCAACGAGGTGGACCCGGCCGGTCGCTTCCACGGTCTGCGCAAGATCATGCTCGACGCCCCGTGGTACGACCGAACCCTGCTGCACGAGCGGATGGCGTTCCCGTTGTTCGCGGCGCTGGGGTTGCCGTACTCCTGCGTCAACAGTGCGCGGCTGATGTTGAACGGGGCCTACTACGGCCTGTACAGCAACGTCGAGCGGATCGATCAAGAGTACCTCGAGCGCAACTTCGAGGAGTCCGAGGGCAACCTGTACCAGGGCGGGAGCGAGCTCAAGACCAACGAGGCCGCCAACGACACGACCAACCGCGATGCGCTGTTCGCCGCCACCACCGTGGAAGAACTCGACGTGCTGATGGACCTCGACCAGGCGGTGGCCGAGTGGGCTGCAGAGGCGATGATCCCGGCGATGGATAACTACTGGGCCGGGGTCGAGATCAACTACTACCTGTACGATCATCCCTCGCGGGGCTTCGTCTATCTGCCCTACGACCTCGACATCTCGTTCGGCGACTCCGCGTACGGCGATGGATCGCTGGTGTGGCCCGACACCCTGTCGTCCGATCCCATCACCTACGAGCATCCGGGTTGGCTCAAGGAGCCGCTGTTGCAGCTCGTGCTCGCGGATCCAACGTGGTGCGAGCGCTTCGTCGAGGAACTGGGCAACGCGCGGGCGGCGTACTCGCCCGAGGGCATGGCGGCGCAGCTCGCCGAGTGGGACGCACAGATCGCGGACGCCGTGGCCCAGGACCAGCACAAGACCTTCTCGACGGCGGACCACGACGCAGCGGTCGCCGACCTGCAGGAGTTCTTTGCGGCGCGGGCCGAGGTGGTCGATGCGTGGCTGGCCGAGGGCGACCACTGCCCGGCGCAGTGGTGAGGCCGATACGTGTACGAACAGTCGCGTACGACGGTCAACGGGGGATCAATGACCGCGTTGATCCTGTAGTCCGAAAAGCCGTTGTTGTTGTTTCGGTGGCTCTAAACCCGCCCCGTCCGCCGAGATCGGCGGCGAAACCGGAAACGATCTGGAGGTTGGTGGCGGAAACGGGCGCGAGCACGGCTGCGAGCAGGTGGACGACGAACTCGAACTGGGTGGCTGAGAACGCAGTGACTACGCGCCCGCGCCCGGTTGTTTGTCCACTGCGACGGGCACGATCATGCCTGCGCGGGCACGACTGTCCGGGCAAAACGTTCCGCGAGAGTCGCCGGCTTTCTGGACCACCTCAGCCGGGACCGGTCGGCACGCCGAACACCACGTAGCTCCGACCCGCATCCATGACGCCGTTCGGGTCGGCGGCGCTCGCCCCGACAATCAGGTCGGCGACCCCATCGCCGTTGACATCCCCGGCGCCGCTCACCGAAACACCCGAAACACCCGAGGCATCGCTCGCAACCGCGCCATCGAGTGCGAAGCCGCCCTGGCCCAGCGCGATGTCGCTCAACGAGACGGAGAAACCATCCTCCTTGCCGAACACCACGTAGCTCCGACCCGCATAGATGAGGCCGTTCGGGTCGGCGAGGAATGCTCCGAGAATCAGGTCGGCGAGCCCATCGCCGTTGACATCCCCGGCGCCGCTCACCGAGCCACCTGAGCCGTCGCCAGCAGATGCGCCATCGATTGCGAAGCCGCCGTCGCCGAGCGCGATGTCACTCAGCGAGACGGCGGCGACGCCCGCTTTGCCGAACACTACGTAGCTCTGACCCGAGTTTGCGAGACCATTGGGGTCGGCGACAGCTGCCCCGACGATCAGGTCTGCGAGCCCATCGCCGTTGACATCCCCGGCGTCGCTCACCGAAACACCCGAGCGGTCCTCGGCAACTGCGCCATCGATTGGGAAGCCGCCGTTGCCCAGCGCGCTCAGCGAGACAACGAGGCCATCCGCCTTGCCGAAGACCACGTAGCTGCGGCCAGAATTTGCGAGGCCGTTCGGGTCGGCGCCGTTCGCCCCGACAATCAAGTCGGCGAGCCCATCGCCGTTGACATCACTGCCGCCACTCACCGAACGCCCCGAGATGTCGCTGGCAGCTGCGCCATCGATTGCGAAGCCGCCGTCGCCGAGCGCGATGTCGCTCAACAAGACGGAGGCGCCATCCGCTTTGCCGAACACCACGTAGCTCCGACCCGAGTTTGAGCCGTTGGGGTCGGCGAAGCCTGCCCCGACGATCAGGTCGGCGAGCCCATCGCCGTTGACATCCCCGGCGCCGCTCACCGACTCACCCACGCCAGTGGGAAGACCTGCGCCACTGAGTGCGAAGCCGCCGTTGCCCAGCGCGATGTCGCTCAACAAGACGGATGCGCCATCTGCCTTGCCGAAAACCACGTAGCTCCGGCCCGAATTTGAGCCGTCCGGGTCGGCGCCGGATGCCCCGACAATCAAGTCGGCGAGCCCATCTCCGTTGACATCCCCGGCGCCGCTCACCGACTCACCCGAGTTGTCGTAGGTGCCTTCGCCATAAAGCGCGAAGCCGCCGTCGCCGAGCGCGATGTCGCTCAACAAGACGGATGCGCCATCCGCCTTGCCGAACACCACGTAGCTCCGGCCCGAGTTTGCGAGGCCGTTGGCGTCGGCGAGGAATGCTCCGACGATCAGGTCGGCAAGCCCATCGCCATTGACATCCCCCGCGTCGCTCACCGAACCGCCCGAGTAGTCATCCGAGTGTTCGCCATCGAGGGCGAAGCCCCCAAGACCCGCCGCCACACTCGATAGCGGGATCAGAGCCGGGGCAACGTACACCTGCACCACGGCGCTCGCCTCCGCAACGCCATCCCCGATCGTGTACCCGAATGAGTCCGGTCCCCAGAAACCAGTAGCAGGAACGTACGATACGGCGCCGTCGCCCATCACCACCACGGTGCCGCCTTGGGCCGTGGCAGCATCGGAGGCGGTGACCATCAACGCGTCGCCGTCGGCATCGACGTCGTTGAGCAAGACGCCCGAGGCGGCATCGACGATCAGTGCCTGATCCTGCGCGGTGTAGAGAATGTCGTCAGTCGCCTCGGGGGCCGCGTTCACGCCACCCGAGCTGCTGTCCGCAGCGGTGCTGCTGTCCCCAGCGGTGCTGTCCCCAACGGTGCTGTCCCCAACGGTGCTGTCCCCAACGGTGCTGTCCGCGGCGGTGCTGCCCCCGGAGGTGCTACTGCCCTCGGCGGTGCCGCCGTCGGGGTCGGAGGTGGTGGGATCACCGCTCGAGGGACTCGCTCCCGTACTGTCACTGGCCAGAGGGTAGCCGTTTAGGGGTAGTGACCAACCACACTGCGATGGGGATCGACGAAACGGTCGAGACATGATCAAACGTCGATGTGACCGAGGACGACTGGCTGCGTCTTCTCGCGGAGAAGGACGCCCGTATCGCAGAGCTGGAAGCGCTCGTT
>CANLQR010000393.1 GCA_947492135.1 Deltaproteobacteria bacterium | reverse complement strand
GTGGTGCCGGCGGCGCTGGCCGCTCGCGGAATGCTGGTAGGTCCGCGTTGCGGGGAAGACCCACTGCCAGATCGGATCGCGGCCTGCGTTGGGGTACTTGCGGCCGAGTGCGTCGGGGAGCTCGACCCACCCCGCTCCCGTCGCGAGGTCGTGGCCGTGCAATATCTCGGCGCGCCGCAAATGCTCGCGCAACGGCTCGCGCACGATCCCGGGGAGCAGTGCGACGCGGTCACGGTTGCCCTTGCCCTCGCGCACGCGCACCAGCTTGCCGGCGAAGTCGATGTCCTTCACGCGCAAGCGCAAGCACTCGAGCAACCGCAGTCCGGCACCGTAGAGCAGCAGGGCGACCAAGGCAGGCGTGCCCGACATCTCGGCGAGCACGCGGGCCACCTCGTCGCGCGTGAGCACGACGGGCAGCCGTAGCGGTCGTTTCGCGCGCACTACGTCGGTGAGCCACGGCAAGTCGACGTCGAGCACTTTGCGGTACAAGAAGAGGATCGCGGCCAGCGCCTGATTCTGCGTCGACGCCGATACGCCGGCGTCGGTCGCCAGCGAAGTGAGGAACGTCGCAACCTCGTCGGCACCCATGTCTTCCGGGTGGCGCTTGCCGTGGAAAAGAATGAAGCGGCGCGTCCATCCAACGTAGGCCTTCTCGGTGCGACGGCTGTAGTGACGCGCGCGCAGGGCAGCGCGCACTCGATCGAGCAACCGCGGTGTTGGTGTTGGTGTTGGTGTTGGTGTTGGTGTCGGTGTTGGTGTCGGTTGTGTCGCTGACACGCGCGCGAAGGCGGCAGGGGAGCGCAACTCGTCCATCGGTGAGCCCATACGCGAAGCTAAGTCGCTCGCGACTGCTCGCCAACCTGGCCGTAAGGGACACAGTCGCGTCAAGGCCGGAACGTTGTTGCCGGCGAGCCGCCGGCCTCGTGGGGCGCACACAGGCGCTGGCGCCCCAGCCCGTCGGAGTCACGATGAGCCCGATGAGCCCACGTCGATCTCGACCTGGCGTGCTCCCTCAACCCCCCGAACGCGCCCGCAGGTCATCCACCCGCGAGATCAATCGATCCACCAGCGCCGCATCTCCCCCCGCCCGCGCCATCGCCAACGCAGCCTCCGCGGTACTCAACGCCTTGCTCGCCTTGCCCGCGGCCATGTACGCCAGCGCGAGGATCTCCAGCACCGACGGATCCCGCCCCCCGGTCGCCTTCGCCGCGCGCTCGGCCGCATCGACGGCCCGCAGCGCACTCGCCGAGCCCTCCTCCGCCGTGCGCAGCAACACCGCCGCCATCCCCTTGAGCGAACCGACCGCGGTCTGATCGACCTCGAGCACCGCGCGATACGCCGCCAGCGCATCGGCATCCTTGCCCTCACCCGCGAACACGCGCCCGAGGTTCTCGCGGAACAACGTGCGCCGCGGCGACAGCTCGACCGCCCGCGCCAAGGCCTGCTCCGCGGCCGGCAGCTCACCGGCGAGTTCATGCGTGATCCCAAGGTTGTTCCAGGTCTCCGCCGCACCCGGATCGAGCTCGGTCGCTCGCTGCAAATAGCCGATAGCCTCGCGATACAATCGTTGCTTGCGCAGCAGATTGCCCATCGTCAGCGCAGCGCGCGGATCCTCCGGACGCGCAGCCACGGCCAGATCGAGCTGCGTGCGCGCACGATCCAGCTGCGACGCAGCCATCAGTGCGATCGCCAGGTCGATCCGAACTTCATGGCGCTCTGGCGCGATCCGCAAGCCATGTTCGTAGCTCACGATCGCGTCATCCGAGCGCCCCCGTCGGGCGAGCAACGCGGCCATCGCCAGCAATCCATCAGCATCCTCGGGCGTCTTGGCGAGCGTGCGCTCGAAATGCAAGATCTGCCGATCGAGCCACCCGTTCATGAAGTTCTGGTCGAGCTCCCCGAGCTTCGCGGGATCGGCCGGCTCGATCTCGAGAATCAGCTCCGCCATCTCATCGGTCGACTGCTGACCAAACGACACGTCGACCGGCGGCGAGGTCGGGTTGTGGGGATTGGCGGCCGAGTTGTCGAAGCTCCAGTCCATCACCAGCGTGCTGCCGGCCGGCAGCGCCAGCGGCTCGGCAAAGCGATACTGATCCTGCCAGTCGAAATTCCAGTCGTCGACGCGCACCAGCCACTTCTTGGTGCCGTTGGGCAGCTCGGCATAGCCCTGGACGCGCTTGCCGAGATAGTGCGCGTGGGGATAGACGCTGACGACATAGACATCGACAGGCAGCTCGTAGCGATCGGTGACGTGGACCTCGGCCGCGCCGGCCGGCAGGTGGATGTCCGATGACGCGAGCTCCATCGCCAGCGCCTTGCGGGTCGCGGGCCGATCGCTGCGGTACATGCCGATGCGGGGTCGCACCGATTCGGGCTTTCCCGAGGGCCGCACGTGCACCTGCAACACGATGTCGGTGCCCTCGATCAGACGAAATGCCCGCGCTGCCTGTCCAGGGTCGGGGGCCTTGCCGGGGGTCCAGCCGATGAAGCGACCGTCGGGCATACCGGCGCCCGCGAAGTCCATGCCCGAGAAACCCGGCTGGGGATCCTCGGCATCGCGCCGAGCCGCGGTGCCGCTGCGATCGACCCGCAGCACGGCGTGATGCACGACCTTGGGATTGCCCGGGATCAGCTCGACCGCCTTGATCCATCCGTCGGCCTCGGGCGGCACGTGGATCACGAAGTTGCGATAGATGTCCTTGCCTTCGGCGGGCACGACGAACGCTTCGGTGGCCTCGAGCACGATATCGGGTGGCCCCAAGCGCCAGCCTTTGGGCGTGACGGGGGTCGCGGGCAGCTCGGCGGGGTCACCCTCGAGGCGGCCGGCGTCGACCCACGCGGCGAGCGTCGCAAGCTCCCCGTCCGTGAGGTGGCGTTCACCGACGTAGCGCGCCACGCCAGCCGCAGGCAACCACGGCGGCATGGTGCGACTGGCCGTGATCTCGACGATCTGCGAGCCGTGATCGCGCACGTCGTCGTAGTTGAGCAGGGCGAATGGTGCGGGACCATCGTCGAAGTGACACGCCGCGCAGTGGCGGAACACGATCGGCGCCACGTCGCGCGTGAAGGTCGGCGGGCCGAGTTCGGCGACCGGCGCGGGGGCGTCGACCGGCAGCGGCTCGCCGCACGCCAGCGCGAGCCCACCGAGCACGAAGCCCGCCACCGTGCGTGACGTCGACACCGGGCCGTAGAGATACTGTGTTTTAGGCCGCCGCGGCTACCGCAGTGGGCGCACGAAGCTCGCGCAGGCGCGAGAAGACCTTGCGCAGGGTCGTGCCCCATCCGGCGACCCGATCCGGGATGCCGTGCTTCTCGCAGATCGCCTGCACTTGCGGGGCGATCTGGCGGAGGCGCTCGGGCGGTAGACGGGGAAACAGATGGTGCTCGATCTGGTAGTCGAGCCCGCCGCAGAACACGCTCACCAGGTAGGGAACCCGGAAGTCGTTGGCCGACTGGACCTGCATCGCATACCACTGCGCGCGGTTGGCCGGCTTGGTATCGCTGGGCCAATCGTGCACGTCGGCGCCGACGTGGCCGCAGAAGATCGATGCCGCGGAGTACACGTCGCGCATCGTCTCGGCCATCCAGTTGCCCAGCAGCACCTTCCACCACCCGGCGCCCGCGAGCGCGGGGAACAGCACGTAGTTCTTCAGGTAGTACGGCACGTACTTGCGCCCAACCTGGCGGTGCAGCTGCCACCAGCGTTCGCGCGACGCGGGTTTTTCGTCGCCCAGATACACGCGATCGAGTCCGGTGGCATGGAGGTTCATGAAGAACGTGAGCCCCAGCCAGGTGTACAGCGTCGAGACGCCTTGATGACGATGGCGAGGTTGATGGTCGACCCGTGGACTCAAACGGATCGCGCCATAGGCGAGATCGGGGTCGCGACCCTCGATGTTGGTGTATTGATGGTGCGCGACGTTGTGACTGGTGTGCCAGGACCGCTCGTCGATCGGCACGTCCCAGCGAAAGCGTTGCGAGTGAAAGCGGCCGACGCCGGGGATGCGATCGTAGGCGCCGTGAAGGGCGGTGTGCCCGATTTCGGTGGCCTGGAGCTGCTTGTGCACCCACAACGAACCGACGCCGGCGAGAAAGCCCAGCGGCTCGAAGCTCAGGTGAAGCAGAACTCGACCGACGACCTCGAAGCTGCGGGAGATGCCGTCGAGGCGACGGACGCGGGCGAGGTCGACGGCGCCGACCTCGGCCTCGAGGCGCGTGCGGATGGCGTCGATCTCTCGGCCGAACTCGGCGACACGGGGATCGTCGAGCGCGACAAACGGGGGGTTCGGGTGGCGCGTGATGCGCTGTTGCATGTTAGCGATTGTATTACAATCGCTAACAACGTCCAGATCTATCGCACAAGCCAATGTTTTTACGACGTATTTAGGTCATACAAACGATGACATCGGGTCCACCTCTCGTCGAAACTCGGCTAGATTCGTCGTCATGTCCGATCGCGAGCGCAAGGACCGACTGATCCAGACCCGGGTCCCCGAGAGCCTCGAGTCTGCACTCAAAGACGAGGCGACCCGCCGACGGCTGCCGGTCTCACAGCTCGTGCGCAACATCCTCGAGGACACCCTGGAGATCGTTGGTGGGGTCGTCGACGGCGTGGATGCGATCGTGCAGGAGTCGATCCAGATGGGTCGACAGGTGGGGCAAGGGGTCGGGCACGGCGTCGCTCGAGCGCGAGGGCTGCACTCGCCTGGCGCCGCGAGCGTCGTGGAACCTGGCGAAGCACCCGCGCCAGCACCCGCGCCGGCGCCACCGGTCAGCGTGCCCGATGCCGCGCTGCTCGACGACGTGTTCGCGTGGAACGAGGTCGTGCCCAACAAGGCCGCCGCGTGCTCGCGCTGCGGTGTCGGTTTGCCGGCCGGGCGCACCGCCTTCGTAGGCTTGCGCGACGACCCCTCGCGGGGCCGCGCGTGGTCGTGTGCAGACTGCGTCGCGCTGCTGCGGTCCTAGCAGACTGCTGAAAAACGCGGAGCGTTTTTCAGAACAGCCTGCTCCGTGCCCGCGCCCGCGCCCGCGCCCGTGCCCGCCCCCGCCGACGGTCACTGATAGTCGGTCAGATGCCGGCGCTTGGCGCTGGGCCGATCGTCTTCGCGACCCTGCTGGCAGTCGATGCACAACCGCACCCAGGGCATCAGCTCGATGCGGCGGGTGGGAATGGGCTCTTCGCATTGCTCGCACATCCCGAACTCGGTGGGATCGTCGGCCAACCGCTGCAACGCGGCTTCGATCTGTGCAAGCTCTTCGGCGCGCGCACGGTTGCGATTGGACGCGATGACCTTGGCCATCTCGGCGAGCGGCGCGGCGTCGTCGTCGACCTTGCGCGCGGTGTCGACCTCGGCCCGCACCTCGAGGTCGCCCTCGGCGCGCAAGGCCTCGCGTTGACTGCGAAGCCGGGCTTCGATTCGACCGCGGGTGGCGGTATCCATCGGAAGCTCGAGCATAGCACGGCGCTACAGGATGGCCGTGCGTGGAGGAAGCAGCGTGACGCGCTTGGTATGCTCCTCATCCGCACGCCGGTAGCGGAGCACGAAGCCTCCGGCTGCGATCCCGGTCTCGATGGCCCCGAGATCGCCGCCATCACGCAAAGGCTGATCGTCGACCGCGAGCAAGATGTCTCCGTTGCGCAGGCCCATGCGCGTCACGATGCCGCGGACGCCGTCGAGCCGCAGACCACCACCGCGGGGCTCGAGCCGCAGGCCGCGAGGGAACGGCATCGGTTCGGCCGCGAGCGCGACCACGTCGATGAAGCAGTGCGCGGAGTCGGTGCACCAGGCGGCGGGTCTCGCAGGATCGTTCGGGCCGGTCACAGTCGCGCTTTGTGAGCCGCGATCTCGAGGGGTGTCCGAAAACCACAGGACGTGGGTGGCAATCCCCGCGTGACCACCGACCGCCAGGCAAGTCACCGTCGCCCAGGTTCTCAACCGTGTCCTCGTGTCTTGCATCGGCCAGCGCAGGAGCAATCCATGTGCCAGCCGCATCGGGCAGTGGTCGCGCTCCAACTCCCGCGCGGTGCGACTGGGTTCCGCGACAACCCTGCGCAGCGGCAGTCGTCGTGTGCGCCAATCTGGCAAAAAGCGCTGCGCTACGGAGCGCCCGGCATCGCGGCGACCAGCGTGGCGACCTCACCTGCCGCCGGGAAGCGGTCGAGTTGGTGCTTGCTGAACACGCGCGCGCCGTCGACCTCGATATCGAACACGCCCCGTCCGCCCACCACGAGGTCGACGACCACTGCCGTACCAAAACGCTCCGCAAGTTCGGCCGCCGCCCGGGAGGCCTGAGGAAGGTAGTTTCATCTCCCGCAATACGTGACGGTGACCCGCATCCCGAGAAGCTACTCGATTCTTGCGGCGATCCGACATTGCGCGCCATGCGCCAACGCGAGCGCGCCGATCGTCGCCCAAGCCGGTCTAGGACTCGAGCACGGGGCCCTTGGTCGCGATCGGTTCGGGCGCGGACGCACAGTGCCTGCGCCCGGTAACATCGTTCGATCGTGATCGCGTTTCGGTGTGCCCGCGGTGGGGCACAATGGGACACGCGATCATGCACGCCAATCGTGACCACAACCGACGCGTGTGTGCGCGCCCGCGACAGCCGATCAGTTTGACGCGCGGCGTTCCTCCAATAAGATCGGGGCAGCATTGAGGTAACCATGGACATCGTCAGCGTAGGACCAACCCACGGCGGACCCGAGGCCCTCGAGCGCGAGCTTGCGGCCGTCGCGGCGCGCATGGACGGACCCAAGCTCGGCATCGTTTACCTACCGATCGAGCTCGACCCAGAGCCGTATCTGGCAGCGGCGTCCAACGGACTCGGCGCGCCCGTCGTCGGTGCGACCACGGCTGGTGCGGCGTTCACCGAGCGCGGGTTCTCGCGAGACGAACCCGTCGCCGCTGTGATCGGCGGTCGCGACTTTGGATTTTCGATCAGCGTGGCCCACGACGTGTCGAGCGATCCGCTCCGGCAGATCCGCGAGGCAGCCACGACGCTCGTGGACGCGGCGCACCACGTCCCGGCTCGCAGCCAGGTCATGATCGCGCTGGCCGACGCGTTTGCATGCGACGGCGAGGTGCTGTGCTCGGCGTTGCAGGCCGCCGTCCCTCCGCACTGGCGGATCTTCGGTGCGACGGCTGGCGACGGCTGGCGGTTCGAGGCCACGTATGTGTTTGCTGGCCGAGAGGTCCTGCGCAATGCCGCGGTCCTCATCGGGTTGTTCTCGGACGCTCCGCCCTCGTTGGTCGCGCATCATGGCTGGTGCGGTGCCGACAACGGCCGCGAGATGACGATCACCGAGATCGAGGGCAGCGTGCTGCGTCGGCTCGACGGTCAGCCTGCAGCGGTTGCCTATCGCGCGGAGCTCGTGCGCCTCGGGCTGATGCACGATGGGGACGATCTGGTGCAGGTGATGGCCACGCACGAGCTGGGTGCTCGCACGATGTTCGGTGATCAGCTGAAGATCCGGGCACCGCTGCGAGTACTCGACGATGGTGCC
>CANLQR010000392.1 GCA_947492135.1 Deltaproteobacteria bacterium | reverse complement strand
GGGGTGTCGACTTCGACTGGGAGTAAGCCCGGCGGGCACCTCGCCCGACGGGCCCTACCCTCTTAGGCCACGCTCACACCGATGGCTCGACGCGCGGTGAAGTAGTCCTCGCTGATGCTGTACAGGACCAGTTCCTTGATCTTGTCGCGCGGGCCCATCGTGCTGCCCAGCATCGACTGTTCCTGCGAGATCATCTGACCCGCGATGCGCAGATCGTGGCACAGCAACAGCCCGACGCGGTAGGCCGTCAGCTCGGACGCCGCCGCCCACCGCTTCACATCGGTGGAGCCGCCAGCATCGATGAACTTCTGCATCAGGCTGCGAAGCTGATCGAGAGCCGCTGGCTGCATGCGACTGGTGATCTCGCGCGCAATGCTATCGAGCGCGGCAACGTCGCCTTGAACCGGCATACCCACCGCACGTAGACACGCGAGGAATACCTGCTTGAGGTGCTGCGGTGAGCGCTCGAGCGCCACGTAGCAGTAGTGCGGCAGGTAGAGGTCCATCATGTAGCGGCCCAACGAGAACACCAGGTGGGCCTCGTTCTTGCCGCGCAACAGGTTCATGAAGACCACGAGCGACGGGTGCAGGGTTTCGTCGCGCTTGATGTTCATCAGCGTCAAGTCGCCCGGGTCGTTCGGACGCAGATAGACATCTGGCGTCGAGACGTTCAGGACGTCCTTGACGTACTTCGCCATGCGCGAGAACAGCGACGGATCGACCTGGATGTCGATCCGCTCGGTGGGGCTGAGCGTGCCGGGCAGTGGCACCGCACGCCACGCAGCAACCGCGGGCGCGATGAGCCCGAGAATGCCGGTGAGGTACAGGTCCTGGTCGGGGTGGAAGACGTGCCGCCGCAGCGTGTCCTCGCTCAGGCGCTGACGCGCCATCACGAAGTCACCGCGCTTGTGCTTGTCCACAAATGCAGTCTCCGCGTCGGTCGCCTTCTTCAGGAAAGCCAGTACCGTCGCAACGCAGTAGGCCTTGTCGACCTCCGCCGCGTTGAAATAGATGTTGAACAACGCGTGGTAGCTCTCGTAACGGAACGGCTCGTTGGCGATGAGAATCTGGTGCTCACGCACCGCGAACTCGACGTACTCCTGCGGCTTGGTCTCCATCAGGCGCTCGTACAGCTCGGCCATCTTCATGTGCCGGTCGACGTTGTCTGGATCGAGCTTTGACGCAACTTCGTACGCGGCGACCGCGGCAGTGAAGTCCTGCAGTCGGGTCCGATAGATCTCCGCCAGGTTGCTCCACAGCGCGACCTGGAGCTGCTCGTTGCCGCTCTGGGGCAGACGCTTGAGCATCTTGCGGTATGCCCGCTCGAGGCCCTTCCAGTCCTTGGCCTTGGTGAGGATCGTGTCGACCGCCTGAAACGACTTGAGCATCTGCGGGTCGTCGTCCAACACGAGGTTGAAACGCTCGACGCAGTCGTCGACCTGGTTGAGTTCGTCGCGCAACAACACCGCCGCGGTGTAGTGATAGCGACTGCGCCGCTTGGGCTCTTTCTCGATCTCGACGATGCGGTCGATGATCGCGATCGCATCGGTCCACCGCCGCGCGGTGGTGTAGAGATCGAGCAGGGTGTGCAGCAACGGATAGTCGTCGGGATGCAGATCCAGCGCCGACTGGTAGGCGGCCGCAGCCTTGTCCTTGTTGCTCAGCTTGAGCGCGTACAGCTCGCCGATGTCCTTCCACAGCGCAAACTGGGAATCCCCGTCGGGGGTGATGTCGACGATGGCCCGCTTGGCCTGGATCACACCTTCCCAATCGTTGGCTGCCGACTGCAGCGCGATCACTGCCGAAAGAGTCGGCTCGTGATGAGGGTCGACCTCTAGTGCCTTCTCGAAGTAGTTGAGCGCCTTGCGGGGCTCGTTCTGGCGGTTCTTGATCGTTCCCAGGCGGTGGTAGACGCGAACTGTGTCTTCGCCCGACTGGGTGTCGCGATGCTGGACCAAGATGGTCTGATACAGCTTGAACGACCGCTCCCAGTCTTCGCGCTCGAACAGCAGGTCCGCCATGCCGGTCAGGACCTCGTGGTTGGTCGAGTCGATGTCGTAGGCACGCTTGTACTGCTTGAGCGCCTTCTCGGCGTTGTTCAAGGCGCGGGCGGTCTTGGCTGCCCGGAGAAACAGCTCGCGCTGCTGATCGTCCTCGAGTTCGAGGGCGTCGACCTTGCGCGTCAGCATGTCGTAGATGCCATCGCAGTACGCGAAGTGACCACCCTCGTAGTAGTACTCGGCAAGCACCTGACCGACCCGCACGTGCTCGGGATCCAGCGCCATGGTCTTGGCAAACAGCTCGACGGCTTTGTCGCGGTTGTCGAGTTCTTCGTGGTTGATGAACGCCGCTTCCGCGGTCAGGTTGGTGCGCTCGAGCGGATTGTGCGAGTAGTCGCCCGCCGCCTCCAACACCCGCGCAGCCTTGAGCCAGTCACCGCGCTGCTTGTAGATCTCGGCCAGCAACACCAGCGCAGGCACGTAGCTCGGATCGACCTCGAGAGCCTGGCTGAGGCGAACCTCGGCCTCCTCCGACTGTTCGAGCTTCTGGTGCTGGACGCGGGCGATACGGGTGAGCAGCTCGGTCCGCTGTCCGGTCTCGCGCGTCAGGTCCGCGAGACGCCCCATGGTCTGGATGGCGTTCGGCCAGTCTTCAATCGTCTCCTGGAGCCGGCTGAGCGTGTCAGCCGCCATGAAGTTGTACGGATCGAGCTGGAGGATTTCAGCGTAGGTCTCGATCGCACGGTCGAGATCCTCGACCTGCTTCTCGTAGACCTCGCCCATTGCGCCGAGCAAGGCGACCCGAGTCGTGACATCGGCGGTCGCGTTCACATGCGACCGATAGGTCTCTACGAGCTCGGTCCACTTCTCCATGCCCGCGTACAGCTCTTCGAGCTGGCGGTACGTCACGTCGCGTGACGGCTCGAGCATGATGACCTTCTCGAGCATCTCGGCAGCGCGCTCGCGGTCGCTCGCCATCGTCACGAGGGCATGGGCCATCTTCTCGTAGACGACGATCTGCCCTTCTCCATCATTGGTGACATCGAGCTGCGCCTCGAGGATCTCCAGGTACTCGTGGACACGGTTCCCGTTCAGATACAGCCGCTCGAGCGACTGCAGGGCATCCATGTCGCTGGGTTCGTCTCCGAGGATCGAACGGTAGGTCTCGCTCGCCGCGTTGGCATCGCCGAGATTGACCTCCTGGACATAGCCAGCGTGCTTGCGCAAACGCAACCGCTCGTCGGGGTCCTCACTGATCGCGGCCCGCCGATCGAGCACGACCACCAGATCGGTCCAGTCGCTGCGGAACTCGTGGAGGCGGAGCAACGCGTCGAGCGCCTGCACGCTGTCAGCGTCGATCTCGAGCACGCGCCGGTAGCTCTCGATTGCACTCTCCACGTCGCCGAGCTTGGTCTCCTGAACCTCCGCAAGGCCGAGGTAGGTCTCGGCCTGGGCCGAAGGCTCGGTCTCGAGCGGTACGATGCGCACCAAGGTGTAGGCAAGGTCCTGCCAGCTCTCGTTGCGCCGGTGGAAGCTCGCGAGCTCGCGCAACGCCGAGACGCTCTCGGGGTTGAGCGACAGAGCTTCCTCGAGCTTCGCGATTCCCGAAGCGGGGTTGCTCATGTGCTCGCCGTACCAACGAGCGATCTTCACCAGCAACTCACAGCGCTCGTTCGGGTCTTCGATCTGTGGAACCAGTCCGTTGTACTCGCCGAGCAATTCGTTCCACTTGCCCGCCTGCGTCGCAAGCCGCTCGAGTTCGCGAGCCGTGTGGTCATTGGCGTAGTCGACGTTGAACGCAGCCTGAAGCGTCGCAAACGCCATGTCATTGTCCTCGAGGTTCTCCTCGAAGACCTTTGCAGCGGCCTGCAACGTGTCGACCTTGGCTTCACGGTCCTCGAGTACCTCTGCGCGGTTGATCAGCAGCTCGGCCAAGGGACCATGGTCCTCGGTGTCGCGGTAGATGTTCTCGAGCGCCTCGCTGGCCCCGAGATGCGCATTGTCGATCTCGAGGATCTCCTGGTAGGCGCCGGTCGCCTGGAGCTTGTCCTGCAGGCGTTCCTCCCAGATCGAAGCGATCTGCATCAGCACATCGATCTTCGAGTCGTGGTCCTCGATCACCTTGCTCTTGCGCTCGAGGATCTCGATCGCCTCGGGCCACATGCCCTGCTGCGTGTAGAGATCTTCGAGGGCTCGCAGGGCCTCCATGTCGCCCGGCGCGAGCTCGATGACCTTGTGCCAGGCAGCAATCGCCTGCTCGGAAGCCATCAGGAACTCGCCCTGGATCCGCCCGACCTTCGCGTACAGCTCGCGCAGCTCGTCCCAGCCGATCACATCGGGGCCGAGCCCGATCAGTCGCTCGAGGATCTCGATGAGCTCGACCCACGCTTGATTGCCTTCGTAGATCCGATGCAGCGCCTGCAACGTCTCGAGGTTACCGTCGTCGATGTCGAGCGCGTTGAGCCAGGCCTCGAGAGCATTGCGATCCCGCTCGAGCTTCTCGCCGTACACCCGACCCAGGGTCTGATACGCGGCGACCTTGGCGTTGGGCTCGTGAATCACGAGCACCTGCCGCTCGAGAATCTCCACGAGGTCGTCCCACCGGGCGTTGTTCTCGTGCAGCGCTGCGAGTTCGCCCAGCGCCACCGGGTCGTCGCCGCGCAGCTCGAGGACGCGATTCCACAGATCGACGGCATCGTGCTCGCGCGAAAGTGCATCCGAGGCCAGCTTGGCCATGCGCTGGTAGCACTCCGCCATATCCTCGTCGGTGTTCGCGACGTCGACCATCTTTTGATAGATGTCGAACAGCTCCGCCCAGCGAAACTGCGACATGAACAGATACTCGAGCCGCTCGAGTGCGAAGTGGTTCGCGGCGTCGTGTCCTAGTGCGCGGTTGTAGGCAGCGATCGCTTGCTCGCTGTTGCCAAGGTCGGTCTCGTACACCTGCGCGAGACGCACCTCGTAGTCGACCAGCAGGTCGCCGTCCATCGTGCTGTGGATTCTCCGCTGGAGGATCTCTGCGAGATCCTGAGCCATACCGGTCTGCGCATAGATGCGATCGAGCGCCGACAATGCGGCCGCGTTCTCGGGCTCGAGCTCGAGCACTTGACGGTAGGTCATGACCGCCCGGCCGGCATCACCGAGCTTCGTGTCGAGGATGCGTGCCGATCGGCTCAGTACCGCCAGCCGGACGGCGGGCGCGGGATTGTCTTCGAGCACCTGATCGCCGACATCGACGATGTGCCCCCACTCCAGAGTGAACTCGGCGAGGCGCTCCATCTCCTCGCAGACGTGCTCGCTGGTCGGATCGTCGATGTAGGCCCGTAGCCACCAGACATAGGCGTCGCCGGCGTCGCCGAGGCGATGTTCGCAGATCTCTGCCACCTGCTGAATGATCTGCAGTCGATCGGCGGTATCCGAGGTGCCTGCGAGTTTGACCTCACCGAGCTTGACCAACGCATCCCAGCGCTCTGCCGAGTGGTAGATCGGCTCGAGGATCTCCGCGATCTCGGCCTGGTGCTCGCCCGCCGCAAAGATCTCCTCGAGGGCGCTGAGCGTGGGGCCGTGCGCCGGGTCGAGACTGAGGATCTCGCGGTAGGCAGCGATGGCCTGGGCCGAGCCGCCCAGGCTGTACTGATAGATCTGCCCCATGCGCAGATAGAGCTCGATGACCTCTTGCTCGTCGCCGGTGATCGCGATCTGCCTCTGGAGGTTGTCGACCAGCTCGGGATAGCGCTGCGTGGAGCTGAAGATGCGATCGAGGGCCGCGATGGACTCTGCATGCTCGGGGTCGATCGCGAGGACCTCGAGATAGCGCGTCACCGCGCCGTCGACGTTGGCCAGGCGCCCCTCATGCGTGCGGGCCAGCCGGGTGAGCAGCTGCACCTTCACGATCGGATCCACCGCCTCGCCGGCCTGCTCGGCGAGCAGTTGGCCGAACCGATCCCACTCGCTGGTGACCTCCGAGAGCCGCTCGAGCTGGGTGATCGTATGGTCGGACTGCGGGTCGAGTGCGAAGGCTCGGGCGTAGGCGTCGAACGCCTTGTCGTACTCGCCCGACTGGCGCTCGTGGATGCCGGCGACGACGTGCAGTCGCTCGATTCGCGCGACCGGATCCTCGGTGTGCTGGATCATCACCTCTTGCAGGTCGACCAGCCGCTCCCATTCCGCGAGCTGCTCATAGAGCGGCGCGAGGACCTGCGCAGCCAGCATTGGCTCGGTCTCGCCGTGGGCGATTCTCTCGAGCGCCTCGATGGTCGGCAGGTGACCGGGATCGTGCGTGAGCACCTCGCGATACGACTCGATGGCTCGCACCATGTCGCCGAGTTGACGTTCCCATAGCCCGCCGATGCGGAAGCGAAAGGCCGTCTGCTCTTCCGGAGACTCGCCGGTATCCACCGCGCGCTCGAGGATCTGGAGCTGATCGAGCCAACGCGAGGCCTGACCGTAGAGTCGATCGAGCGCGGCGATGCCTTGGCTGTCGCTGGGATCGAGATCCAAGACGGCCTGATAGGTATCGATCGCGCGATTCACATCGCCGAGTTCGGTGTCGTAGACCTGACCCAGCACATACAACGCCTGGCGACGATCGTCGGGCTCGGTCGCGAGCTCGGACAGACGCTGATAGACGTCCTTGAGCTGCTCCCAGCGCTCGAGCTGGATGTAGAGCTTGACCAGAGCGTCGAGGGCCGTGCGGTCGGCGTCGTCGATCGACAGCACGCGCTGGTACAGCCCGATCGCTCCCTCGGCATCTTCCATCACGCTTTCGCGGATGCTCGCTGCATACAACAGCAGCTTCTTCTGGTCCTCGGGGCTGTCGATCATCTCCGCCTTGCGCACCACAGCAGCCACCAGGTCGGCGTAGTTGTCGGTGCGGCGGTGAACCTCGATCAGGGCGTCCACAGCAGGAAAGTTTGCCGGGTCGACGCCGAGGATCTTGTCGTAGGCGGCAGCGGCCTTCGGTGCGTCGTCGATCGCCGTCTCGTAGATCTGCGCGACCTTGCCGTGCAAGGAGATCCGTAGCTGGTCGTCCACGACATCCTCGACGACACGCTCGTAGAGGCCAACGAGATCGCCGTAGGAGCCCATCTGGCGGGCGAGTCCCTCGAGCTTGTCCTGGGTGTCGAGGTTGCCGGCATCTTCTTGGAGCGCACGGCCATAGGCGTCGAACGCCTTGGCCGGCTCTTCGCCCCCGATCTCGTATAGCTCGCCGATCTGATGCAGAAGTCGGATCTTCTCGCTCGGGTCGAGCGAGTGAGTGACCATGATCTCATAGGTCTGGATCAGTCGTGGCCAGTCGTTGGACGCCCGATAGACCGGCTCGAGGATTCGCGCCACAGCCAGCTGCTGCTGGGCGTCCTCGAGAAGCCCCTCGAGGGCGTCGAGCGCCGCTTCGTTGCGCTGATCGACCTCGAGCACCTTGGCGTAGGTCTCGACGGCGAGGGACGTCTGCCCCAGCTGGCGCAGGCGAACGCTACCCAACCGCAAGTTGAGCTCGGCCTGCTGCTCGACGTCGCCGACCAGTGCCAGCTGACGCGCAAGATTCTCGG
>CANLQR010000391.1 GCA_947492135.1 Deltaproteobacteria bacterium | reverse complement strand
CTGCCGCGCCAGGGCTCGGAGTGGTACACGCTGATCCCGATGATGGAGACCGCGCGCCTCCGGAAGCTCATGGCGAAGTTCGGTGAGATGATCGAGGCTCACGTGCTGTGCCGGAGGGTCGTCGGTGTCATTTGAGGGGATGCTTCAGGAGCGAGCCCGGTCTTCCACCGGATCTCAAAACGCATACGATTGGCTTCCCTGAGCCCTAATCTGGCCGAGAATTCCATTAGTTCTAATAGAAAATAGCCGAAATAAGCTTAGATTGGAACTAACGATTTTTGCGGTGCTTCATGCAGTGGCTCAACTACCATCACCTCTACTACTTCTGGACTGTGGCGCGTGAAGGCAGCATCGCGGTGGCGTCGAGGACGTTGCGTCTCGCTCAGCCGACGATCAGCGCGCAGATCCGCGTGCTCGAGGAGTCCTTGGGTTCGCCGCTGTTCGTGCGGGCGCACCGGCGGCTGACGCTCACCGACTCGGGCCGCGTCGTGTTTCGCTACGCCGATGAGATCTTCGGTCTGGGTCGCGAGCTGGTCGAGGCGCTCAAAGAGCGTCCGCTGGGTCGCAGCATGGCGCTCAATGTGGGGCTGACCTCGGTCGTACCCAAGCTGATCGCCTATCGGCTGATCGAGCCCGCGCTCGCGGCCGCGCCGGTCGTCGCGATCCACGTCTTCGAAGACCGCTTTTCGCAGCTCTTGCCGCGGCTGGCCAACCACGAACTCGACGTGGTGCTGTCGGACTCACCGATCTCCGCCGAGAGCAACGTGCGCGCGTTCAACCATCCGCTGGGGACCAGTGGCGTGACGTTCTTCGCGACGCCGGCACTGGCCGCCAAGTACCGTCGCAAGTTCCCGACCAGCCTCGACGGTGCACCGATGCTGTGGCCCATGGCCCCGAGCCTGCTCCGCCGCGAGCTCGAGCGGTGGTTCGCTCGGGTCGATGTCAGCCCAAAGATCGTCGCGGAGTTCGACGACAGCGCGCTGCTCAAGGTGTTCGGTCAGGCCGGGCGCGGGGTGTTCGTGGGTCCCAGCGTGATCGAGGACGCCATCGTGCGCCAGTACGATGTGGCGATCGTCGGCCGCACCGACGAGATCGTCGAGAGATTCTACGCGATCACCGTGCAGCGTCGGATTGCCCACCCGGCAGTGACGGCGATCTGCGTGTCGGCACGAACCGATCTGTTCCCCGCCGACCGGCGGGGGTGACCGATCGATTTGCCCGCGGCGCCCCCGGCCTTTTTCTGCCCGCGGTTCAGTTGCCTGGGCACGCAGCGTTGTGCAGTGCCCACCCACTGAGGTCGGAGCTGTAGGGCGACACTTGGATGTCTTCGATGGTTGCGACCGCACTCGACTCGGGATCGTAGCGATACACCCGGCCGTCGACCGCCGAGGTCGACCACACCCGCCCGGCGAAGTCGATCGAGATACCGGTGCAGTGCCCGGCCGCGCATCCAAGGGAGGCTGGCGGACCGACGTGCAGCGTCTCGGTGTCGACATACGTGGCACCTCCCCACGCCGTACCCACCGCACCCTGGGGATGGGTCGCATAGCTCAGCCACATGTGGCCATAGTCGTCCTCGACCAGGCCTGAGTTTCCGCGCGCGACGAGGTTGTCCGCGAACGTCCAGACAAAGCTCATCGGGTCGAAGCGAGCCGCGGTCGTGGGTCCACTACCGTTGTTCGCCGACAGCCACACCATGCCTTCGGCGTCGATCGCGATGCCGGCCGGGACCAGCGGCGGAACCTCGAACAGCGTCAGGTTGCCTTGGGCCGAGACCCGCGCGAGGCGCTCGTTGCCAGGCGTGGTGTTCGCCAGCCAGAAGCCACCGTCGCGATCCACCGCCCCCAGTGTCGGGGTGCCCTCGTCGCAGGGAAATCCGCTGAGGACGGTGTCGCCCAGTGGGCTGCCATCATCACCGTTCACGCGCACGACGGTGGCCGAGGCGTCTGAGTTCGTGAAGCACCCGGCGGTCCAGACGACCTGGTCGACGTATTCGCAGGTCATGGGATCGAGGTCTCCGGGTCCCCAAGCGAGGGCGACCTGCGAGGTGAAGCCCAGCGGCGCATACCAGTCGACGCACTCGTCCGTGCCCCAGGCCATGGGAGCCCCGTTGACCGAGGTCTGCAAGCCCGCCAGCGTGTTGAGATTGGCGTCGCACAGGTCGGGACGGGCCCAGATCTTGAGCAGCCCGCCGGCGAAATTCGAGACCGCCACGGCACTGCCGTCGATGCTGACGGCGGTCGAAACCGGGCGACCGAGGCCGTCGGCTCTCGTCACGAATCGTCCGCGAATCTCCATCGTCTCGGCGTCGATCTTGCTCACCGTTCCGCCGACATCGTTGGCGATCCACACGTTGGGGAACGCCTCGGCCGGGGTGCAGCCACACGCGACGCCTGCAGGATCGTCGGCGCTGCTGGTGTCGGTGTCCTCGGTATCAGCACCCGACTCCCCTGGCGGATCCGTGGCAGAGGTCGGGCCGGAGCCGTCTGCCGAGCCCCAGGGATCCATGGGCGTCGCGCTCGATCCGTCGCTCGACCCGTCGAGTCCGGGGTCGCCCGAGTGCGCCGAATCCCCGGAGTCACCCGAGCCGCCGAAACCGGAGCCGGTTTCTGGCGGTGACGAACAACCTCCCAGACCGAGCAGGACCAATGAGACACGAGTCGAACAACGGTGGCGGTGTTGCGGTTTCACGCCCGCAGGCATCGGCGGGCGCTCGGGACGCGCGAGGCTCGAAATGAAAACACCGTGCGTCGAGCAGGCGCGAACCGGGCCAGGTTCGCGAGGCTCCTGACCCCCGACGGTCCGCGCGTGCGCTGGCAGGCTGCGTTCGCGGCCTACTCGCCCTACTCGATCACCGAATCGGTCACGTCGATCGGCGTGTCGCCGTGGCTCGAGATCTGCGGATACGTGTCGTACCAGGTGCCGCCGGTGTTGCGGGTGATGACCGAACGATCGATGACGACGTTCCCGGTGCGATCGTTGGTCACGAAAAAGATCGCGCTACCGTGCGCGTTCACCCGGTTGTCCTCGATCCGCGTGCCGCAGATCGACAGGGTCATGGTGTTGCCGTCGTTGTAGATCGCACCACCGCTGCCGCCACCAGGAGTCCCGGGCATCGCAGGGTTCGCTCCGACGCCTACCGCGCTGTTGTGCGAGAACAAGCTGTTGATGATCGTCCACGACACGCCGATGCTGCTCAGCCCGCCGCCGTTCGATCCGCTGTTGCCGAAGCCGTCGGCGCCGCCGAACGTGCTGTTGACCACGTAGACCTCTTGGTCCTCGTACTGATCGAGTACGCGCACCGCCGCGCCCCCGACGTCGGGCCCTTCGTCGGCGCATCGGTTGTTGAAGAATCGGGTGTTGACCAGCTTGAACCGTCCGCCGCGCACCCAGATGGCGCCGCCACCGTCGAATTCCGTCTCGCCCGATGAGTTGCCATCAATCATCGTCAGGTTCTGCACGGTGAGCCGGGGGTGGTCCTGGTTGTTGCAGTTCGGCGTCGTCCACACCTGGGCCTGATCACACGTGTTCATGTACAGGATGCGCGTCTTGCCGGCACCACTGAGCGTGACGAGGCCGCCGCCATCGATGACGATCTCAGGACCGGTGTCGTTGACGATCTTGGCCGGGCGATCGAGCGTGATCGTCACCGGGTCGGGACCACAGTCGAACGTGATCACCCCGCCGGCCGCGACCGCGGCGACAAACGCGTCCGCGGTGCAGCTCTGGGCGGTCCCGGTGCCCACGATGGTGCGCGGCATCGAGGTGTCGGCAAGCCCGGCCTCGGCCGGGATTTCGCAGGCGCCGTCGGGGTTGCCCGCGCGCGGTCCATCCTGCGGATTGGTCAGCGGGTTCATCACCTCGACGCCCGCACCGTTGTCGTCGCATCCCCCGAGCCCCAGTGACAGAGCGATGCCCAGCTGTTGCCCACGAAGTCCGTACTGCACCCCAACACATTACCGATCTCGAGCGATGTTCACCACTGCCACTCGAGGGGCCCGGCCTTGCCCGGTCGCGACCGCGGAGGAGGAATCTCGCGACCACTCGCGAGCCGCGTGGTTGCTGCGCGGGCACGGGCGCGGGCATGGGCGCGGGCACCCAGGAGCCAGACCCCTTACGGGGTCAGGCTCCTAGCCGGCCCCCGGTAGCCCCGAGCCGCTGCAGCACAGCAGCGCCGGATACGTGGCGACCCACACGAACAAGAAACGATCGAGTCCGAATACGTAGGCGTTGGCGATGTGGAACGCGAGGGCGAGCGTGATGAACCCGTAGCACCACGCAGGATCCACGAGCACCAGCGGGAACCCGCACTCGAGTGCCAAGACGACCCATGAGATCACCCGCGCCGGCACCCGCCGTCCGAGCACTGATCGGCCGCGCGCGAGCGGTCCGTGGACCGAGGTGTTCACGAAGACGCCCAGGGCCGCACCGGACCGCCAGGTGCTTTCCCGCAGCTTTGCGAAACCCGCCAGGGCATAGGAGTTGACCGCAGCCAGCGCGACGTACCAGACACATGCGAGTCCCACCATGGGATTGCAGTCGCCGAACGCTGCGGCGATCGTCAGCGCGGACAGTATGATCATCGTCATCGAGTCGCTGCCGCCGTTGAAGGTCCCTCGCCAGCGGATGGAGATCAGCAAGGTGGTCGCCAGCATGATGAGCAGGCAGGGCAGCGGCGGGGCGACGAACACCAGCAGTGCGGCGCCCAGGCGAATCACGAGCACGCCGAGGATGTTGGGGTAGCGCAGCAGGCCATCGGTGACGGCCTGCTGCAACCGTGATCCGCCGGCGAACTCGCGGCGCAGGATCGGCCACGCCCAAACCCCTTGGTCGGCCATGGCCGACCGCAATGCGAGCAGTTCCAGCGTTTGTTGCACGACCGCGAAGGCGATCGCCCAGGTCATCGCCTCGATCGCCGTCGGCGGGGTGGAAAATAGCGTCAGCACGCCTCGACCTCGGAGAGCAGCAACTCGTGGTGCTCGCCGGTCCCGCCGTCGGCCGCGAGGACGAGCCTGAACTGGAAGCGCACTCCGCTGGCCTCGGGTGCCGAGCGCAGCACGTGCTCGCGGGCGAGCCGACTGGTCAGCCTGTACGGTACGGATTGGGCGAGCTGTTCGGCGCCGTCGAGGTGTGGTGACCGAGACTCGTCGACGCAGGCGGTCTCGACGGCGTCGACCAGCGCGTGCAGCAAGCTTGCATGCGCCAGTGCGAGGTTGCCCGACGGGTTGTAGGCGAGCATTTGTGGTCGTCGGCGTGGCCGCGAGGCCACCGGGCGCCACGTCCCGAGCTGGGCCGGGTCGCGACCCCAGCGGACCGAGAGCTGGGGAACGTCGCCCGGCACGTCGAAGAATCGCCACGACGGAAACAGCACGCGCAGCCGTTGTACCGCCGGATTCGCGACGATCCTCGGCGCCATACGGGTGACCGCGATCAGCAGCGCGAGGTAGACGAGCAGCAGGGACGTGGTCATCGTCTGGCTCGCTGCCAACGTTCATGCGACAGCAAGTGCGGCCTGTCCACGGCGCCGCCGAGGATTCTCGGCGTAAAAGCGCCGGTCGGGGCCGAGTGCAGCGCGCGTTACTGGGCGGCGAGCCAGACTTCGAGGGCTCGCAACAGGTCGGGGTCGACCGACTCGGGGCCGGCGACGCGGGCCAGCGCTGCGTTCGCAAGCCGGGTTGCGCGGGCCCGATCGCCGTCGACGGCCACCGCGCGCGCGAGGCCGAACTCGGTCGCCGCGAGCTCCGCTGGCGTGGTCTGGTGGTCGGTACGGATCTTCAGCGCGCGCTCGAGCTGAGTCGTGGCGTCACGCAG
Organism: Deltaproteobacteria bacterium; assembly: GCA_947492135.1. Classification (GTDB taxonomy): domain Bacteria; phylum Myxococcota_A; class Polyangia; order Nannocystales; family Nannocystaceae; genus Xiheibacterium. The sequence goes on along the minus strand of CANLQR010000391.1, from coordinate 1,761 downwards.
CTCACCCATCGCAAACGCCGAGTTCCCCCATGAGGTCAGCGGGTAGGCGAGGTACGGGTGAGTGGGGCCGAGCTTCGCCTCGAAGATCGTGGCGGCCGCGCGTGCCAACGACAAGGCTTTCGCGTGGTCACCCCGGCGTTCGGCGAGCATCGCCCCGTTGGTATACGAGCTACCGAAGTGCAGGTGTCCGGGGGGGAGTGCCGCCTCGCGGATCCGCAGGGATTCGTCGAACAGGCGCTCGGCGGCGTCGTAGTGATTGCCGTACAGGTGCAGCGAGCCCAGGGTCTCGAGGGCAGTCGCGAGCTCGGGATGGCCCGGCGGTAGCGACGTGCGGCGGATCTCGATCGCGCGTTCGACCAGCGGAATCGCGGCGTCGAAGTTGCGCTCACGTTCGTGAATCGCCGCAAGTCCATTGAGCGCGGTCGCGACGGTCGGGTGCCCCGGACCCAGCGTCGCCTCCCAGATCTCGATGACGCGCGGGTACTCGATCTTGGCCTCCTCGAGTCGCCCGGCCTGGACGAGTGCGGCGGCGCGATTGGCCAGCACGACGCCGGTCTCGTGATGCAGGGGCCCCAGCGTCCGCATACGGATCTCGCTAGCCTCCTCCAGCATCGCCAGGGCTTCGTCGAGGCGGCCGAACGCGAAGTGCACGCTCGCGAGGTTGTTGAGGATCGTGGCCCGGTGGGTCTCGTCGAGGTTACCGGCGGCGTAGCTCGCCAGGGCGTGGCGGCCCCACCGCTGACCCTCTTCGTCGCGCTCGAGGTTGTGGCCGACGACATACAACAACGCAGTCGCGGCCCGGACTTCGAGGCTGCGATATCCGATGGCCGCAGCACCATGTACGGCCTCCTCGAGGACCACGGCGGCCTGATCGACATCGGGCATGTGCGCGAGGATCCGCCCGACGCTGAGCTGCGCATCGAGTTTCACCGGCAGATAGTCGAGCGGCTCGGTCGACGCCAGGATCTCGCGTGCCAGGGCCAGTGCGGTGGTGTACTGACCGGCCGCCTCCAGAGCGTCGGCCTCACCGAGGCGTCGCTGCAGCGCGTGAACCTGCTCGGCAAGGTGGGGATCGCTCGGCAGCGAAAACGCGGGGTCCAGCGCGTCGATTGCCGAGCAGTCCTCGACGCGCGGCAGCCCAGCGACCGCTCGACCAGCCTCGGCGAGCACCTTGTCGTCGCCTTCGAGCCACAGCGAGGTCAAGCTGCCGAGCGCACTCTGATGTCGACGCAGGCAGCTCATGCGCGCGTCGAGAACCCGTTCGTCGTCGGTTCCTTCGCCGTCGGTCGCGGTGCAGGCGTCTCGATAGGCATGTGCCCAGCCATCCGCCCATCGCTCGATGTCCTTGACGACCCGCTCACCCACGAGTGAGGCATCCGCGAGGCTGCTGCTGTGGAACCGCGCGGCAAGTCGCGCTCGCTCGTCTTCGTTCCAGGTCTCGGCGAAGACCGCCGCCGGCTCACAATCGACGCGAGCGCTCGCCACCACGACGCCCGCAGTCGCGCTGGTCGCCACGAGTCCCGCCGCGATCCATGGCCAGCGCCTGCGCGTCTGGGTGCCCTCGATCGCGAGCAACAACGCAGTCATCGACGGCCAGCGATCGTCGGGATTGGGTCTGAGGCCGCGCGCCAGAGTCCGCCGCAGGGCTACGGGTACCGAACGCAAGGATTTGGTCGGCCGCCTCACCACGCCAGCGCACTTGGCGTCATGGAGATCCGACAAGGTGTCGCCCTCGAACGGACGGTCCCCGAACAGCGCTTC
>CANLQR010000390.1 GCA_947492135.1 Deltaproteobacteria bacterium | reverse complement strand
CGCTCTCGAAGTTGAACCGCTGAGTGCGGCCCCCTTTTTCATGCACCACAACGCGCAACACGTGCGATCGCTTACCGCGCCCAGGCCAAGCTGCCAAGCCCCCGGAGGCTTCCGACCGCGGAAACTTCGATCAGAACTCGTCGACTTCGTCGAGCGCGTCGTCGAGACGGCCACGATCGCGCGCGCTCAGGCCCCCGACGACTGGCGCAGCCCCAGCGGCGACCATCCCGACCGAGCGCCGTCGCCAACGCTTGCCCGCCCAGACCAATAGCAGCAGTCCCGCAAAACCCGCTGCCGCGGCCCCGTAGAGCACGACGGGCTGAGGGGCATACCCGATGATCTGCGGACCAAACCTCTCGACGAGGGTCTGCTCGATCTCCTGCCGAGTCTTGCCGGCCTGAGCCTGCGCCAAGATGTCGTCCTCGAGCTTGCGGGCTTGCCCGGACGGGCAGCTCGAGATCGTTCGGCCCGGACAATACGGCGACATCAGCTCGTTGCTGAGGTCTGCGAGCACCCTCTCGGGCTGCACAGGCTCGGGAGCCACCACCGGACCCTAGCACACCTCGCACGCGCCCCGTGTTCCACTCCCCCAAAGCGAGCCCGAAACCTCGAGCCCGAGCGCCCAAGGTCGGACCACGCAGCGCCCGCGGCCCGGGAACCGCGTCGGGGCCGCAGCTTGGCTAGATGGGGCCCTTCTTCTTGCCCTTCTTCGCCTTGCCCGAACGATCAGGCGGCGTGAAGGCGAGCTCGCAGACCTTGGCGTGGGCCTCGACCTGCTTTGGGTCGTTGGGATCGCGATCGATCCACTCGAGCCCGAGGTTCTTCGCGTACTTCTTCATCTTCTGCTCGACGATGGTCCAGTGGGCCTCGACCTTCTCGAGCTCGGTCTTGTCGCCCTCGTTGTAGGCCTTGGGGTAGTTGTTCATCACCGACTCGTGGCCCTCGAGGATGTTGCCGATGAACTTCGACTTCTCCTGGACCCGAGGCTCGAGCGCGAACAAGCGCATTTGCCAGCCGTCGAGGTGGACGACATACCCGCGCTTGAACTGAAACCACTGCTCCTCGGCGGGGCTTCCCGGCTCGGTCCCAAAGGCCTTTTGCCCCTCTTCCATCACTTTCTCGCGAAAGCACTGGAGTTGCTCCCAATAGCCCAGCATCCGATCCCCGTTCGCCTTGTCCCACTTGTAGAGGTGCTTCTCACCCTCGGGGTCTTTGCGGTCCCACGCGGCGAACTCCGCTTCGGAGGGCGGCTTGAGATCTTCTGGTCGAGGCTTGGGGTTGGCCTTGAAATCGGGCGGTGCGTCGGGGGCCTTCGAGTTGAGGGCCTCCGCCACGGATTGGCCCCCCTGGTCGCACGCGAAAGTGGCGCTCAGCAGGAGCGAGGCAGACAGAAAGAACCGAGTGGCTCGGGGCATGCGTTCGTCGACCTCCACCGTTTGCCGTTCGAAATGCACGCGAGCATCGACGGCGGGCCACTTTAGCCAGCGGCGCGACGATCGTCCAGCAGCGCCGACGAGGCTCTGCGCGGGCCGACGGAAACACCCGGCCGGCCGGGTCGACGGCGAGCGTCCGGTTTCCACCCGGGCGCCGGCCCTTCGCGACCGCGCCCGACGTCCCGCGAAATGCCCCTCGGTGTCCGCACCCCGGCCGCGCCGGACCCTGCGCAGCGGTGTCCGCCCGCCGGCAACCACTGCGCATAGCCCCTTGGGTCCGTCGAGATCTGCTGCCAAGCGTCCGACTTCAGGATCGGTCTGGTCCTGCGAAGTTCGTCCAGCGATCGCCGCGACACCGTTTCGGCTGACGCCGTTGCAGCGAGGACGACCGACGCGCATCGGTGCATCGGCACGGACCGAAGACGCGGCCGCACGAGATCGCGTGCGATCGAAGATCCATCCGAGATTGCACGGTCGCGCTTGTCGCCCCGCAGACGAACGTGGCACGCTCATACCAACTGGCGCATTGCTGCCCAGGAGCGAAAAGAAAACATGGCCACCACCTCGAATGCGAAGCGGGGCAAAGCGGCACCGGCTGCGCCTGCCCCCTCCCGTGCATCATCCAAACCCGCGCCGGCGAAACGCGCGGCCAAGGCAGCCGCTGCGCCGGAACCAGCGACTGCATCAGCAACTCCCAAGGCCGTGAAGCCTTCGGGGTAGAAAGCCGCGAAGGCGTCGAAGCCTGCGAAGGCCGCGAAGCCTGCGAAGGCCGCGAAGCCGGCGAAGGCAGCGAAGGCCGCGAAGCCGGCGAAGGCAGCGAAGGCGTCGAAGCCTGCGAAGGCCGCGAAGCCTGCGAAGGCCGCGAAGCCTGCGAAGGCCTCGAAGGCTGCGAAGCCGGCGAAGGCCGCGAAGCCGGCGAAGGCTGCGAAGCCTGCGAAGGCCGCGAAGCCTGCGAAGGCCGCGAAGCCTGCGAAGGCCGCGAAGCCTGCGAAGGCCGTTGCGAAACCTGCGAAGGCCGCGAAGCCTGAGCAGGCGGCTGCAAAGCCGGCGGAAGCGGCGAAGGCAGCTAAGCCCGCGAAGGCAGCTAAGCCCGCGAAGGCAGCTAAGCCCGCGGCCGACGCTAGCGTGAGCGCGCCCAAGACAGCGAAAAAAGCAGCAAAGGCACCTCGGGGCGCGGCGGCTTCCGCTTCGATCGCCGACGCGACCGGGGCCTATACCGAGCCGTCCTACGGATCGACGACCGCAGCAAAAGTCCCGCGTGCGAAGAAAGCCCGCGCCAAGGCCAGCGGTGCGATCGCAGGCGCAGCCAAAGCGTACGCGACCGACGACGGTGGCGACGACGACAGCGCCGACGACGACGACGATGGCCCTACCAACGCTTCGTCGAAGCCAGTCACCCGCAAGGCTGCATCTCGGCCCGCGATGACATCGCGCGGCTCGGCGAAGCGACACTCGTCCGCAAAGGCGCCCCGCGCGAGCACGGGCAGCGGTGCTTCGGCATCCGCTACCGGTGCACGGCGCCCCGGACAACCTGCACCTGCATTTCAACTCGCGGGCGACGACGGTCAGACGTGGTCGCTCGCGAGTCTACGAGGTCAGCGTTTCGTGATCTATTTCTATCCCCGAGACAACACGCCCGGATGTACGACCGAGGCCTGTGACTTCCGCGATCGGCACGATGCGTTCGCGCGAGCGGGCATCAGAATCTTCGGCGTGTCGGCCGACTCGCTGGCAAGCCACCGATCGTTTCGCGACAAGCAGCAACTCCCGTTCACGCTGCTGTCGGATCCCGGCAACACGGTCGCCGCGTCGTTCGGTGTGGTGGGCAACAAGACGCTCTATGGGCGCACCTCCATCGGCGTCATTCGCAGCACCTTCGTGGTTGGGCCGACAGGCGAAATTGAGCACACGGTGTCACCCGTTCGAGTTCCTGGGCACGTAGACGCGCTGCGCGCCGCGATCGCGTGACCTCCGGCACTCCCGCCTCAACGTCGCAGCGGGCCGGAGTGACGTGTGCGTTGGCTCTGCCAGGCGACAGGCGCCCGATGGCGGAGTCGTGCGATATGATCGGGGCATGACGTCCCGCTCGAGCGTGACCCTGCTGCGCGTCGGCGACGAGGCACGAGCGCCGCGGCGACTTCGCCTGCGGGCCGACCAGCGGTTGTCCGAGCGACTCGGCCCCCCCGAGGCCGCCAACGAGGTGGCGCGCCTGCGGATCCCCTGCCGCGAGGCCGTCGAAGAAGGCGACCGCATCTACGTCGAGATCAGCTTCGGCGCGATGGTCGACGAGGTCGAACTCGAAGGTCGGGTCACCGCTACGGTGCCCAGCAGTTCAGGTGCGCCGCCGACGATCGTGGTGGCGTTCGACCGCTGCGCGGGCGCACAGATCGCCTATGTGCAAGGCGTGCTGGGCGGACAGCGGTCGCCTTCTGCACGCGCGCACCGACGGATCCCAGTCGACGCTCGCGTCAAGTGGCGCAGCGGAGAACTGCGCCAGAGTACGCGCGCCCATGATCTCAGTCGTGGTGGTGCGTTCATCTTGAGCCATATCCATCCCGTGGTTGGCTCGCTGGTCGAGGTGGAGCTCGAGGGCGAAGGGGCTTCCCTGCCCCTGCGACTCGCCGCAGTGGTCACCTGGATCCAGCGCTCCGGCAGCGCCGTCGGTTTCGGTGTCCGTTTCCAGGTCCGCACCCGCGAAGAAGGCGACCACCTTCATCGCATGGTGCGACTCTTCGAGGGGAACACCGGTGTTCTCACGGATCGATGAGGCGTACGCCGACCAGGGTTCCGCGATTGGTGATCGCGTAGACGCGTCCGGTCGCCGGATCGAACACGGGCGTGCCTGACATACCGCTGCCCGTCGAGATGCGGCCCAAGAGCGCGCCGGTCGGCACGTCGAGCACGACCAGGCCGATGTCGGCGTGGGTGAGGATGAGCGTGTCGCCGACGATCACCGGCTCGCCGAGGCTGCCGGGATCGAGCTGGGTGCGCCACAGCGACCGCCCCTGGTGATCGAGAGCAATCACGCCCTCCAGCGAGGACACTGCCACCAGGATCCCGCCGGGTCCTTCAACCACCGAGCCGACTCCCTGCGCGGGGAACTGCCAGATCACCGCACCATCGTCGGGCCCCAGCGCGTAGACGCCAGTGGATTGCCCGGCAACGTAGAGCTTGGCACCCGCGGCATCGAGCAAGGGAGTGGTGTCGCAGTCGGCAAAGTTGCCGGCCTCGGTCGGCGCGACGGAGGCGAGCCACAGCGCTTCACCCGAACCCGCCGACAGTGCGGCGACCTTGCCGTTGTCAAAACACGCGAACAGCCGGCCTTGCTCCCCCGCAGTGGGATCAGCGGGCGGCACAAAGGTCAGCCCCGCATGCCCGTGGACGGTGAAGTCCGTCTGGAGTTCTTGCTCGTACTGCCAGCGCCACTTGCCGCTATGCGAGTCGAGGGCGAAGACCTGATCTCGGGAATTGACCAGATACACCACGCCGTCGACCACCAGCGCACGGTTGCGGATGCGGCCATCGGTCGCGTAGCGCCAGCGTTCGGCCTGGGTGTCGGGATCGAAGGCGTGGAACTCACCGTTGTCGCTGCCGACGAATAGCGTCTCCTGCTCGTCGTCGGTGGCGAGCACCGGCGGACTCGAAACCGGACCGGCCAGCGCCCGTTCCCAGCGCACGTCGCCAGTGACAGCATCGATCGCCAACAGAGTTCCCTCGCGGCTTCCGACATAGACCAGCCCGCGCAGCGGATCGACGCCGACGGCCCCGGCCTCATCGGGGCGCAGCACGAAGTTGTCCGGCACGGTGATCGGTCGCATCAACTCGACGATGCCGAACTCGCGGGCTCCGTCGGAAGCATCGGGGTAGATCGGCGGCGGCTCGTCACCTCGGGTGCAAGCGATCGTGCTCAACCCGAGCAGCGCGGCTCCAAGCGTACTCGCAAGCCGCTGTTCGCCGCGACGCATTGGTTTCACGGCCCGAGCAGGCTCGACAGGCCTGGCATGGGTTCGTCGGGATCCGCCGGAACCAGCGAAGGATCGAGTTCGGTCAATCGTTCACGCACCTGCGCGCGGGCGAGCGACGCTTTGTCCAGCGGATACTCCGTTGCGTACTGCTTGTAGACCGCGAGCGCATCGTCGCCGCGGCCGAGACGCTCGAGCAGACGGGCTTTGTGCCACAGCGCCTGGTCGCGGTAAAAATCTCCGACCGCGCCCGTAAGCTTGTCGAGCTGCGCTGTGGCCCCGTCGAGATCGCCCTGGGCCTCTCGAGCGAGTGCTGTGCCCTCGAGCGCCGCGAAGGCCAGCTCGTGGCCACTGCCGGCCTTCACCAAGAACTCGTCGTACGCGGCCTGGGCGGCGACGAAGTCGCCCCGCTCCATCTGCGTTGCACCGCGCACGAGCAACCCGAGCGCGGCAGCCTTGTCATGCCCGCTGCCCTCGAGCGCAGCCATCGCGGTGTCGACGTTGCGGTCGAGTTCGACCTGGTCACGGGCGATCGGGATCGGTGGTGGCCGCGTGCGCCCCTTCATGACGAGGTCGACGTCGATGATGCGACCGCGTGAGCGCCACGCCACCGGCTGCGCCAGCAGTCGCGTGCCTTCGGCTTTGTCCTCAGCGCGCGAGCGCGTCCACCAGATGCCACCGGCCACGGAGGCGGCAAGCAGTGCCACAACGACGGCAACCAGAGGGACGCGGCGGACCGCGGTCCGGCCCGCGTCGCGTACGCCTTGCTGAAAGGCATCGGGAGACTCGCCCGCCGACTCGGGCTGAACGCGCTTGACCCGGGCGCGGGTCCACTTGGGCAGGTCCATGCGCTCAGGCGCGGCAGTACCCGCGTCAGCCTTGGGCTCTTCGTCGTCGTTGCGCTTCTCGTCGGTCACAGGCAGCCAAACTCCAGCGTCCGCGTTCGTACCGTACCCACTCGTTCCATGTCCACGGCAATGCCAGGATATACTGCGGCACGTGCAGAATCGGCGTATTTGGCGCCCTGGCGGCACCGTTTCCTGGGCGGTGGCGCTCGCGTGCGCGGTGGCGCCCACCGACGTCTGGGCGCGCGGCCCCGCGACGCCGCCTCGCCCGGTCGATCCGGAGGTGGCGACCCCGCACATGCGGGCGCCGGGCGGGCAGCCCGCCGACGATCGGCGCAGGTGGGACGGTAACTGGGCGGACCACGCCTCGTCGCGTCGCCGGGTGGCACTGTCGCTCACGCCGCTGTTCGCCAGCTACCGCATGGCTTTCCTCGGTCGTCCGCTGCGACCGATCCGCGGCGGCGGAATCGGCACCGACCTCGACGTCGAGATCGTCTCGCCGGTCAGCCTGCGTTTGAGTGCGTCGTACACCGGTCACCGGGTCGAGGACGAGTACGACAACCCCGACGACGACGCCCCGACCCTCATCGCGCGTCGAGGCACCCTGCATACGCTCGATCTGGGTGGCGCGGTCGTGTTCGCGATGGACATCGGCCGTGCGCGCCCGATCCTCGAGGCCGGCCTCGGCGGTACGATCATCCGCCCACCGCGATCCGCGATGGACGGTCAACGCGGCGGAGTTTGCCTGGCGGGCGGAGGCTGCGACGTTGGCCTGGTGTGCGCAACCCAGGAAAACATGTGCCGCCAGGGCGTGGTTCCCCGCGTTCACGCGGGCGCGGGCATCGAGGTCAGGCTGAACGATCGCTGGGGCGTCGCTGCGATGGTGCGGTACTTCGCCTTGCTGTCGGCGCCGTCCGTGTTCCCCGTGTATCTGCAGACCGGAATCCGCGTCAGCGTTCGTTTTTGAGGCGCAACGACCGAAAACTCTGCGACGCACCACGCAAAAGTGCCCCCCGCTTGGCGGGAGGCACTTGGTGGCCACTGACGTCTCGCCGACCGCTGCCTACGGGAGATTCGGACAGTCGATCTGCTTGTTCTGCGTCAGCTGGCAGGTGGCGGCGACCGACGTGCCGCCCGGCGCTGGTACACCGTCGCGACGCACGAGACGGAACTCGAGGTTCCACCCTTCCGTCGCGCAGAACTCCGACAAGTCGGCGTCGACCAGCGACTCGAAACAAACGTCCTCACCATCCGGCAGCTCCCCCCCGTCAAGGCAGGGCTCCACGTTGGTCTCGACGCTCCCGCCCGAAGCAACATCGGGCGCATCCTGAAGCA
>CANLQR010000389.1 GCA_947492135.1 Deltaproteobacteria bacterium | reverse complement strand
TCGCCGGGGTAGCGACCGAGCAGGATCCCGAGGCGGCGAAGGTCCCTCCATCGAAGGCATACAAGGCCAAGCTCCGCGAGCTCCAGCGGGCCGAGCCCGAGGTGTCGCGCCTGGAGGACCTCGAGAACGCTGCCGAGATCGCCGCCTGGACGGCCGCGGTGGCGCCGTGGGGAGCGTTCGCCGGCAACGTGACCGAGCAGGTTCCCGGGATGCTCGTGCGCGGTGGCTTGTTCGTGCGGGCCAAGGGCGGCTTTGCGGGGGCGCTGTTCAGCTCGCTGGTCGCCGTCAAAGCGCTGTCCGATCGCAGGCCCGCCGAGGCGCTCTCGAACGCCTTCGAGAACGTGCAAAAGCGCGGCGGGGAACTCGCGGAGATTCGTAGCCGCGACGTGGCGGCGTGGCGCGCTCGCCACCCCGGCACCAAAGGCTCGTCGGCCATCGTACCGGCGGTTCCCGTCGACTAGAGCCCAGTTGGCAGGACGCTCGCGCGTGCACACGCGCGGGCGTACGATCTGTGGATGACTGCCGGACTCGGTGCTGCGAGGTTGCCTTGGCGCGTCTCGATCATGGCGGCGGCGCTCGCCGCCACCGTGGCGCTGCCGGTCGTCGCAGATGACGACGGCACGCTGCTGGGCGAGATCCGCAAGCTGTTCGCGAAGGACTGGTTATCGGGTCTGCTGTTCGCCGTGGTCTTCGCGGCGCCGCAGGCCTTCGCGCTCGCGGTGGCGTTCGCGTCGCGCACCGGTGGATCCTATGCCGCGGGTGCGGTGCGGGCCTGGGTGACGCTGTTGCAGACCGAGGTCGTGCTCGTGGGGCTGCTCGTCCTGCACGGCCTGGACAAGAGCGACGACGTGCGTGCGCCGCTGGCGATCATCGGGTTCGCGCTGGTCTCGGCGCTGTTCTTTGGCTATCGCGTCGCCAGCCCCAGTGTGCCTGCCCATCGCCGCGACACCGGCTTCTTCGTGCGCTGGGGTGCACTGCTGGTGGTCGGTTTGTTCGCCTGGCTGGAGCTGCAGTGGTTCGGCCGCGAGTCCGCGCCGGGCCTGTGGCTGCATGGCACGCTCGCCGCCGCGTTTGCGCTCGCCGCGAGCGTGCCGCGTGATCGTTGACTACCCCGGTGAGCGCTCGACGTCACAAAACGCCACCTCGCTGCGGTAGCCATCGGCGTCATAGCTGCGAATCCCGAAGAAGTGCTCGTCCTTGTGCCACGGCAGCGTGACGCTCGTGACCGCGCCGACGTCTTGGACGTGCTCCCAGAGGCCCGACGTGGTCGCGCGCCACACCACCTCGTAGCCGGCGACGTCCTGGTCAGGGGCCGGACTCCAGCGCAGCGCGGTGTCATGCGCGAGCGCGAGCGCGACGATGCGGGCGTGCTTCGGGGCCGCGGGCGCATTCGCGAGATGGAGGATCGCGATCGCGGCCAGCCGGGTCACGCCGGCCACATACTCGGCGTCGACGAACTGCGGAACGTCGCCGAAGTCGTGCTCGTCTTCGCTGCGCGGATCCTGGTGCTGGCGATCGTAGTTCTCGCCGAATTCGGTGAAGCGCACCGCCGCGATCCCCAGCTCGTTGAACGCCGTGTGATCGCCTCCCCGCAAAAAGCGATCCGGACGGAAGACCAGCGTCGGCTGGACCTCGGCGCCGTGCCAGAGGGCGAGGGTGCCGACGTGGCGCGCGAGTTCTCGTGAAGGCGAGTCGCTCTCACCGCCGAGCATGCGCACCGTGGCCGTCTGCTCGAGGTTGGCGGGCAAACCCTCGGAGAAGAGCCGAATCCCGTCGGGTCGTGGCGGCCCCGCCGGCATCCGCGGATCGCCGACGATGTCGAAACTCAACACCGCGCGGACGTCGACCGCGGCGTCGACGAGGGCTTTCGCGTGGCCCCGCGCGCCCAGCAGTCCTTGTTCTTCTCCACTGGTCGCGAGCAAAACCACCGTGGCATCGAGCCGTCGCGGTGCGAGGATGCGAGCGAGCTCGAGCAGCACCGCGACACCCGAGCCATCGTCGTTGGCACCCGGTGCGTCACCGGTGGCGTCGTTCGGATCACTGGCGCGCGAGTCGTAGTGCGCGACGACATAGTAGTGGCGTGAGGCCGCACTTTCGGCCACGCCCGGTAGGGTCGCGACCACGTTGACGACGTCGACGTCACGAGTCACGCGACGACCATCGGCACTCACCCGGTGGCTATCGAATGCGACTTGCAAGGGCAAGATCCCCGAGCGCGGGACGGCAGCGTCGCGCAGCCGGGAGGCGATCCACTCGCGGGCCGCGCCGATACCCCGCGTGGCGCTGGCGGTCTCCGAGAGCGTGTGGCGGGTGCCGAAGGCGGCGAGCCGGTCGACATCCTGGCGGATGCGGCTCGGATCGACGGCATCGATCACGCGGGAGATGCCTGGCGGCGGGGCTGTCGTCGGCACGTCGCTTGGCCCGGCGTTCGCGAACGGTACGGGCACTCCGGGGCTCGCGACCTGTGGCGTGGTCGGCTCCTCGGGGATGACCAGCTTGGTCCCGCAGCTGGCCTGGACAGCCGTGAATGCGAGCCAAAGGACCCGGTGGCGAGCGACGTCCATGCGGTTCGAGGGCCAGGGTAGGTGGGATTGTCCGCCGCTAGCAAACCCGCCCGGTGGCGAGCGAGCGAGCCCACTGGTGGTACGCTGCGCCGCGCTTGGCCACCGACCGCACAGTCCGGGCGTTCGTCGCCGGCGCCACCGGGTACACCGGGCGCGCCGTGGTCGACACGCTGCGGGCCCAGGGCATCGCGACTGTCGCCCACGTCCGCGCCGACTCGCCGCGCAAGGACGAGTATCGCGACCGATTCGAACGGCTGGGTGCCGAAATCGACAACACCCCCTGGGAGGCCGAGGCGATCAGCGAGACGCTGCAGAGGGTCGCACCGACGCTGGTGTTTGCGCTGCTCGGCACCACGCGCGCACGCGCACGCAGCGAGGGCATGGCCGCGCAGCAGGCGTATGCGCGGATCGACTACGGGTTGACCAAGTGGTTGATCGATGGGGCGCAGGCCTGCGCGGTGCCACCGCGCCTGGTGTACCTGTCGGCGGCAGGCGTGCGGGCGGACGCGTCCAGTGCCTATGCGGCCGCGCGAGCGCGGAGCGAAGCTGCGCTGCGTGACAGCAAGCTGCCGTGGACGATCGCACGGCCCTCGTTCATCACGGGTAGCGATCGTGATGAGTCGCGGCCGCTCGAGCGTATCGGCGCTGGCGTCGGTGACGGGCTGCTGGCGGTCGCCGGGATGCTCGGTGGCCGACGCCTCCGCGATCGGTATCGGTCGACCGATGCGGCGACGCTGGCGCGAGGCTTGGTTCGGGTTGCGCTCGATCCGGCGTTCGAGTGCAGGGTCGCCGAGTCCGAGGACCTGCGCTAGCGTCCTAAGGCGCGCCCTGGCCTCGCGTTCAGTTGCAAGTGACGGACTTGGTCAAGGTCTTGGTGGCACCACGGCTGTCGCGAACGATCGCCTGCAGGGTATGCGCCCGCGTGAACGGCATCGACGTGACGCCCGCGGCAAGCAACACCCCATCGACCTTCCAGCGGACGCTCACGACGTCGTTCTGCGCATCAGAGCCAGTGGTGGTGAGCGCGCGCGTGGACGGACAGGTCACGGTGCTCGGCACGGTGATCGACCCGGTCGGCGGCGAGCCGATCCACGAGGTCGCAACGAGCCCGAACGACGCCTCGATATCCGCCATCTCGCCGTTGCAAGGCAGGTCGAACGTGACCTCGAAGTTTCCGTAGTACGGCAGCGTTGCCCAGCCGGCGTTGAACATCATGCTGGCGCCGTGGTCGTTGGGCAGCAGCGTGTCGAACTCGAGGTCGTCGACCACGGTGTGCGCCTCGAATACCAGGCCGCCGGGTGGAAACGCGGACCAGTCCGGGTAGTTGTGCGACTGGATCCCGAAGGCGGGTTGGGCGAGTGACAGTTGCAGGCTGTCGAGCGTGTGGTTGATCGTTTGTCCGTCACACGACAACGCCAGTGTGACCGGCTCGACGAGCTCGATGTCGGCAGAGCCGATGTAGATGGGGCAGGCCGCGGTTGCGTTGCCCGCAGGGCATAGCGAACCACCGATGCTGCCGGTGAGGTCGGCGACGATCGGCTCGGCGGCAAACGAGGACTCGAGGATGAGCACACCATCAACGCCGTAGAGCCAGTCCTCGTTGCGCCCGACGGCTTGGCGCGCCTCGGTGACTCGCACGGGTCGTGCTGCGCACAGGTCGTCGTCGAAGGCTTCGCAGCAATCGGTACGCAGGTCGCAGGCCAGCGACTCGCCGGAGTAGAGGCCAGCGCCGTTGGCGTAGGCCTCGGGGATGTCGTAGCGGGACGCGTGGGCGTCGAAGGTGGTGAACACGGGATCGAGGAAGGCGGAGGCCGCCGAGCAGTTCGCGGCGACGTCGGGGTTGGCGGCGTACTCGAGCTCGCACGCCCAGACGCAGCGGGCGAGCACGTGGGCGAGTTCGGCGGCGGTGGGATCCTCGGGGTCGACGATGGCGCCTGGCGGTGTTTGGACGTACCAGCCGCGGTAGTCGTCGTCGCCGGGCGGCTCGACGAGTGGAGCGAGCAGGGTGGTGGTGGTGATGTCGGCGGTGTCACAGGTGGGGGTGGGCTCGTCGGAGCAGGCGGTTTCGGTGACGACGAGGTCGTCGACTTGGCACTGCCAGGCGGCGGCGAAGCTGCCGCAGTCGGCGAGGGTGTCCAGGGTGCTCGCGGTGAGCTCGATGGTGTCGATGAGCACGCGTGATACGTCAGTGGACTCGGGGAAGCGGAGCACGAGTTGGTTGGCGTTGACGGTGCCGACCCCGGAGCAGAACGGGGCCAGTGGGAAACGGATCGTGTTCATGGTCTGCTGGCCGCGGCAGGCAGTGGACACCGAGGTGAGATACGCGAAGTCGTTCTGGACGATTCGACCGGTGGAGAGAAACGCGCTCTGCGCCATCGTGACGCCGTTCATCTGCTCACGCACCCCGAGTTCGAAGCTCACCGCGTCGGTTGATGCGACATCACACGCGTCGTTGGCGGTGGTCTTGTCGAGTACGTTGCCGACCCGGAGGCTGAGGTGACTGTACTTGCCCAGGTCCGTGCCCTCGGGCAGATCGATGTAGATCTCCCCGTCGTCAGCGAACGCGCCGCCCCACTGCACGAGCATCAGCGAGGTGTCGTGACCGGTCGGTGCGCCATCGAGGTCGAAGTTGACGGCGTCGATGGCGACGGCAGCGTCCTCGACGCTAACGCCCAGCTCCGCGGGCCGATGGTCGGGCTCTTCCTGGGTCTCGAAGAATTCGACTGGGATGCGTGTACCTTTCCCGGCCTGGTCGACGGTGTAGCTGGTGCGCAGCCGCGGCAGGTGCATGCAGGCGTCCACGGCCGAGAGCACGCAGCCCGGGTTCGACTCACAGTATTGGGCGTCGAGTTCGTCGCAGTCGATCTGCTCGCAGGCCGACGCCCGTACCTCGCAGCCAAGGGTGGCATCGCAGTCACCAAGGGGCACGCGAGCGCAGTGGACCGGCGACTGGTGGGTGAAGTCGAGGGTGTGATCCCAGCTCCCGGGGTCGAGCACGGAGGCCGGGTAGGTTTCGCGCGTGAGGTAGGACCACCACGTCGCCACACTGGTCGGGTCGCGAAACACGTTGGCGGCGGCGAACGCCGGGACGTAGCCGTCGAGGATTGCTTGGCCGGTGTCGCTCGCGCCACCTGGGCCGCCGCCGAACGCGTCGTGAAACGTGCCCCACGAGTAGACCATCGCGCGCGGGACCTCGCTGGCAGAGAAGTCCGCTTCGAGCGGACTGCGGTCGTAGCGGGTGATGGGGCGCCGGCCCTCGCCAATGTCCGCGTCCGCGGCGGACGTCACGATGAGGATGGGCACCGAACCGCCGATCGCCGATTCCTCACGGAGATCGGGCCCGAGCAGGACGCCCGCGCGCAGGTTGTAGGGTCGGAGCAGGTACTCGAGGTTCGGGATCACCTCGCCGGCCGGCGACGAAGCTTCCGGCGTCGTCAGCACCGCCGCTGTGACCGGCCACGATGAGGTTGCCGTCCGTGGCGTCGGCCCAGGTGACGCCTTCGGCGACGTCTAGAGTGCTGCTGGCGAGCTCGAGGCCACAGGAGAGACCGAAATCCGCGTCGCTGGCGACGTCCGGCTGAGTTTCGACGTTGACGACGACGAAGCCGGCGGCGGCCAGAGCCGAGAAATCATACTCCGCGGCCCTTTGACCAGCGCCGTGATGGAAGACAACGACCGGTGCGACCGCGGGGTCATCCGGCCAGCCCGCGGGATGCTCGACGATGAT
This sequence comes from Deltaproteobacteria bacterium, assembly GCA_947492135.1. Taxonomy (GTDB): domain Bacteria; phylum Myxococcota_A; class Polyangia; order Nannocystales; family Nannocystaceae; genus Xiheibacterium. Next base: position 1,305 of record CANLQR010000389.1, on the reverse strand, counting down.
GGTATCGAGCGCTCCGCCCGCCTCGTTGGCGCAGGGGCACACCCCAGCGGGGTTGAGGAGTTCGAGGACGAACGAGTCGGTCGCGTAGGTCTGGTTTGGGACGTCAAACACCGGACACTCACCCACCGGATCGATGGCGATACAGCTCGCGGGTGGCCCACCGGTGGAGTCGGCGGTGGTGCTGGTGCTTGCGTCAGCGCTACTCGACTCTACGCTCGATGCCCCGGACGTCGCCGGGTCTGTTGATGCTGTCTCGTCCGCCGACCCCGTCGATGTGGTTCCGTCCGTGGAGCTCGTCACCGTCGTGATGTCATCGACTCGACATGCGCCGACGAGCAGCACGGCAGCTAGCCCCGAAGACACAGTCCATCCCCTCGAGCGGGGCGCACGGAAATCCTGGGCGCGGTCGACGACTTGGGCGCGGGTGTCTGTGCTCATTCGAGTTCTCCAGGCAAGGGTCTTTGGGTGGCACCACGGTGAATTTCGGAGGCGCGTACACGCGCGCCGGCCGACAGGCCGAGACGAACCCACCGGCGGCTACCGGGAACACAGCGATCTGGACGCGGTCGCGCTCGCGAACGCTACGCGGACGACATCAGGACGTAGTTACCCTCTGCGACATCACGCACGACGAAGTCGAGTCGACCGTCGTGATTGAAGTCGAACGCCGATACGACCTCGGTCGTGTCGGCGTCCCAGACGATGTCGAACATCTCAAGGTATTGCACGTCCGTGGTCACCTGCACCACTGCGACCATGAAGTGCATGAACAGCATGTCGGCTGCGCCGTCCCCATCGACGTCCTGCAGAAGCAGGTCGTCGGGCTGGGCCAGCGAGCTCGACCCGCCGGGGTAGTACTCACCCGGCGGGTTGTCGTCGGTCCAGAATTTCAGCGGCGGATCGAAGCTGCGGTCCCCACGGGAGCGGTGGACCTCGACGTAGGTTTGATAGAAGTCGAGGCCGTTCTCGGAAGCCGTCACGACGTCGTCGAATCCGTCGCCATCGAGATCGGCGACCGCCAGCCACGCGCCGTACGACACGGTCGGGTACTCCACGCCGACGGAGCTGAAGCCGCCCGTGCCATCGCCCCACTCGGCGGCGAACGCAAAGACCCCGAGCTTGTCCCGGAGGTGGCACTCGCCAATGGCAGCCAGATCGACGAACGCGTCGCCGTCGATGAACCCCGCCCCGATGCCCGCGACGTTGCCACCGCACGACCCCTCGTGCTGGATCTCGTCGCCGATGAACGCGGGAACTCCGTCGAGATTCCCAACCAGCCGATGATCCGAATCCCCAACATACACC
>CANLQR010000388.1 GCA_947492135.1 Deltaproteobacteria bacterium | reverse complement strand
TTCTCGACACCGGCATCGGCTGTTCGGCGTTCGACGAGTACACGGTGTCGTCGGTCGACGGTGGCCCGGCGCATCTGCTGGTGATCCCTGCCCACACCAGCGAGGGAGAACTCATTCCGTCCGCAGACCGCGACGACTACCGACGCCTCCGGTTTGATACCGACAGCCACGTCGCCTCGCTCGATTCGGTAGGGTTGCCGCGAGATCGCTACCAGCGGATGCATGACCGATCCTGTCGAAATGCCGCGATGGAGGCCTACGGCCGCGGCCCAACGTCGACATCAGGGCCAGGGTTCGACCGCCACATCGACCTCAACGACGACGGCTTCGCCGATGTGCTGCGCTTCGAACTCGCGTCGGGCGACGCTGTGGAGAATCCAGCGGTCGGCGACGGGATGATCACCGCGGGTGGTTTGATCGCAGGTGAACTTGAAGAAGCCGACTGGAGCACCGTCTCGTTGTGCGGCAACGACTTGAGTCTCGCCCATGACGCGGTGTTGGCCGTCTACTTCAACACCGGTGCCGGATACATCCGTGGCCCGGATGCGCTCACGCTCGACGGCAACGCGCACGCGCAGTTTTGGCTCAACGTCGCCGGTGCGACCGCCTTCGACCTCGAAGATGACGGTCGCCTCGACCTGCTCTTGCCCGCCACCGGACCGGACACGGGCTGGACGCAGCTCGAAGTGGACGCGGACGGCACGTTTCAGACGCGGACGATCCCTGGCGGCGAAGGCTGGCCAGCCTACGCCGACGATGACACCTGGCGCGAGAACCTCGAACTCGCCTCGCACGTTCGGGTGATGAACCTTGGGAACCCCGAAGGCGAACGGCCGAGTCTTGTGTTCGCTGGGGCGATCGAGGACGCCCCGGCGTATCCGTTGTGGGTCAACATCCGAATGATCAAGGGCGAGGACGCGGTCGCCCGGGTGGAGTCCATCGTCGACGGATTGGGTGCGGTGACCGAATTTGACTACAAGGCGGTGTACGAACCGGTGAGCCCGGCGGCGCAGTGGCCCAAGGCGCCGCTACGCGCGGCGGTGTGGGTGACCAGCGCAATGCGGGAGAGCATCACCACCAGGGGGGTAGACAAGACCCCGGATACGCATGCCATGCGGACGCGGACGTATGACTACCGCGATGCTGCCGTCGATCGCCGGGGGCGAGGTTTTCTCGGCTTCGGGCGGGTGCAAACCCAGCAGGTCGATCCCAACGGCAGCGAGTCCATCGTCACGCTGACGACCTATGACCAGACCTACAACGCGTCCGTAGACAACTACCCGGCTCGCGGGCGCGCTGTGGAGCGCGAGGTCTACACGCGCGTCGGCCAAGAGCAACACATCGACCGCGAGCTGTGGACGTGGAACGTGCGCGAGCGGCCAGAAGCGGGCGGCATGACGCACTTCGCCTACGCCGGAACACACCGGGAGATGGCCCTGCAGGTGGCGGTGGACGCGTGTGCCCCAGATGGTTGGTGCACGTACTATGACGATCCGTCGCAGCTCTACCGCGACACGACGACAACCGAGTCCCGCGATGACTTCGGCACGCTCGTCACCTCGGTGCAGTCGGTTGACGCGGGCGATGGGCCGGTCACGCAAGTCGACCAGACGCAGATCGTGCATGACACCGCGAACTGGCTGCTGGGACAGGTCGGTCGTGTCGCCGTGCAGACGTGCGCCGCCGGTCAGTGCGGAGCGCGGGTGACCGAGACACAGTACGACCCGAGCACCGGCGCGGTGGTCGAGGTGACCCTGCAGCCCGGCGATCCCGACCTCGAACTTGTGAGCGCTTTCGAGCACGACGCCCACGGCAACGTCAGGCTCGTCTCGCAGACCGCTCCCGATGGCACGCCGGAGGGGATGACCAGGACCTCGGCCACCCAATGGGACGACGAGGGGGTGTTCCCGCTGATCCAAGGAAACCCGCTCGGCCAGGCCGCCTACGTCGTGTACGACCCGAAAAGCGGCGCGTTGGTTGCGTCCGTTGATCCAGCGGGGCTCACGACCAAGACCTCATACGACGGGCTCTATCGGCCGGTAACAGCGGCCCTGCACTCATCGCCGATGGGGGGGAACGATGGCGCGCCGACCACCACCGAGTACTTGCCGGCTGACCCGGCGGTCGTCGGAAGCGCATTGGTCGTTCGATCGACAACCGCCGGCGGCCAGCGCGTCAGCGAGTTCTTCAGCCCTGCGGGTGATCTGCTGGAACGCCGCTGGCAGGGCATGGCGGTTCTGCCTGCAGGGAATCCAGATACGGTGCCGGCCGGCGCCGACGTCTACGAGCGCTACGGATACGATAGGTTCGGGCGAAACGATTCCCGCAGCGTTCCGCAGTGGCTCGGCGCAAAGCCCGACGGCTGGCACGAGCGGGCCCTCGACCGTCTGGACCGAGTGGCCGCCACGAAGGCGCCCGATGGGACGCTGCTCGAGTCCTACGACTACCGCCCGCTGGGCCAGAACAACGCGGTGGTCGTCGACGTCAGGTCGTCACAGCTGGGCGCCAAGCTGCTGCGTTCGACGTGGCTCGACGCACGTGGTCTGCCAACCCGCGAGGTGAACGCCGACGGGGTTTCGACCTGCTTCACCCACGGGCCATTCGATGTGGTGCTCGCGGTTGAACGCAACTGCATCGGTGGCGGCACCCGCTTGGTCAGCTCGGCCGAGTACGACGCGATGGGGCACACGGTCGTGCAGAGCGATCCTCATATGGGGTCCCGCACGTCGGCCTGGAATGGCTTCGGCGAACTCGTCGAGCACATCGATGGGGCCTTGCACACGACCCGTTACGAGTATGACCCGTTGGGTCGCTTGATCACCCGCGTGGAGCCGGAGGGCAGCGCGAGCTTTGTCTACGACACCGAGCGCTACGGCGCGCTCGAGTCCGACACGAGCCCAGACGGGGTCACGCGCTACTTTGACGTGGATGCGTTCGGCCGCACGTCGCGCTCGACCACGGTCGTGACGACGCCCAGTGGCAACGACGTCTATCGCTTCGAGTGGACCTACGGGGCCGGCGGCAGGGTCGATCAGGTCAGCTACCCAACGCCGGACAACGAACCGTCGATGGTGCTGCGCAACGTCTACGATCTCGCCGGGTACCTGCGCATCGTCAAGGACCAAGCGAGCGGTGCGGCGCGATGGAGCCTGTACACAGCCAACCCGAGCGCAAAGCCGACCGCAGAGATCTACGGTGACGGGACCAAGACCACCCGAACCTACGACGACAAGCGACTCTGGACCACGCGCATCGTCCACGCGAAACCTGGCGAGACGCTGTCCGATCTCGGCTACGAGTGGTGGCCCGAGGGCGAGCTTCGCACTCGCAGCGATGCGAAGTTCGTGCAGAGCGAGTCGTTTAACTACGACAAACAGTGGCGGGTGACCGGGTCGACTGTGAGCAACGCCGCGAGTCCGACGCTGCGGAAGTTCGAGTACGACGTTTTCGGAAATCTCACGTCGATGACGGGTACCGGCGCCTACGTCTACGACGCTTCGGCACGCCTGACGTCTGTGGGCGGCGCGTTGATCGTCCATGACGGCGCTGGAAATATCCAGTCCCACGGCACCAAGACTTTCACCCATACGACGTTCGGCAAGGTCAAGTCGGTAACGCAGGGGGGCCTGACGCTGTCGATGCTTTATGATGCGGCGGGCGAGCGCGTACGCCGGCACCAGAACGACACGCAGCTCCACGTCGTCACCCTCGGGAGCCTGTACGAACGCCGTGTCACAAAGAACGGCGCCACTGCGGCGACGACGTGGAGGATCGCAGCTGGCGATCGAGTGGTCGGGCAGGTGGTGCGCACGAAGAACGCGGTCGGGCCCGGCTACACAAGCAGCGATCAGTACTTGCACGACGACGAACTCGGCTCCACGGTGGTGGTCACCGCGGCATCGGTCGGCGGAGCGGTCACCGTCGCGCGGGCGTCGAACGATGCGTGGGGACGCGGCCGCACCGCGGACAACTGGGCCAAGTGGCAGACTGATGCCGAGGCCGGCGCCGTCGGGATCGGGTTCACCGGCCACCGCGCGGAGCTCGATCATGGGCTGATCGACGCCGGCGGCCGGATGTATGATCCAAAGATCGGGCGGTTCACCAGTCCCGATCCGCTGGTGATGGAACCGTACACCGGTGCGGCGTACAACCGGTACGCGTACGTGGGCAACCGGCCGCTACGGTTCACCGATCCTTCGGGATGGGCAGCGACGGACGACGGGGATGATGGCGGATTGTTCGGGGACGCCGGCGACCAGCTCGAGGAGACACTTGATAGGCTCGTAGGCGAGTTCGACGCGCGGGTCGGCGGCGCCCTCGGCAACGCGTACTATGAGGTCGGGAGCTTCATCGCTGATGCAGACGCGGGGGATCTTTGGACGGCGTACGACGTTGGGGTTGTGGGGCCCGCGTTGTGGGTCGCGAGCAAGGGGCAGGCGCATCTCGAAGCGCTGGTCGACACCGCGGTGTTCATCGCGGACAACCCGGCAGCAGCAGCGGTGGCGCTCGGGGCCGAAGTTGTCGCCCAGACAGAGACGGTCGTCACAGCGCACGCAGACATCGCCGCTGCGCTCGGGGACGGGGACTACTCGAAGGCGGCGTCGGTCTGGCTCAATGCCAGCAAGGCGGCCTACGGTCTCGCGTCACTGGTTGCGGGAGGTGGCGGGGCGAAGCTCGGGTCCATGGGCGCCCGCTCGACTTCGATCGTCGGCAAGGCCGCGGCGACCGCTGCGCGTGCCGCCGAAGACTACGCGTCGAAAACACTCAAGTGGCTCAAATCGTCGGGAGTCTATGTGAACACGCACGCCAGTGGTAAAGTGTACGTGGGGAAGGGCGGCTGGATGCGGTCACAAATGTCGGCAAAGCGAATCGCCAGCAGTAAGAATGACCCCTTTGTCAGCACGAAGTGGACCTGGATGAAGAACTCACGCGAGGCGCTCAAGGAAGAGTCTCGAATCCTGAAAGGATACGGTGGTCCAAGGGACATGAATAACTACAATATGATTGACTCTCCGGGGACAAAGTACATCTGGCAGGACGGTGGGCTATGAGCTTTGATCTTTGGACGGTCAACGGTGAGACGAGAATCCATGTCGAGTCTTCTCGCATCGAGGAATGCATGGAGTACTACTTCAAGAATCAACTTCACGAACTTGCCATAAACTATGTTCGCGGCTTCTCTGGCAAAGACATCGATTTCTTGCATTCCTACCCGGATGTCACGAGTTTGTCGCTCGTCCTGCCGCCGACGGCCGATACCTCTGGAATTCGGGCGCTCCGCAACCTCCGTCGCCTTCACTGCGATGGAGGTATCGAGATCGATGCCGTCGATCACCCGAATCTTGAGGAATTTCGGGGCGAGTGGAATCCATCTCATCGCTACGATGCTTTCGCGCGTCTTCGCGTGCTTGGCCTATGGGACTTTCGCCCCCCGAGCAAGGACCTGACCGGCCTCGCCGCACCCTTGTCCCTCCGCAACCTCAAGCTAGTCCAGCCAAAGATCCAAACGCTTACCGGCCTCGCGCGGTTTTCAGAACTCGAGGAACTCGAGCTCGCCTATGTGCCGAAGAACGTGGTGGACTTTGCCGACGTTGGCCTCCTGACACACCTGATTCGACTGGAACTCGAGAAGTGCAAGGGAATCCAGTCCTATGAATTTCTCAAGAACCTAACACAACTCGAGTGGCTCGAGATCTCCGGATGCGCAGACCTCCCCAGCGTGAAGTTCCTCGAGCACCTCCCAGCGCTCCAACACTTCTCCTTCGTCGAGACCACTGTGGTCGACGGCGATCTTTCACCGGTGCTCCGGCTCCCCTATGTCGGCTTCTTCGGCAAGCGGCACTATTCTCACACCCCGAGCCAGGTTGAGAAGATCATCCGGCAGCGGCAGTGACTTTGCGACGACGCCTCCACCGAGCCCAACTCCCGTTAACGCCCGTCAACGCCCCCGCCATGCGCAACCACCGTCCCACCGGCCTTCTTCACGCGATCCCCGTGCTTCTCCTCGCCTGCAGCGCAACCGCCGAAACCGCGGATGCCGAATCCACCGGCGACCCCACCGGCGACCCCACCGACGCGTTCGGCGATCCGAACGCGCCGGGCCAAGACTGCCCCGAGACGTTCGACCCCGACGCCGTGTACGCGGCGATAGGTCGCGCGGGCACCATCGACTCGATCATGATGCTCGTCGATCTTGAAGATCGTTCCCGTGAGTGCGCGTTCGCGTTCACGCTGCGCAACGCCATGGAGACGGTCGACTTGACCCTCGGGGTGCGCGCGCCCGATGGGCAGCTCCTGCGCACTCAGCCGGAGGACGACAATCACGGCCAACTCCAGATTCTCATGGCAGCCGAGCCCGATGCGCTCGAGCGCGGCGTATCGTGGTCGTTCGACGACCTGTGGTGGCCCCGGGCGTTCGATGGTGGCAACGACGAGACGCTCGTCTTCGACTTTTTCGGGCATGACTGCGGGAGCTTGGTCTATCGGGGTCCGCGACTCATGACGTACGGGCCGACCGGTGAACTCGGGTACTTCTGCGACGACAAGAGTGAGTTGCGTGGCTTTGATAACCGCGTGCTTGCCAGTGTGACCAGAGCAGGCCCGGTGCCACTGTTGTTCCTCTCGGACGGCCGTGTGGTGATGGTGGATGATGGCGGGTTCGATACTCGCGAACTCAGTCTGGTGCCGGTGGGTGCCGACATCGAAGAGTCAGAGATCGTGCACCTGCAGGGTCCCGCAGGCCTGACGGTCAGTGCCCACGCCGTCCAGGACGTGGCCGGCACCCTCGTGGTCGTGGGCGCCGTGCACGACGACGGCATGAACACGACCGATGCCTTCGCGCGACTGCATGTGGAGGGTGACCAACTCGTCCTCGATCACGCCTTCGTCGATCCCGAGCTCGACTCCTCGCTCGATCAGGTCGTCATCGATCGCGCCGGTCGGGTCACCGTGCTAGGCAGGCGTAGCGATCAAGGCGACGGCATTCGCGTCTTGGTGGTCCGGCTCGACGCGGCCGGCAACGAGGTGCTGTACGACGCGCCGGACCTCGAGCCTCGCGAGCTCGAGGAGATGCCGGCGACGAGCGGTGCGATGCGGATCGACCGACTCATCGCCCCGCTGTAGATCGGCCGCAAGCGTGGGGCCGCGACAGGCCGTCAGCGCGTCGCGATCTCCTCGCTGCCCGCCCGCGCGGCCAACCGCCTCGTGAGCGACTCCAGCGGCGTCCCGGCAAACACCCGGTCGATCACATCCGTCAACGTCTTCCCGCCGACGAAGCTCTGCACGCTCATCGCATCCGCGATCTTGACTCAGCGCCTCCTGGCTCGACAACGCCAGCAGCGCCTCGGAGAAGCCCGGCTGGGCCGCGCCGAACCGCGCGACGGCAGCCTCGACCTCGGCACGCAGCGCCTCGAGCTTCAGCGAAGCACCTCGATGTCGGTGACCTGCATGCCGTTCTCGACGAACGACATGCCCGGGCGCGGTGCGCCCTCGCTGGCGTTGCCCAGCAAGGTGTCGCGGATGATGTCGACGGCGTCGGCGTAGAACGCCTCGATGGTGACCTTCTTGATCGTGCACTCGAGCACCGAGCGGATGCGGTCGCAC
>CANLQR010000387.1 GCA_947492135.1 Deltaproteobacteria bacterium | reverse complement strand
CGCCGCAAACGCGAGGGCCTGCTCGGGGTTCATGTCGCGCATCGCCGCGATATCGGCACCCGCAACGAACGCCTTCTCGCCCGCCCCGGTGAGCATCAGCGCCCGCACGTCCTGGGCGTCCGCGGTCGCCTCGAGCACCCGCGTCAGCTCCGCGATGACGGTCGCGTCGATCGCGTTGAGCACCGCGGGCCGGTTGACTGTGATGACGCGAACCGCTCCGCGGTCCTCGACGAGCAGCGTGTCGTAGGTCTCCACGCTACCGGCTCCCATATTCGTAGAAGCCGCGGCCGGTCTTGCGACCGAGCCATCCCGCCGCGACGTGCATCCGCAGATTGTTCGCGGCGCGATACTTGTCATCGCCAAGCTGTCCGAGCAGTACGTCGGCAATCGCCAAGCAGGTGTCCAGGCCGATCAGATCGGCGAGTTCCAGCGGGCCCATGGGGTGATTGAGGCCCTTTTTGACCCCGAGGTCGATGTCGGCCGCGGTACCGAGGCCCTCCTGCAGGGCGAAGCAGGCCTCGTTGATCATGGGGATCAGCACCCGGTTGACGATGAACCCAGGACAATCCTTGCTCGTGACCGTGACCTTGCCCATCGCCGCGGCCAGGGCAATGGTGGCCTCATACGTCGCATCGGACGTGGCCAAGCCGCGGATGACCTCGACCAACTCCATCACCGGCACGGGGTTCATGAAGTGCATACCGATGACCTGCTCGGGGCGCTTGGTCTGGGCCGCAAGCAGCGTGATGCTGATCGAGCTGGTGTTGGTCGCGAGGATCGCACCGGCCTTGCACGCGCCGTCGAGCCCGACCATCAGCTTCTTCTTGAGATCGATGTTCTCGGTCGCGGCCTCGATCGCGAGTTCGACGCTCTCGAAGGCGGCAACCGAATCCACCGGCTCGATGCGACCGAGCGTCGCAGTCCGTTCGTCGGCGGTGAGCTTGGCCTTCTCGACCAGTCGGCCCAGGGCCTTGGCGATCTTCGCCTTGCCGGCCTCAGCTGCCGCGCGATCGACGTCGGCCAGCAGCACCTGCAGCCCGCGCTGCGCCGCCACCTGCGCGATTCCTCCGCCCATCTGTCCGGCACCGAGCACACCAATCCGAGAGATTTCGCTGCCCATCACAGCACCTCCACCATCAGCGCAACGGCCTCGCCGCCACCGATACAAAGCGATGCCACGCCGCGCTGTTTGCCCAGCTGGCGCAACGCGTAGAGCAGCGTGGTCAGGATCCGAGCGCCCGAGGCTCCGATCGGATGACCCAGCGCGACCGCACCTCCGCGCACATTGAGTCGCTCGGCCGGGATACCCAGTTCGTCCTGGTTGACCAGCGCGACGATCGAGAACGCCTCGTTGATCTCCCATAGATCGACGTCGGCGACCTTGTGGCCGGTGTTGGTGAGTAGGTTCTGTATGGCCTTGGCCGGCGCGGTGGTGAACCACTCGGGGGCACCTGCGGCCCCCGCATAGCCAGCGATGCGCGCCAGCGGCGTGAGCCCGCGACGCTTGGCCTCGTCTGCGCTCATCACGACCAGCGCAGCAGCGCCGTCATTGATCGTCGACGCGTTGCCGGCAGTGATCGTGCCGTCCTTCTTGAAGGCAGGGCGCAGGCCCGCGAGCTTGTCGATCGCCCCGCGGAATGGCTCTTCGTCGTCGGCGATCACCGTGGTCTCGCCCTTTTTTCCGGCGATCTCGACCGCAATGATCTCGTCCTTGAACAGGCCCTCGCGCACGGCATTCTGCGCGCGCTGGTAGCTGGCGGTGGCGAAGGCGTCCTGGCGCTCGCGATCGATCTTGCGCTCGCTCGCGCACAGCTCACCGGCGATGCCCATGTGGTAGTCCTTGTAGGGATCCCACAGGCCGTCGAAGATCATGCCGTCGACCAGTTGACCATGGCCCATGCGATAGCCGGTGCGGGCCTGGGGCAGGTAGTACGGCGCATTCGACATGCTCTCCATGCCGCCCGCGACGATGATCTCGGCATCGCCGGCCTTGATCGCGCTGGCCGCCATCATCACGGTGCGCAACCCGGAGCCGCACACCTTGTTGACAGTCACCGCCCCAACATGGTCGGGGACGCCCGCGTAGATCATCGCCTGTCGGGCGGGCGCCTGGCCCTGCCCCGCCGGGAGCACGCAGCCCATCAAGACCTCGGCCACATCGCCGCCGTCGATGTCGGCGCGGCGCAGAGCGGCCTTGATTGCCGCCGCGCCGAGGCGAGGCGCGGGTACCGAAGCAAGGGCTCCGCCGAAGCTGCCAATGGGCGTTCGGGCGGCACTGACGATGACAACATCGCGTGACATGGATTGGGGCCTTTCGTGGCGTCAGCGCGGGCCTGGTGGGGCTTGGCGCGTGGACTTAGCCGACCTGATCGTCCTAACACGCGCTGTGGTTTCGGGAGGTTGTGTTTGGTCACGGCAACCCGGCGGCGCGACCTGGCCCCGCGGTGTCGTGTGGACGGCCTCGCGGACCCGATATGCGGAGGTTGCGGGCCATTGGCCGCGCACGCCTTGACGCCCGGCGCATGCTGCCGCATAAACCCGGGCCTGCTGCCGAGGTAGCTCAGTTGGTTAGAGCGAGGGATTCATAACCCCTAGGTCGCCGGTTCAAGTCCGGCCCCCGGCACCGATGAGATGATGGACGGAGAACGCTCGGAGTCGGCCGCGCGCTCCCTCGCTGCGGGAAAACCCACCGTCCGGCCGCCGAGTCAGCGGTGAACGGTGGGCCCAGTCGGTTGTCCAGCGAACGATCACCAATGTGCCGCTCGCAGTGCGCGCTACGGGCAGCTGCCGAAGCACCCGAGGACCATGCCCACGCAAACCGCATCCCACGTGTCATCGCAGCAGAATGCATCGAGGTCGCAAACGCATGTCTCGATCGCCGGGACGTCGCAGCCAGCCATGCCCATCATGGCCGCGTCGCAACAGCTTCCGGCGTCCACCGCCGGGCCGAACTCGACGTTGAGCTGGAACGCCCCAACTTCGCCATCGTAGCTGTCGACGCCAACGATGATGGTCTGGTCGGCAGCAAGTGCGATACCGACCCGCGATTGAAAGTTGCCCTGCGCAATGTCGTCGTTGCACGCGAGCTCCTCGCCGCCACACCCAGATTGGATGAACAGGGCCGTGTCACCCACTGCGCTGCCTTCGGTGTCGAACAGGTAGATGCCGGCTTCTGCTGCAGTGAACTCGAGCAGGGCCTCATCGCCACCGACGGCGCAGCTCGGGACAAAATCGTCGAACAGGCCGGTGTTGTCGCCGTCGAAAGTGAACGGCGGAACGCCATCGAGGCTATCGTCGGGGCACACGCCGCCGCCAGCGGCCACCGGGAGCCACGAGCAAGCGAAGTCGCCGGCGCACTCCATCCCGTTCGGGCAGTTCTCGCCTTCAGCACAGCTCAGAATGCAGACCGTGGCGTCCTTGCCGGCTGGGGCGCATGTCTCGACGGCGTTGCCGCTGCCCGCAGCCGGACAATCGGCGTCTACCGTGCAGTCAAGCAGCCCGCACACGCCGTCGGTCCCAACGATGTTCAGGCACGCCTCACCGTCGTTGCACGCAGCATCCGGATCGTCCACGTTGACGCAGTCGTTGTAGCTGTCCATCGGGATGATGCCGGTCTCGGTTCCTCCCGAAGTCGATGCGTCCGTAGGATCCGTCGAGGTGCTCGGATCCGTGTCCGTCGTCGGATCCGTCGAGGTGCTCGGGTCCGTGTCGGTCGTCGGATCTGTGTCCGTCGTCGGATCCGTATCCGTCGTCGGATCCGTGTCCGTGGTGTCCACCATCGTGGTCATCGTATCCATCGTGTCGGACATCGAGACCGTCGTGCTCAACGTGACCGAATCCGAATCCGAGTCCGAGTCCGAGTCCGAGTCCGACGACGTGCTGTCGGCGTTCGTTCCGGTTTCGTCCTCGGTACCTGGGCAACCGAACAGCAACACTGACGTGCAGAACATCGGCAACGCCGCGATCAACTTGGAATTCTTCATGGTGATGGTCTCGCTTTCAAACGCTTGGAAAAGGCGGCGAAAAACGGGCGCAAGATTCGCGCATCCGACCGCCAAGACCCGCGGCCATACCGCGAGACCGGGCAGCACGCAACGGCCGTACACCGGGACTCCCCATCTTCTGGCGATGAGGACCAATCGGGCTGCATCGCCGGGGGCGGCAAAGGCCAACGTGGAAGCGGCGTTCGGGGCGCCGCTCGAGCGTCACGGCGCGAGTCGAATGAACGCCGCAGCTTGCGCCATCAAGGCCGGGCGCCATTGCATCAGCGCGTGCAGCCCACGGACCACCACGGGCTCTATGCCGGGCATGCCCATCTCACCGACTGCCACGACGCCATCATCGTCTCCCTCGAGCAGTGGGTTGAACCCACGCGGATCCCCGCGCCCACCGGCGAGCACCAACACATCGGCGTTGTCCGGCGACGGGGGCAGCGCGCGGACCCGCTGCGGCACGAGCTCGCGCGCGGCATCGCCATACATCCAGCGGAACACCACCCCGCCCGCTTGCCGCGCGGCGAGCTGCGAGCCCTGATTGGGTGGGGAGAGCATCACTACGCGATGGCGCGTGCGGGGATCGGCCTTGCTGGCCAGGTACGCGCGGACGACCAGCGCACCCATGCTGTGGGTCACGAACCCGAGCACGGGTGGCGCCTCCCCCAGCCAGTCGTGGACGAACGACGCGAGCCGCTGAGCATGATGCTCGAGCGTGCCTTTGCGGGTTGGATAGTCGAACCCCCGCACGCGCAGGCCATGCCGGCGGAGCAACACGGCGGTCGGCAGCAAGCCCCACGACGAACGCAAAGCGCCGTGCAACAGCACGACCGGAACCGCCCGACCGCTCACTTCGGCGCTGGCGCTGGACTCCACGGCCCACCTTCCCAAGGTCTAGGCGCCTTGGCGTCGGCGCGCGCGGCCAGCAGCCGCGACCGCCACACGGCCATCAACGCGATCACCAGCACTGCGGCCGCCACTTGGCCCGGCGAGAACGGTCCGATGCTGGCCTCGGCCCGGTCGGCGCGAAGCGGCTCCTCGATCAGCGTACGCGCCGCGACGAGCCACGCCACCGTCGCCAGACACACCTGTCCGGCAAACCGCCGCCGCGATCGCAGCCACAAGGCCAGACCCAGGCCGACCAACGCCAGCGTCGCCGCGAGGATCTGCGTGGGATACACCGGCAACGACTCCATCGCTCCGGCCGGCATCAGCTGCGCGAGGCCGCGGCGATGGGCTTCGAAGGCCGGCGAGTCCATGGGGAACCGAATGGCGAGTGCGAAGTCCGGCGCATAGCGGCCAAAGCCGATTCCACCGAACAGTGCGCCGATCCGCTCGAGCGCGACCCCGAGCGCCACCGCTGGGGCCGCCGCGTCGAACCACACCATCGTGGGGACCTTCATGCGGGTGGTGTGCACGATCGAAACCACCACGGCGACCACCAGGCCTGCCGCAGGACTGAGCCCGCCCTGCGAGAGCGTCACCAGCGAGCCCCACCCCGTCCACGCCTCGGGATTCCCGAACAGCCACGCCGCCCGAGCGCCAACGAGCGCGACGCCCAGCGCGACCACGTAGCTCGTGCCGAGTCGATCGGCGGGCAACCGGTCCTTCGCTGCAAACCCCAGGGCGAACAGCCAGCCCGTCACGAGCGCCAGACCCATGAAGAAGCCGTACGCCGAGACTTCCCACGCAACGCCTGGAACGGTGAACAAGACGGGTGACAAAGCGAATCCCTGCCCGCGGTCTAGCGCACCCACGCAAGACCGGCAATCAGACGATCACAGCTCACCACCAGTGGCGGTATATTCTGCCACGGCGAGCCCACGTCCTTGGCGAATCACCCCGAGCCCCGCATTTCCCCGTTCGAAGCCTACGCGACCGCACGACGGCGCGTGATCTGGGCGCTGGGCGTGTTGGTCCTGGTCGTCGGCGTGGGGGCCGTCGGCTACTGGTACATCGGGTACTTCCAGCGCCCCGGAACCTGGCCCCTGCGTGACTGCATCTACATGACGGTCATCACGATCACGACGGTGGGGTTCGGTGAGATCCTCGACTTCAAAACGATCGAGGGCGGACGCGAGTGGACGCAGCTGCTGCTGGTGTTCGGAGTCGCCGCCGACCTTTACGTGGTCTCGACCATCACGAGCTTCTTCGTCGAAGCGGACTTCGCCGACATCCGGCGCTGGAAGAAGCTGGAGCGACGCATGCAAGAAATCTCCAACCACTACATTGTATGCGGCGTCGGCCGGACCGGCATTCACGTGATCAACGAGCTCGTCGCGGTCGGCGAGGTCGTCGTCGCCGTCGATACCAACGAGCAGCTTCTCGAGGAACTGCGTGCCCGCAACATCCTCACGGTGACCGGCGATGCCACCGACGACGAGGTGCTCGACCGTGCGGGCCTGGGCCGGGCCAAGGGCGTCGTCGCGACCCTCGACGACGACAAGACCAACATGTTCGTGGTCGTGAGCGCCCGCCAGACCAATCCGCGCCTGCGCATCGTGGTCAAGGCGGTCTCGCCGTCGGCCGCCGAGAAGCTGCGCAGAGCCGGCGCCGACTCGGTCGTGACCCCGAACTTCATCGGTGGGATGCGGATCGCTTCAGAGCTGCTGCGGCCCCACGTGGTGCGCTTCCTCGACGAGATGCTGCGCGACAAGGAGGCGCGACTCCGCATTGAGGAGGCCACCGTCGGCTCCGACGCCCCGCTGATCGGCAAGACCCTGCGCGAGGCCAACCTGCGCGAGGCCGCCGGTGTCCTGATCCTGGCTATCCGACTCGGCGACGGCGAGGTCAGCTACGTGCCGCCGCCGGACCTGCGTCTCGACGCCGGGCAGACCCTGATCGCGATCGGCCGCCCGGCCGAGATCGCGAAGTTGCGCCACCTGGTGGCTCACCGCTGAAGCGACGGCGGCCCACGCGTGGCACGCCGATCGCTGCGGTGCGCGGAGTCACTCCTCGGCGTATACCGCCTCTTCTTTTTCCTGGGCTTCCTTGCACTGGATGCACAACTGGGCCTCGGGGCGGGCCTGCAACCGCTTGAGCGAGATCGGCTCGTCGCACTCCTCGCAGATCCCGAACGTGACCGCATCGATCTTGAGCAGCGCGTGCTCGATCTTGTCCATCAAGAAGCGTTCGCGCCCACGGAGACGGAACGAGAACGCCTGCATGTACTCCGACGAGGCCTGATCGACCTCATCCATGCGTTCGTCCGAGTCGATCACCATCTCGTGGTCCAAAGTACGCTTCGCCTCGTGAAGCAGGCGATTGCGCTTCTCTTGAAGGAGCAACCGGAACTCTTCGATCTGCGACTTGTTGAGCGCCATTAGGCTTTCTTTCGAGGGATGGTCGTACCGGGCAACAACGTGCACGGTGCGAGCGGACCGCGAAAGATAGGATCACTGGGTTCGGTCGACAACTGGATTCGCGTCGCCACACGACGGATTTGTGCAGGGCGCGAACCCCGAGTGACGAGCCTCGAGCGTTTGCCCAGGCGTCGCATCACGTCTAAACAGCGCCCATTTTCCTGAACACGTTGTTCCGCCGCAGATCGGTCAGAACGCGCGCGGGTTGGCTGACCCCACGCCACCAGACCGCGCGATCCCGCACCGGCGAAG
>CANLQR010000386.1 GCA_947492135.1 Deltaproteobacteria bacterium | reverse complement strand
GATCGGCTCATCGAGGCCGCTCGCACGCTCGCGAACCGCGTGCTCGAGCCCTTCGACAACCGAGCGCTGCGCGGAGCGCTGGTGTTCGACTGCGGCGCGCGCATGCAGCTTCTGGGTCCGCGCTACGGCGAACAGGTGGCGGCCTTTCTGGGCGGCCGGCACTTCCCGATGATCGGGATGGCGGGCTACGGCGAGATCGCAAAGTTCGCCGGCAGCATCGAGGGATTCCACAACGCCACGGCCGTCATGGCCGCGTGGTGACCCGTGTCAGCAACGCCTGGCGGGGGAATACTCCGACCCGGGCGTGAGGTACGGTGCTCGCCATGTCCCGTGCTCACTCGCTCGTTGTGCTGGCGCTCGTGGCCGGCGGTTGCTTCATGACCCGCGGCAACGGCGAGCCTGCCGCGGAGGTTCGCGAGGTCGACCCCTTCACCGCCCTCGATGTCGGTGGGGTGTTCCAGCTCCAAGCCGAGCAGGGCAGCGAGCAGCGCGTCGAGGTGCGCGGCGACGCGAACCTGCTCGAGCTGGTCGAGCTCGAGGTTCACGGCGCCGAGCTGCGGGCGAAGATCCGCGGCAACACGATCCCAGACCTGCCACTGCAGCTGATCGTGCGCGTACCCGAGCTGCGTGAGGTCGAGCTGTCCGGCGCTGCGCGTGGCGAGCTGGTCGGACTCGAGGGCCCGAGCCTCTCACTCGATGTCTCCGGCGCCAGTGACCTGCGGGTCAGTGGGCGCGTCAAGCAGCTCGACGCCGAGGTCTCGGGAGCGTCGGAGCTCGACGCGTCGGGTCTCGAGGCGGACGCCGTCCGTATCGAGTCCAGCGGTGCAAGCAGTGCCGAGGTCACGGCCAACACCGCGCTGGTTGCCGAGGCGAGCGGCGCGAGCTCGATCCGCTGGCGCGGCACCGCAACGCAGGTCGATCGCGATGCGTCCGGCGCCTCGTCGATCGATCACCGCTGAGCACGTCCGCCGCGACGCCGCGAGCCCCAAAAAAAGAAACCCCCGAGGTCGAGACCTCGGGGGTTTACCAGCGGGGCGGACGGGACTCGAACCCGCGACCTCCGACGTGACAGGCCGGCGTTATAACCGACTTAACTACCACCCCGTGTTGGGGCCGGGAGAATCGGCGAAGCCCAGCGCGGTGTCAAGACCGTTCGGAGGTGGCCCAAGTCCACCATGAAGGGAGCGCGGCGCTCGGGCGCCCCGGCAGCTTTTCGTGGCCAGTGTCTCCCCACACTAGACGCGGTGTTGCGCATGGTGCGGGCCGCGTGCGGGCCGCACCACGGCCACGAGGTTCGCACCTCGCCGACTGTCGGGCGTGAACACCCGCGCGAGCCACGGGTCGAGCAGGTCGAGGGCGTGCAAAACCCTGGCGCGCAGCGTTCCTGGCGCCCGATCCCCCAGCTCACCGCGGGCCGACAAGGCACCTTGGCTCGATCGCCCGGTCCACGGCGCAAGCGCGCGGGCGTGGTCGAGCGCAGTCAGCACCGAGGGCATGACCAGCGTGGCGCCTTGCGGCCGGCTCCACAGGGCTTCGATCTCGAGACCGCCACGCACCAGCACGTCCGACAGCGTCTCGCGGTCGAAAAAACACACGTGGTCCCCCAGCTCCAGTGGGCGGTAGCGTCGACCCCACAGGCCCCGAGCCAGGTCGTCCCAGTTGGGCACCTCGATGATGCCGCGTCCGTCAGGATCGAGGTGACGCGCGACGAAGTTGGCGACGACGACGGGGTCGCCCATGTGCTCCAACACGTGCGTCATCGTGACCAGTGCATACGTCCGAGCCGTGGTCGCGCCGGGCTGCTCGAGATCGAGGTCGTGGATGCGATGATGCTTGCGCGCGTACTCGCGTGCGCCCGGCGAACGCTCGACGCCCTCGGTCTCGTAGCCGACCTCGGCCAGGACATCGAGCAGCAAGCCGGTGTTGCAGCCGAGATCGAGGGCCGCGGCGCCAGGGCGTGGTCGGGCCAGCTGGCCCCCGCACAGCTCATCGTACAAGGCCACCGCTCGCCGCTTGCGCTGGCGGTCGACCTCGTCGTGGTCCGGCGCCCTCGCCCCATAGCCCTCGTCGAGCAGTGCCGTGCGATGGCGCCCCAGCGAGTGGACGAGTCGACAGTCGTCGCAACGCGCCAGGTCGAGGCGACCGCCGCCGTCGCCGAGCACGGGTGTCCGCGCTCGGCTGCCGCAACCGGGACATTGCGGCACGGGCTCGATGCTCACGACACTCGGGTTCATGGTTCGTGGTCCTCGCGCGCGAGCTTGTTCCGCCAGCGAGCTTCATAGATGAACAGATCGGTCATCAGCGGGTACCACAGCGATTGCATGCCCGCGTACATCAGCCCGGGAAGCCCGTCGCGCCAAGCATTCTGCGCCACCACGGTTCTCCCGAGATGCACGAACGGCCGCACGAACAGCGGCAGCTTGTTGTAGACCCAGCGAATGCCGACCGTGCGCCCGGCCTTGGTCCGCATGGAAAAACCCTCGAGGCCGCGGCGGGCATCGTCGCCCTCGACGTAGTGCATGGCCTCGCGCTGGGCGTAGCGGACATGCTTGCGGAACCACTCGGCAAGCGGCTTGTGGTCGTCGTGGCGGAGCTTGTGGGCGAGTCGAGTGACCCGCATCTTGCTGTCGTCGACCCGCTCGTTGGTGCCGCGCGCGAATCGGGCCACGGCCGGTCGCATCAGCCGCAAGATCGAAGCGCCACCGAAGCCGCCGTGCTTGAGCTCGCGTCCGAGCACGAAAAAAGTCAGCCCGACGTACGCGCCGTCGAGGTCCTCGCGCGTGGTCGCCTGCTCGATATCCGCCCAGAGTTCGTCGGTGACCTCTTCGTCGGCGTCGAGAAAAAACACCCAAGGGACGCGGGGCTGCATCAGCTCGAGTGCCCAGTTGCGTTGGCTCGAATAGTCCACGAAGGCGTGCTCGTGGACCTCGGCGCCGGCGGCTGTCGCGAGCGAACAGGTGCGATCGCGTGACCCCGAGTCGACCACGATGATCGGGGCCCGACCGGCGATCGAGGCGATCGCCTTGCCGATGTTCTCCTCCTCGTCGAGGGTGAGAATGACGACGGCGAGTCGAGGGCTTGTGCCGAGCACGGGCTGCATGGCATTCGTCATGAGTTCGCGTCAGATGGTTCCAGGCCCAGCGGCTGGGGCGGCCAGTGTCGCACGCAGTGGCGCCGTCGCGGGTGGGTCCGGGTTCGTGGGCGAAGGCGAAGAGCTCGCGGCGTGGGCCTTGATCCGCAGCCGCCAGCCGGAAAAATGACTGAGGCTCGCGCCCACGACTGCGCCGTAGATCCACACCAGATAGTAGGTCTTGTACGCGGCGCAGGTGACGAGGTAGCCGACGACCCCGGCGGCCGCGCCCAGCGCGTGGCCGCGCAGCGAGCGGTTGTGCGTGCGCAGCTCTCGGGCGATGGCCACGAGCGGGAGCACCAACAGCGTCGAGCCGACCAGACCGAACTTCCACAGGTGGTACGCCGCCATGTTGTGCACGAAGGCCTTCTTGAAGCCGTCGACGTCGGCCAGCGCGCCCAGGCCCTGGCCGAACAGCGGCGCGGCGACGAAGCCCTCCCAGGCGACCTCGACCTCGCGAAAGCGGCCAACGATCGTGCCTTCTTGACCGAGCCGGAAGTACTGCACGCCGAACTCCGCGAACGCCGACGACCAGGCCAGCAGCCCCAGCAGCGCGAGCGCGGCGAACAACAGCGATTGTGAGGGACGGCGAATGTAGCTCGACACCGCCACCATCAGCAGGCCGCCCAGCATCATCCCGCGGGTCACGCTGAAGACCAGGCCCAGCACCAGCGTGGTCACGAGGATCGCTTGGCCGAGCCAGGCGCGGTGTCGGCGTTGGGCATTGGGCTCGGGGGTCTCGCGGAGCACGGCGGCCAGATACAACCCCACCAGCGGCAATCCGGCCGTGATCTTGTAGTACGTGAACGTCGAGCGCACACCGACCGTAAACGACTCCATCAACCACAACGAGATGACGCTGTCGATCACGCACACCCACAGCCCAAGCTGCAGGATCCGGCGGGGCGCGCCTGCGCCTCGGCCGGCGACGAGACCCGTCACAAACAGCAGATACGGAAGTACGTCTTCGATCGCCTGCAGCGATTCGCCATGATGCAGGCTGCCGACCAGTACGCCCAGCAACAGCGCGAGTGCCCACGGGGCCATCACCGCCAGCTCGTGGCGCGCGCTGCGGTCGGCGAGGCCGAACACCGCCGCCACAGCACAGGCGATCATGAACGCAAGGATGAGCGGCTCGATCCCCTCGGGGTAGATCGGCAGTACCAGCGTCATGCCCAGACCTAGCAGGGTCGAGAGCGTGGTGATGATGCGGGCCATCCGCGTACGACGACGACGACCAAGATAGCACGCTTGACCAGGGACCTCGCACACCGGTGACGGCTCCTCACCGTGGATTTTTTCGGTCCATCGCACTACGCTGTCGATCGTGCGAGGCGATGCGACGGCGCTGTACGAGAACGCGCCGAGGTGGGCGCAGGATATCCTGTGCTCGATCGAGGGCCTGAGGCTACGTAGGCAGCGTTTTTCCGGTGAATTCGCGGATCGTCTGGCCGCTGCACGGATCCGCGAGCAGTGGACCATTGCGCAGCTGCACGCCCACCGTCTGGTCCGCCTGCGGGCCATGCTCGTCCACGCCCAGCGGCATGTGCCGTACTGGCGCGAGACGTTCCGAGCGCTGGGTTTTGTCCCGGCGCGGCTCGGCCATGCCGACGAGCTCGAGGCCCTCGCGGTCATCGACAAGGACCTCGTCGTACGCGAAGGTGATCGGATGCGGGCCACCGCGGTGCCGCACGGTCAAGCGTCCGCGTGCGTGCAGTTGCAGACCAGCGGCACGACCGGTGCCGGCCTACGGTTGTCGCTGCCGCTGGGGGCCCTGCGCGAGCAGTGGGCAGTCTGCTGGCGGTACCGCATGTGGCACGGGATCACCCCCGGGACGTGGTGCGCTCAGCTCGGCGGTCGAGCAATCGTGCCGGTCGGCGATCACGAGCCGCCGTACTGGCGCACGAATTGGGCCGGCCGCCAGCTGTTGCTGTCGAGCTATCACCTCGGTCCGCGGACGGCCGCGCGCTATGTCGCGGCCCTCGCGGAGCAGCGCATCGAGTGGATCCACGGCTACCCCTCCATGGTGACGTTACTCGCCGATGCGGCCGCCCAGTCCACGCTGCGCTTGCCGGCGTTGCGGTGGGTCACCCTGGCGTCGGAGTCGGTCAGCCCGACCCAGCGGGCACGGATCACCGCGGGGTTCGGCGTGGTGCCGCGCGAGCACTACGCTCAGACCGAGTCGATCGCGAACTTCAGCGAGTGTCCGGCGGGCCGACTCCACGTCGACGAAGACCACGCGTACGTCGAGTTCTTGCCACACGGTTGTCTCCCCGACGGTCGCAGCACGTATCGTGTGGTCGGCACCTCGCTCGACAACTGGGCTCAGCCGTTTATCCGCTACGACACCGGCGATCTGGTGGTGTTGTCCGACGAACCCTGCTCCTGTGGGCGGCCAGGCCGGATCGTCATCGAGATCGACGGGCGCCGGGAGGACGTGCTGGTGCTGCGCAACGGTGCCATCGTTGGTCGCGCCGATCACATCTTCAAGTCGATGGAGTTCATCCGTGAGGCCCAGATCCGCCAGAAGCGGGCGGGGGAGGTCACCCTGCACGTCGTGCCGCGAGGCGAGTGGACGGCGGCCCACGACGCCGAGTTGAGGTCTAGCGCGGTGGCTCGCCTCGGCGCCGACACGACCATCGCGATCCAGCTCGAAGAACGCATTGCCCGAACCCCGGCCGGCAAGCTGCGCATGGTCGTGCGCGAGGAAGGCTCCTAGCCCGAACATGTGTGGGATTGCCGGCATGGTTGGCGACGTCGACGTCGCGGTGCTCGAGCGGATGACCGACTCGCTCGCCCATCGCGGACCCGATGGGCGCGGTGTGCACGTGGGTGAAGGCTGGGGCTTTGGCCACCGTCGGCTCGCGGTGATCGACCTGTCGTTCGGGGCCCAGCCGATGCACAGTGAGGACGGCTCGCTGACCGTCACGTTCAACGGCGAGATCTACAACTACCTCGAGCTGCGCACGCAGCTGCAGCGGCTCGGTCACCGCTTCCGCACTCCTGGCGATACCGAGGTCCTACTCGCCGCCTACCGGCAGTGGGGCGACGACCTGATGCTGCATCTCAACGGGATGTTTGCGTTTGGCCTGTGGGACCAGCGTGCGCGGCGGTTGCTGCTCGCGCGCGATCACGTCGGTGTCAAGCCGTTGTACTGGGCGCTGCGTGGCGGCGGCCGCAACACCACCCTGGCGTTCGGCTCCGAGCCCAAGGCGGTGCTGGCTTGCCCGTGGGTGTCGCGCGAGCTGGATCCGGTCGCGCTCGATGCCTACATCGATCTGTTCTATGTGCCGCAGCCGCGGTCGATCTTCGCGGAGGTGCATCAGCTGCCGCCCGCGTCGGCGTTGAGCTGGCACGACGGCGAGGTTCGGACCTGGCAGTGGTGGGATGCGCAACCCGCCACCGAGGAGAGCCACGATCTCGAGACCTGGGCCGAGATCGTCGAGCCGGTCCTGCGCGACGCGATCATCCTCCAGACCCGCAGCGACGTGCCACTGGGCGCGTTCTTGTCGGGAGGCCTCGACTCCTCGACGATCGTTGCGGTGCTCGCGGAGTCCGGCGGGCCACCGGTCGAGACCTTCTGCGTGGGCTACGGCGACGAGGGCAAGAGCTACGACGAGCGAGCGATGGCCCGCGTGGTGGCCCGTCACTTCGGCACCCACCACCACGAGGTCGTGCTCGACATCGATGTCCTCGCAGGGCTCGAGGCGATGGTCCAGGGTTTCGACGAACCGTTCGGTTCGCCCACCGCGTTGCTCTCGTCGGCGTTGTCGAAGTTCACCAGGGGCAGCGTCACGGTGGCGCTCGCGGGTGACGGCGGGGACGAGGTGTTCGGCGGCTATCCGCGCTATCGCGGCATGCTGCTCGCCGAGCGCAGCTCGGGCCTGCCCGCAGGCGTCTATGCGTTGGGCGGCAAGCTCGCACGCGGCCCCGAGCAGGCGGTCGCACGGAGTTATCGGCGGTGGGCGCGACAGTTTCTCGCGGCGGCCGAGTTGCCGGCCGCCGAGCGCTATGCCCAGTGGGTCGGCTACACCCCGGCGGGCGAACGCGACGCGCTGTACACCACGGCGTTTCGCGAACGTGTCCATGCGGCGGGTCGTGTGCAGCCGGTGGCCGAGGCCTTTGCGCGACCGCAACGAGGCGATGCCGTCGAGCGGGCCGCCTACGCCGACCTCCACGGGTTCCTGCCCGAGAATGTGCTGCGTGGGTCGGATCGGATGAGCATGGCGTGGGCACTCGAGCTACGGGTGCCGCTGTGCGATCCGCGTTTGGTCGAGCTCAGCGCGCAGATCCCCTCTCGCCATCGCGTCGGCGTGCTCGCGAGCAAGCGCGTGCTGCGGAAGATCGCCGGAGAGCTGTTGCCCCCGCAGATCGTCAAGCGCGGCAAGCTGGGCTTCAACGCGCCGCTAGGGGCGTGGATGCGGCGCGACCTCGAGCGGCTGGTGTCCGAGTGGCTAGCGCCCGAGGTGGTTCGACGCCGCGGGTGGT
>CANLQR010000385.1 GCA_947492135.1 Deltaproteobacteria bacterium | reverse complement strand
CTCGGCCTCGCGCGTGCGCAGCAACGCGCCGGCAAGCTCGCCGACGCGGCGACGCAGCTCCAGTTGCTGTCGACCGCAGTGCCGGACAGCGCGGTGGTTTGGGCGGAGTGGGGCAGCGTGCTCGCCAAGCAAGGCGATCTGCCGGCCGCGCTGGAGAAGTTCGATCGCGCGATCGCCATCGATCCGCGCTTCGAGGCCGCCTTCGTGCGTCGTATCGGCGTCCTCGCCCAGGCCAAGCGCTGCAAGGAAGCGCGTGTGGCATCCGAGGCTCTCCGCGACCTCGAGCCCGCCGACGCCTCGCTCGAGGCTGGGCTCGCCGCGCTCGGCCGCTGCGCGAAATGACGTCGTGGCCGGCTTCGGCGAGTTCTACGCGCGTGGTCGCTGCGGTGGACCGCAGGTGCGTCCGCGCACGCCTGCAGCCATCCGCGGACTGCGAAAGCCGTCCGGCTTTCCCTATACTTCGCCATGGCCGACCGACCCACAACCGCCGCGGGTGTCGAGATCCGCGAGGCGTTGACGTTCGACGATGTCCTGCTCGAGCCTGGCTACAGCGAGGTTCTTCCGCATGAGGTGAGCGTCGAAACCAAGCTGACCCGCGGCATTACCTTGCGCATGCCGCTGGTGTCGGCGGCGATGGATACCGTGACCGAGGCTGCGACTGCGATCGCGATGGCTCGCGGCGGTGGCATCGGTATCCTCCACAAGAACCTCGCCCCCGACGCTCAGGCGCGCGAGGTCCGACGGGTCAAGAAGGCTCAGAGCTGGGTCGTGCGCGATCCACTGACCATCGGCTCCGAGTTGCCGCTCCGCTCGGCGCTCGAGTTGATGCGGGTCCACGGGTTCTCCGGCCTTCCGGTCGTCGATGACACCCGGTTGGTCGGAATCGTGACCAGTCGCGATGTTCGCTTCGAGACCGAGCTGGATCGGCCGATCCGTGAGGTGATGACCCAGCAGCCGATCACCGCGCAAGAGGGCGTCAGCGCGGATGAGGCCAAGCGCGTGCTCCACAAGCACCGCATCGAGAAGCTCCTGGTGGTCGATCGGGCGGGTCAGCTGGTCGGTCTCATCACCGTGCGCGACATCCTCAAGGCCGAGTCTCAGCCGGAGTCGGTCGCCGATGCCCAGGGCCGCCTGCGTGTGGGTGCGGCGGTCGGTACCAGCCCCGAGACGATGGAGCGGGTGGCCGCGCTCGTCGAGCAAGGTGTCGACGTGATTGTCGTGGACACTGCGCACGGCCACAGCAAGCGGGTCATCGACACCGTTGCGGCGATCCGTCGCGAGTATCGCGATCTGCAGATCGTCGCTGGCAACATCGCCACACCCGCGGCCATGCAAGCCCTCGTCGATGCCGGTGCCGACGGCGTGAAGCTGGGTATTGGGCCTGGATCGATCTGCACCACGCGGGTGGTTGCAGGAGTCGGGCTTCCGCAGGTCAGCGCGATCCTCGAGTGCGCACCGATCTCGCGCAAGACCGGTGTACCGATCATCGCCGATGGCGGCATCAAGTACTCTGGCGACGTGGTCAAAGCCCTGGCCGCGGGCGCATCGACGGTGATGATCGGCAGCCTGTTCGCCGGCACCGATGAGGCGCCTGGCGAACTCGTGCTCTACCAGGGCCGCAGCTACAAGGTCTATCGCGGGATGGGGTCGTTGGGCGCCATGCGGGCGGGCAGCAAGGATCGCTACTTCCAAGGCGCGACTGAGGACCGCAAGCTCGTACCCGAAGGGATCGAAGGCCGCGTGCCGTATCGCGGTGCGATCGCCGAGACCGTGCATCAGCTCAATGGCGGCGTACGTTCGGGCATGGGCTACGTCGGCGCCAGCACGATCGCCGAGCTGCAGGCTCGCGCTCGCTTTCGTCGAATCTCCTCCGCGGGGCTGCGCGAGAGCCACGTGCACGACGTGATCATCACTCAAGAAGCCCCCAACTACCGCCTGGAGTAGCGTTGACCATGCAGCACGAGACCCTCCTCGTCGTCGACTTCGGTTCGCAGGTCACCCAGCTCATCGCCCGCCGCGCGCGCGAACAGGGCGTGTTTGCCGAGATCGTACCGTTTCACCGCGCCAGCGAGCGGCTCGGCGAGTTGGGCCGATCGGTGCGGGGCATCGTGCTGTCGGGTGGACCCGCGTCGATCTATGACGACGGTGCGCCGCGCATGCCGGTGGGCGTGCTCGATCACGGCGTACCGGTGCTCGGGATCTGTTACGGCATGTACGTTCTCGTCGATGCCACTGGCGGCGTGGTCGAGCGCGCCGAGGACCGCGAGTACGGAGCGGCGCTGTTGAGCGTGGTCGACCCGCTCGGCCCGCTGGGTCCGTTCGAGGCCGGACGCGAGGAGCCGGTGTGGATGAGCCACGGCGATCGCGTGACCGCATTGGGCGCGGGATTTCGCACCGTCGGACACTCGGCCAACTGCGAGCACGCGGCGATCGTCGACGACAAGCGCAAGTTGTGGGGCGTGCAGTTTCATCCCGAGGTCAGCCATACGCCCCGAGGTTCTGCGGTCCTGGGCGCATTTCTCGAGGTCTGTGGGTTTGCTCGCGACTGGAGCATGGCCAACTTCGTCGAAGAGGCGGTCGCGAAGATCCGTGAGGCCGTGGGCGACCGCGGCACCGTGTTGTGCGGATTGTCGGGCGGCGTCGACTCCTCGGTCGCTGCGCTGCTGGTCGAGCGTGCGATCGGATCGCGACTGCACTGCATCTTTGTCGACAATGGTCTGCTGCGTCACGCTGAGCGTGCCGATGTCGAGCGGATGTTTGCCGGCAAGCTCCGCAATCCCCTGGTCGCCGTCGATGCATCCGAGCGGTTCTTGGCCGAGCTTGCTGGCGTCACTGACCCCGAGATCAAGCGCAAACGGATCGGCGCGACCTTCATCGACGTGTTCGATGCCGAGGCCCAGCGGCTTGGTGGCGCTGATTTCTTGGTGCAGGGCACCTTGTATCCCGACGTCATCGAGAGCGTGAGTCTCAAGGGGCCCTCGGCGACGATCAAGACCCACCACAACGTCGGGGGGCTCCCGGCGCACATGAAAATGCGCGTGGTCGAGCCGCTGCGCGAACTGTTCAAGGACGAGGTCCGGCGCCTGGGCCTGGAGCTGGGTCTGTCGGAATCGATGATCTGGCGCCATCCATTCCCGGGCCCGGGGTTGGCCGTGCGCGTGCTGGGAGAGGTCACCCTCGAGCGTTGCGACATCCTGCGCAGGGCCGATGTCATCGTGCTCGAGGAGATCCAGAAAGCTGGACTGTATCGCTCGCTGTGGCAGGTCTTTGGCGTGCTTTTGCCGGTGCGTTCGGTCGGCGTCATGGGCGATGGCCGCACCTACGAGAACGCCCTGGCGATCCGCGCGGTCGAGAGCACCGATGCGATGACGGCCGATTGGGCGCGCCTTCCCTACGAGGTGCTGGCGACGATGTCGAATCGGATCATCAACGAGGTCCGCGGCATCAATCGAGTGGTCTACGACATCTCGAGCAAGCCCCCGGCCACGATCGAGTGGGAGTGAGATGGGCCGCGTTCGTCACGACGATGGCCCGCCCAAGATCGACTCGGTCGATCGCGGCCTGCTGCGCGGCGAACGCGACGAGGCGGCGCTCGAAGAGGTCTCGCTGCGGCCGCGCACGATGGATGAGTACATCGGGCAGGCTGCGCTCAAGCGCAAGCTGAGGGTGTTCGTCGACGCTGCCAAGCAGCGCGGCGAGCCGCTCGACCACGTGCTGCTGCACGGCCCTCCGGGGCTGGGCAAGACCACGATGGCGCAGATCCTCGCCAACGAACTCGGGGTTCGCATTCACATCACTTCGGGTCCGGCGGTCGAGCACAAAGGCGTGCTCGCCGGTCACCTGACCGCGCTCGAGGCCGGCGATGTGCTGTTCATCGACGAGATTCATCGGCTGACGCCGGTGGTCGAGGAGAGTCTGTACTCGGCAATGGAGGACGGCCGGATCGACCTGCCGGTGGGTGAGGGCACCCGCGCGCGCACGATGCCGTTCTCCTTGGCACCGTTCACGTTGATCGGGGCCACGACCCGGACCGCGCTGCTCGGAGCTCCTCTGCGCGAGCGCTTTCAGATCGTCGAGGGGCTCGAGTACTATGCCGACGACGAGCTCGCGGCGATCGTCCAGCGTACCGCTCGTATCCTCAAGTTCACCGCAACCGACGCAGGGGCGGCCGAGATCGGTCGACGCAGCCGCGGCACGCCGCGCATCGCCAACCGGCTGACGCGTCGCGTACGGGACTTCGCGCAGGTGCTCGGACGCGACGCGATCGATCGCGCGGACGCAGAGTATGGCCTGGGTGAGCTGGGCATCGACCCGGAGGGACTCGATGCGATCGATCGCCGGCTGCTGATCGCGATCGTCGATCTGTTCGACGGCGGGCCGGTGGGCATCGACTCGCTGGCAGCCACGCTTTCGGAGCCCCGCGACACGCTGGAGGACGTTTACGAGCCGTTCCTGCTCCAGCGCGGCTTCCTCGTTCGCACCCCACGCGGCCGCCAGGTCACCCGCAAGGCGCTGGCGCACCTCGGACGAGGGGGCGACGGGCCGCCCCAGGGCGGTCCCCAGGGCGAGCTGCCGCTGTAGAGCCCCAGCCGTCAGGCCGGGCACATGCCGCAGTCGAACTCGGCGATCTCGTTGATGCAGAACTCGTCCCATGCCGACGAGCAGCACAGGGGGTCTTGGGCACAGACGCACATCTCGACGGTGTTGACCTCGCAGCCGCCATCGGTGTTTTCCACGCAGCACGGCCCGTCGCCATCGTCGGGATTGCATGCAGCCGCGCACAGCAGCGAGCCGACCTTGGAGACGCACATCGCGTCCCACTCGGTCTCGCAGCAAAACGAGTCGTCCGCACACACGCAGGCCTGCACGGCGGGGGTGTCACAGCCCGCGTCACCGGGGACGCAGCAGTCGTGACCGGTCGCGCCGCCGCAGTCCAGGTCGCACATCGACTGGGCCTGGCTCGCGCAGGTGTTGTCCCACTCGTTGTCGCAGCAGAACGAATCGATCGCGCAGACGCACGCGGTCACTTCCGGGTCTTCGCAGCCCGGCATGTTGGTGTCGGTGCAGCAGTCGCCCTCGCCACCGCCGTTGCCACCGCACCCGCTGCTGTCGACCTCCACGCCGAACGTGTAGGCGCCAGTGGCGGACGAGTTGCCGGAAAATGCGCGAATGAAGTAGGTGCCCGGATCGAGGCAACTGGTGGTGAACTGCTCGTCTGACTCCAGGCCCGCTGAGGCGTCGATGAGCACACCCTCGGCGTCGGTCAGCAGCAGGTCGATGTCGACGTCGCTGGGGCCCGAGAGGTGGGCGGAGACGGCCCCGCCATCGAGATCGAAGCGGAACCAGTCGTTGGTGTCGCCGCACAGCGCTGCCGAGTGTTCGACCCCGATGTCGATCGGCCCCAATGCAAGCGCTTGGTCCGGGTCGTCGTTGTCCTCGAACTCGTCTTCGGTGCACGAACCACCGGAGCCCAGGCAGGTGCCCGAGATCGCGATGCACTGCCGTGCGGCGGCGCCGTCGACCGATTGCACCTCGGTGGGCGAGCAGACGTAGTCGGTCTCGCACTCGGTGTCGTCGGCGCACGCGGTGGCGCAGAAGGCTCCGCCCTCTTGTGGCAGACATAGGTTGCCGGATCCACCGCACTGCAGGTCCGCGGAGCAGTGCCCGCACAGCCCGGCATCGCCCATGCCGTTGTTCGTCACGACGATCTTGTGCGTGCCCTCGGCCGGCGAATCGCTCAAGTGGTCGCAGTCGCCTTCGGTGTCGTCGTTGTCGCTCGCACTGACCGCGTACCAGACGTCGGCCATCGTGCCTTCGCCGGTCGCGATGGTCGGGTTGGGCACGAACCCCCGCCAGACGCCGTCCTGCATGCTGCCCGAGGCCAGTGACATGTCGACCACGGTCATCTTGGTGTAGTCGATCGGGTTGCCCGGATCAGCGAACGCGTAGAGCAAGATCGGCGCGTTCTTGAGTCCGACATCATCGATGATGTGGGCGTCGACCGCGACGTCGAGCAAGGTCTGCGCGTCGCCAGGGGTGTGCTCGATGCTTGGTGCATCGCCTGGGCACTCGCTGCCCGAGCGCCGCCGCAGCACGATGACGTAGTCCTTCAGCGTCGGAGGGTTCTCCGGGAGGTCCTGCGCCGACAGCGTCAGGTCGTAGCGATCGGATGCCTCGAGTTGCTCGCGGTTGGGGCACCACGTCCAGCGGCCCGAAAGACCCGAGGCGTCCCCGGTCAGCTCGGCGTCCTGGATGAGCGGCGCCACCTGCGACAAGACCACCGTCGCGGAATCCTGATCCTCGATCGCGATCTCGAACTCGGCGCACTCGGTTTGCTCGAGGTCGAGCACCGTGCCGTTGCCCAGAGGCTTGCGAAAGATCGGCTGGGTGCCATCACCACCTGCGCCGACGACGTTGACGCTGATCGTCAGTGAGGTGTCGTTGTCGCCATCACTCGCCGTGAAGTCGAACAGATGCATGCCGAGCTGGCTGGCCAGGGGGGTGAACGTGAACACCCCGTGACCGTCCGGTGCGATCGTCATCGATGCGGTCGCCGCGAGGTCGGGCACGCCTCCAGCCTCGAAGCTGAAGTCCAACGAGTCGCCCTCGGGATCGCTGGCGAGCAAGTTGATCGTCAGCTGCTGCCCAACGATTGCTGTCTGATCACCGGGGTCCGTGAGCACCGGAGCGCCTCCGTCTTTGCAGCCGGGGACGAGCGCGAGAGCACAGAGCACGGAGGTGTGACGCCAGGTGAAGTTCATTGAAATCTCGTGGGGCGCGAAGACGC
The DNA here is from genome assembly GCA_947492135.1 of Deltaproteobacteria bacterium. Classification (GTDB taxonomy): domain Bacteria; phylum Myxococcota_A; class Polyangia; order Nannocystales; family Nannocystaceae; genus Xiheibacterium. The sequence continues at coordinate 835 of CANLQR010000385.1, read as the reverse complement.
CAGTATGCGCCGCACGCGGTGGTGGGGGCAACGTGGCGCAATTTGCCGCACGCCCCCGGGATTGTGACCGAACGTACACCTGCGCCTGGAGTCTGTTAGCCTCGTTAGGTGAGTCTGCTCGGAGGCCGTTTCTCGCTGGCGCTCGTCGCGTCACTCGTCGCATCACCGCTGCTGACGGCGTGTCCCGAGGATGACGATCGCGGTCGACCCGACGCTGGGCTCGAGGCGGTGACGCTGCTCGAGGTGGCGCCCGGTGCGGTGGTCCCGGGGTCGAAGATCGTGATCAAGGGCGACGGATTTCTCGATCCATCCGTGGCGGACTCGTACCTGTCGCTCAACGGCACCCTCGACGGTGCATCGCTGGTCGTGGCGCTGCCGGCGACGTTCGTCGACTTTGACGAGTTGCAGGTCGTGCTGACCCCGGACGTGCTCGCGCTACTCCCGGGACCGGTCGGGTCGTTCATGGGTACTGCGCAGGTCACGATCGACTATCGACCGACCGCGACCCGAGTGGCTTCGCCGCCGCTGCCGATCACGCTCACGCTGACCGACACCCTCGAGCCGCTGCTCGCGGACCTCCAGGTCGGCGGTGAGATCTACGTCAACGACGCGATCGCCGTGGAGGGCGACGGGCTCCTGCTCGGAGGCGGCGAGGGCAGCACGCTCGCGCGCGTCGAGGGGTGTTTTCAGGCCGTGGATACCGATGTCTGCACTCCGGTTGCGCCGGCCGAGGTGATCGTGGTGCCGGTCGATCCCCTCGATCGCACCCGGGCGACGTTCCCATTTTCGCCGAAGATCGCGGGCATTCACCCCGGCAATTTCGTCGGCACAGTTC
>CANLQR010000384.1 GCA_947492135.1 Deltaproteobacteria bacterium | reverse complement strand
CGAGCGCTTGGCAGCGGCCTTGCGGGCGGAGGGCTCTGGCTTGGCGTCGGCGTCGGTCTCGGTCGATTGTTCGCTCATGTGGCTTCGCCCTTGTGTTTGACCTTCTGGCCGTCTTGCAACTGATCTTGTGGCTCGCGCACCACCTGCGCGCCCGCCGGTGGCCCTTGCAGTAGCTCGAACCCGGAGCCATAGGCCTCGCCGAGTTCGACCGTACGCATGCGAACCTCGCCGTCCTCGAGCACGAACACGACCTTGTTTCCGTCGCGCTCGGCGATGGCATTGCCCGGCACGATCACGCGCGCGGGCTCTTTGCGCTGCTCTGGGTCGAGCGCAGCCACGAGAAAACTGACCCGGGCGGCCATCTCGGGCAACACTCGCGGAGTCGCGTCCGAGAACGCCACTTTGACGGTGACGGTCGCTTTGGCGCGATTGACCTTGGGGCTGATCTGCGCGATGCGGCCGGTGTGACGCTCGCTCGGAAACGCGTCGAGCACGATCTCGCAGGGGTCGTTGATCTCGAGCATGTGCAGGCGCCCCTCGGGCACGTCGGTCTCGACCATCAGTGAGCCGAAATCGGCGAGCTCCACCAATGCCAGCGCCTGCATGCCGACCAGCTCGCCTTCTTGGGCGGGCTTGGCCACCACCGTCCCGGCCATGGGCGCGGTGATGGTGAGGTAGCCGATCTGTACGTCGAAATTGTCGACCTCGGCCTGGGCCGCGTGCACGCCGGCCTCGGCCGCACCGACCTGTTTTTGTACTGCGGTCACGCGGAACTCGAGGTCTTCGGCCGTCGCTGCGGCGCCAACCCCTTGCACAGCGAGCTTGCGCTCGCGCTTGGCCTTTTGCGTGGCGTCGGCGAGCTCTGCCTTCGCGGTCTGCACCTGAGCGCGGGCGGTCAGCACGCGGGCCTTCGCACTGGCGAGCTGCGCCCGGATGTCCGCGCCTTCGAGCTCTGCGAGGACGGATCCGGCCTCGACCACCTGGCCCTCGACGACCTTCATCGACTTGATCCGGCCCGGAGTCTTGGCGCCGACTTTGGTCACGCGCTGGGGCACGACGTAGCCGGTGGAGGTGACCTTCGCCTGGGCCTCGGCGGGCGAGACCACCACGATCTGCGTGAGCTCGACCTCGGGCTTGAACACGCGCGACTCGAGCGCAGGCTTGCCGAACGTCCAGGCGGCCCAGCCCGCGGCCCCGAGGATCGCGACCCACAGCATACGTTTGGGCCAGGGAGACGCGGGTCCACCCGGACCGCGCTGGATCTTCAGCGAGGCGAGATCGGCGGAGAGTTGGTCGGCCATGTGCGGCACCGTGGCTTCGTCGAGGCGACGGCGCCGGAGGTTACCCGAGTTTCAGCGCCTGACCAGGCTCGGGGCGTTGGCGCGTCAATTCCGGCCGTGAGGCGGCGGAGGAATCAGTTCGGCGGCGTGCCGCCGCCGCCTGCGGTCTGCAGCGCGAAGCCGGTCATGTCGCTGTACGTGTACGCCGATGTTAGCCCGGAGTAGGTGTCGACCTGGCCCGACTCGGGGTCGGCACGATGGGCGTTGTTGGTGGTGAAACCCACGCCCCAGACGTTGCCCTGGAAGTCGACGCTGATGCCGTGCACGTACTCGGGCAGCTGGATCGTGTTGACCAGCTCGAGGCTCTCGATGTCGTAGCCATTGAGCAGCCCGCTCGGGTTGCTGTGCCACAGCGTCGAGACGCCGTCGGTCATGCAGCCGCCGATGCCCGAGGAGCCCACCGTCGACCAGGTCGCGTCCTCGAGGTTGAAGCGCGACGCGCCACCACCTCCGCAGGTCCAGGGCCGGCCTTCGGGGTCGACCGTGATGCCGTAGCCTGACAACGGCCCCAACGGCCACGACAGCAGCTCGAGGCCATCGAACTCGACCCGGAAGATCGACGAAGCGCCGGTGTTCAGGCCCCAGAAGTTGCCATCGGCGTCCGCAGCACCGCCATAGACGAATGCATTTCCCGGCACCACGATGGTCTCTTCGATCTCACCCGTGTCGCCGTTGATCAGCAGCACGTCCGAGTCACACACGGTCCACAGCTTCTCGTTTTCGTAGCTGCAGCTGGCCTCGCTGAATTCACCGCGGGTCCACGCCGCCGGTCGGTTGGAGTTGCACACCAGCGGGAGATACCAGGCCAGGCACTCCTCTTCGCCCCATGGCAGGACGTCGTTGGATCCCGACGAGGTCTGGATGCCGGGCTGACCGTTGCTCTCGTTGCAGCTTTCTTCGCGCGCGTAGAACTTGGCCACGCCACCGTTGCGGTTGGCGACCGCGACGTCGCCATCGAGGTTGACCGAGGTGCGCGAAGGATCGCCGTTGGCCGGCTTGGCTTGGTAGCGGCCTTCTTCGAGCATCGTCACGGTGTCGATCTTGGAGACCGTACCTTCGGGCTGCTGGTACGAGTTCGCGATCCAGATATACGAGAGTTCGACAGCGCCACCACCACCACCTTTGCCACCCTCGGAGCACGGCGAGGCGGTGACGTCGGGGATCCCCGCGACGTCGAAGCCGACCGGTGGTGGCTCGCTGTCGTTGCCCGACGTCATCGTCGCGGAGCCAGGCATGGTGGTGCTGGTGGTGCCGTCGGCGGTCGCGTCGCCTGCGGTGGTGCTCGGGTTGGTCGCGGAGCCGCCCGTACTACCACCCGTGCCGTCGGCGCTCGAGCCACTGCCGGCGTCGGCGGATCCATCGGCTGGATTCGTCGACGATCCACAAGCAGCGGCGATCGCAAGGACAGCCAACATCGAAGAAATCTCATGTGTCGTCATGGTGACCTCTGATCCAAAGTTTCACCCAAGTGGATCACCGCCAGCACTGGCAGGTGAATCCACTCGCAACTGTAGCAGGATGCACCGGAGTGCTGGCCCCGAGTTGTCCGCTAGTTCGGCGGCGTCCCACCGCCGCCGGCGGTGGTCAACGCAAAGCCGGTCATGTCGCTGTACGTGTAGGCTTGGGTCAGACCCGAGTAGGTGTCGACTTGCAAGGTCTCGGGATCGGCACGATGGGCGTTGTTGGTCGTGAAACCCACGCCCCAGACGTTGCCCTGGAAGTCGATGCTGATGCCGTGCACGTACTCGGGCAGCTGGATCTGATTGACCAGCTCGAGGCTCTCGATGTCGTAGCCCAGCAACAATCCACTGGGGTTGCTATGCCACAGTGTCGAGTCGCCGTCGGTCATGCAGCCACCGATGCCGGAGCCCCCCACGGAGGTCCAGCTCGCGTCGTCGAGGTTGAAGCGCGCCGCGCCGCCGCCCCCGCAGGACCACGGACGGCCCTCCTTGTCGACCGTGATGCCGTAGCCGCCGTTCGGCCCCAGATCCCACGCCAGGCCCTCCAACGTCTCGAAATCGATACGAAAGATGTTGTAGGGAGAGTTGCCGCCGTACAGATCCAGGCCCCAGAAGTTGCCATTGGCGTCGGCCGCACCGCCGTAGACCAACCCGCCACCGTACTCCGGCACCGGGATGGTCTCCTCGATCTCGCCCGTGTCACCGTTGATCAGCAGAACGTCGCCGTCACAGGCCGTCCAGAGCTTTTCGTTCTCGTAGGTGCAGCTGCCCTCGCTGAACTCGCCGCGGGTCCATGCGGCAGGTCGGTTGGAGCTGCACACCAGCGGCAGATACCACGCCAGACATTCCTCCTCGCCCCACGGCAACACGTCTGCCGAACCCGACGAGGTCTGGATGCCCGGCTGACCGTTGCTCTCGTTGCAGTCCTCTTGGCGGGCGTAGAACTTCGCGATGCCACCGTTGCGGTTCGCGACCGCCACATCGCCGTCGAGGTTGACCGACGTGCGAGAAGGATCGCCGTTGTCCGGCTTGGCCTGGTAGCGGCCCTCTTCGATCATCGTCACCGTGTCGATCTTGGAGATCGTGCCTTCGGGTTGCTGGTACGAGTTGGCGATCCAGATGTAAGAGAGCTCGACGGCGCCGTTGCCCCCGCCGCCATTTTTGCCGCCCGCGCTACAGGTCGAGGGGGCGATATCGGGCAACCCCCCGAGGTCGAACCCGACGGGTGGTGGCTCGCTGTCGGCGCTCGACGTCATGGTCGTCATCCCGGCAGTCGTGGTCGTGCCGTCGGCCGACGCGTCCGCGGCGGTGCTGCTTGGACTGGTCGTGGAGACGCCCGTCGTTCCGCCGGTGCCGTCCACACTCGATCCGCTACCGGCATCGGCAGAGCCATCGGCTGGACTGGAGGACTCGCCACACGCCGAAGCGAGAGCCAGGGCACCGAGGATCAAGAACTGTGAGCGGATCATGAGGGCCTCTCCTTACAACGGTTTGCGACAAGCCACTCGCCAAGGAGGGTCGCGAGCCCTTCATGGCGGGCAGACCCCCGCACCATCACACTAGGGTCCGCAGTTGGCCTTGGCAAGCCGCGATTGCCGTCCCGGGAGCGCATGCGCCCCGGGACAGGCCCGCAGCCCTCGTCGACGCTGGGTCGGGCAGGGGCTGCGTTTTGGGCGCCGGCCGCTTTAGCCGGCCTGATCCGCTTGGGTCAGGGCCGTGAGGTAGAGGTCGGTCTTCCACTGGTCCTTGGCCACGTCGACCATTGCCGCCTCGAAGGCGCCGCGATCCATGCCCGCTTGCGAGAGGATCGCATCGGCATCCTCGGGCTTGGCCGCGATCGCGCGGGCGAGCCCGGCAAGCTGGCCGATCTTGGCGGAACCGTCGTCGGCGTCGGGCTCGTCGGCCTTGGGCTCGTCGGCCTTGGGCTCGTCGGCCTTGGCGTCAGCCTTGGCGTCGGCCTTGGCGTCGGCTTTGACGTCGGCCTTCTTCGCGTCGGGTTTCTTGGCGTCGATCTTGACGTCCTTCTTGGCCGTGGCGCTCTTGCCCTTGGCGTCTTCCTTGGGCTTGTCGTCGCAGGCTGTGAGTCCGAGAACGAGAGTCAGGGTGATGATTGTGTTGCGCATGATGTTCACCCGCCCTTGCCTTCGTGCTTCTTCTTGTGGTCGCCCTTGTGGTCGCCCTTGTGGTCGGCCTTCGCGTCTTTGATCTTCTCCTTCACCTCTTCGCGTTTCTCCTCGCGATCCTCTTTGCGATCCTCGGCCTTGTCGAGCTTGTCCTCGGCCTTGTCGGTCTTGTCCTCGACCTTGTCGGCGCGATCTTCGAGCTTGTCCGCGCGGTTCTCGGCCTTCTTCAGCAGCTTCTCGAGTTCCTCCTTGCGCGCAGGGTCGGCGGCGATTGCGTCCTCGATGCGCTTTTGGCGGTGCTCGTTCTTGGCCAGCTTCTTCTCGAGGACGGCGAGCTCGGCGGTGCCGGTGCGAATCGCCTTCTTGCCCTTGGTGATCAACTCGACGCGACGCGCGTGCAGATCCTTGCGGTGTGCGACCCACTTGTCCTTGAGCGCGGCAAGTTTTGCGTCGACCTCGGCCCGCTCGGCATCGGTGAGTTCCTTGTACTCGGCCTTCTTTTTCTTGATGAGGCCTGCGAGCTCCTTGCCGTGCTTGCCCTGCGCCACCTGATGCCGGACCCAGATCCCAAACCCCTTCTTGGGACCACGCTTGCGCGTGGCCTCCGCCTCGGCGGTCAGGACCTCGCTGGCCTCGGCCGGCGATCCGCCACCGGCGTCGACGGCGTCGATTGCAGCAGCGACCTCAGCGACATCGACACCGGCTTCGCGGGCGTCGTCGGCAGCGAGCGGCAACGCAATCACCGAGAGAATGTCGTCCTCGAGCGCGGCGGCGTCGGTCACCTCGGGAACGGTGACCTCTGTGACGGCCACCGAAGTGACGGCGGTTGTCTTGGTGGTGGCCGCGGCTTTGGGCGGATCGTCTCCGGCCGCAGCAGGTCGGGCGAGGATCGCCGCCGGCAGGGCGACGGCGAGCCCCAATGATAGGAGGATGGTTCTGGTCATCGGAAATACCTCTTGGCCCAAATAGGCTCGGGCGGCCGAAGATCACCGCAGTCGCAAGCCGCCCGCAAGCCGGGGGCTCGCCAACGCGCTGCGGGCCCAGCGGGTCGGGCTATCGTGGCCTTTTGGATGGCGCTGGATTTGGCGCCCTGCGTGCCGAGCCACCCAAGGGTCTCCCGAGCTGGCTGTCCCAGCCACCGGCGGCCATGCTCGGTCGATGGCTATCGGGGGGTCAGCAGGCAAACCATGTTCACGCGCGCGGGACCAAGCTCCATGCCCGCGTGGTGCCACGTACACCCGATGAGTTCGGCGCGCCGCTGGCGATCATCAGAGCCCGCGGCGACTCGTTCAGGCAGGCCCGCGCCCCAGTCGATCGCGCAGCGACCCAGCGACCTGGCAATCACGTGCTCACATTCATCGCGCTCGATCTCGCCGCAGCGGCGAAAATGTGAGTCTGTCGCACAGTTTTCGCGCAGCAGGGCGCGACGAGCGACTGCCAACCAGTGTTCGCGCGAGAGCTCGACTTGGCCCTCGAGCGTGGCTGCAACCTCGGGAGGCGTGCAAGCGGCCGCGGCCGCGAGCCACGTCGCGATCGTGAGGTGGGCCTGCACTTCGAAGCGCGTGCCATAGCCTCGCGAGGTTGGCCACCGATGGCAAGAGTAACCGCCTGCCGACTCGGGCATAGTGAGCCGACATGGACCTCTGCGCACTCGGTCGGCTTGGCCTCGGATTCCTCCTGCTCGCGGTTGCCGGGGCCGGCTGCGGCGAGGACGGTGCAGGCGATTCAGGCGAACCCACGCTCACCACTGCGCCGAGCACCGGTGCCAGCGCGACCGGTGAGAGCAGCGGATCGAGCGCGACCGTCAGCACCAGTGCCACCGGTGTGTCCGAGTCCGCGGACGCCGGCAGCGACACCAGCACGGCCGAGTCCGCGGCCGGCACCCCCGAGACCCAGGGTCCCGAACCCGAGGGTCCCGAGACCGGGAGTGACAGCACCGGCCCCTCGCCCAACCAGCTGCCACCGACGTCCGGGGATGCGCTGCTCGTCTGGCTGCAGGACAGCAGCTACACGGCGTGGCCGGCGGAATCCGGCGTTCATCTGTCGGCGGGTCCGCACGGGGCAGGGGTGCGTACCTTCGTGAACGAGTCGCTGCTGGCTTCGCTCGAGGCGGGCAACGCGACGCACCCGGTCGACGCCGCCGTGGTCAAGGAACTCTACGACGGCGACACGATCACGGGCTGGGCGGTGATGGTCAAGGTGGTTGCCGGGGCCGGCGGTGACAGCTGGTACTGGTACGAAAGCGTCGGCAACGCGGTGTACGCCGACGGCGTGGGCGTCGGGTTGTGCACGGACTGCCACACGGTCGGCGTCGATCAGATCCAGAGCCCGTTTCCACTTCAGTGAGGCCTAGCCCTGCTAACGCAGAAAGCCCGCCGCCGCGCCACCGGCGGGCTTGACCGCCGCCCGCCGCTGCGGCAATGCAACGACTGAAGTGACCGCCACGCCCGAACGATTTACGAGCATGGTCGTCGCCGCAGCCGACGACATCGACGAACTCCGCCACGTTTCGAACCTCGTGTACCTGCGCTGGGCGCTGGAAGTCGCCCACGCGCACTCCGATGCTCGCGGCTGGACCCACGAAGCCTACAGTCGCCTCGGGGCGAGCTGGGTGGTCCGTCGCCACGAGATCGACTACCTGCGCTCCGCGAAGCTTGGTGAGACGATCGCGTTGACGACGTGGATCGACGAGCGCAAGCGGGTGTC
>CANLQR010000383.1 GCA_947492135.1 Deltaproteobacteria bacterium | reverse complement strand
AGCGCGTGGGATGCCTGGTCGCTGCGGGCGCGTTCGGCCTGCTCGATCTGCTCGGTCTGCGCGACGCCGCAGCAGGCCAGCGCCGCGGCGGCGCCAACCGAACGGACCCCGCGAAGCGCCGACCGCTTCATTGACCAATATCCGTCGATGCGGCTAGTCGCCGGTCACGATCATCGAGCCCATCAGCTGCTCGGTATAGGCGTAGTTCCCGCCTTGGCCATCGCTCCAGTCGAACTCGGTCAGCCAAACTCGGCCGGGTCCGTCGTCGCGGTAGCCGATCGAGACCTGGTTGGCGGACCAGCCGGCCAGCGAGACGACACCGGGGTAGTCGATGATGTTGCTCGCGCCGCAACCGGACTCGAAGAGCTGGATCGCGACAAAGTCGTTCGCGTCCCAGAAGGGATCCCCGGGCGAGAACTGCTCGACGGTGGGCGCAATATCGGTGCACGAGCCGATCTGGCCGCCATCCGCCGGGACTGCTTCGTTGAAGACAGCGTTGAACACGTTGTCGGTGATGCTGTACTCGGTCAGCACGATGCCGCCGTCCTCGACATAGGCCTGCAACTCGGGCCCGTTGAAAGCGCCGCTGCGCGTGATGAGAATCGCCTGGGTGTCGGCATCGGGCGTGCAGGACACCACGACGTTGAGGTCCACACCGTCGGGGATGAGCGTGGAGATATCCAGGCCCGAATTGCCACACTGCAGGACATTCGAACGCAGGGTGCTGCCCGTGGTGACGGCAACACACCACTGCGCGAGCGAGCCGCCGTTGTTGGCGTTCTGATCGAGCACGCTGAGCTCCCAGGTGCCATTGCCCGGCCCTACGGCCCCGACGTAGCTGTCGAGGTTGCCCGTCGGCTGAACTGCCCCCGAGATCACCGGGGTACCCACGCAAGCTGGAGGGGCCGAGGCGGCCTGGTCGAACGTCGCGTTGATGTTGTCGCCGACGCCGCACTGGCTGTCGGCGAGCGCGACCGTCAGATCGGTCTCGACGTGGCGAACATCGAGGACGAGATCGCCGACCGCGGTGTGCGTGGCGTCGACCAGCACGTCGACGTCGAGCACGAGCCCCGCGAGACCGGCCACCGGAATCGTACTCACGGTGAGCGCGCCGGCGCCAGGACCGATCGCAGCGTTGGGCGTGCTGCAGAACGTGTGCAAGCCAGCGCAGCTGTCCGCGACGATCTCGCACGCCGAGGTGCAGGTGGGCTGGCCGCCGTCGAACCCGAGATCGACACAACTCACGCCGCCGAAGTCGTTGAGGTCGCAGGCCTCGCCGGGATCCTGGTCGCCGTTGCCACAGCCGACGCACTCGGAGACGTCGAAGGTGCAATCGTTGGCGCAGGTCAAGACCCCGCCGTCGGTCCCCAGCGAGACGCAGGTCTCGCCACCCAAAGCCACGCCGTCGCAGACCTCTGTGCCGTTGATGATGCCGTCGCCGCACACGAAACACCCCGACACATCGAAGGTGGTGCAGTCGGCTCCGCAACCCAACGTGCCGCTGTCGAAGCCCTGGGAGACGCAGTCTTCGTCCTCGAGCTGCGCGCCGTCGCACACCTCGGGGCCCGCCACGATGGCGTCGCCACAAATGTAGTTCTCGCAGCCGGTATCGATGAAGGTGCAGTCGGCAGCGCAGTCGAGGTCACCTCCGTCGAATCCGAGGCTGATGCAGTCCGCACCCTCGAAGTCACTGCCTTCGCATTGCTCGTCGCCTTGGACGTTGCCGTCGCCGCAGGCGTAGTTGCAGCCGCTGGTGTCGAGGGTGCAATCGGGGTTGCACGCCAGCATACCGTCGACGAAGTCCTCGGACTGACAGTCACGCCCGTCCAGGTTGTCACCGTCACACAGTTCGTCGCCGTCGACATCGCCGTCGCCGCAGCCCACGAAACCCGTGTCCGACGAGGAACTCTCGGCCGGCGCCGAGCTCGACGAGTCGGGATCGACGGTCGTGGTCATCGTCGGATCGATCGTCGTCGTCGAGGTGTCGGGGTCGAGGCTCGTCGACGAGCTCGTCGACGCATCGATCGACCCTGTGTCGCTGCTGCCTTCGCTCGTGGCGGGCGAGGTGCTGTCGCTGGGACAACCGACGAGCAACGTCGGCACGACCATGCCACCACAGACGCGGAGAAAACGGCGGGAGCTAGTAATCATCCCCTGCAGAGTCCGTCAATGCGCGGAGGTTCCACAAGGGAATTTGCACCCGCCTTCGCGCGGCGGGCATCCGCCACAAAGCCTCGACCGAAACCAGCGCACGTCAGATCGGAAGCAGCCTCGCGCTGCGCACTCGATGCAACTTGAACTGCCGAGGCGCCTGCTTGTCGAGGTCGTCGGTGTTGAGCAGCGTCTCGCCCCGATCGACCACCACCGAGCGGATCGTCACGCGCCGCGCGCTGGTGCCGCCGGCGCCGTCATAGCTGAGCGAAACTGCGCGACGGTCGAGCCAAGCGCGCTCGATGACCCGTCGCACAGCAGCGTCCACCGGTGGTGACGGTACGCCGACGAACGAAACCGTCGTCTGGAGCTGCTGTAGCTCGCGCTGCGCCGGCGTGGGGAGGGTTGCGCGGACCTTGTCGAGCGCCGCGCGGAGGGTCTCGACGAACGGGATCAGCCGCTGGTCGATCATCCACTGCCCCGCCGCGAGCAGCACCGCGGCCTCGCGCGCGCTGAAATTCACCGGCGGCATCGAGTAGCTGCGGTCGAGCACGAAGCCGCCCCCCCGACCGCGCTCGCCATGCAGGGGGAACGCCGCATCACGAAGCGCATCGAGGTCGCGGTAGACCGTTCGCACCGATACCCCAAGGCGCTCGGCGAGCACGTCCGCGGTCACTCCCGTGCGACGCCCGCGGAGCAGCTCGGCGAGGGCGAAGAGACGCTGGGTTCGGCGCATCGATCAAATATGCCATATACCTGACACCATCACCTGCGCCCGCAGCCGACGCGCGTGTGGAGTGCACCCGACCGTCGTCAGGCCAGCGGATCGAACAGCGTGCCGTCGTCGAGCGTGATCGCGGTCGCGGTCACATCGACACCGTGCTCGCGTAGGGTCTCGTCGACGAGCTGGGCGACTTGTCCGACCAGCCCGGTGCAGAACTCGTGGCGCGCGGCGCCGGTGAACTCACCTTGCGGCGCGGTGATGTCGTTGCAGACCAGCGTGGTCGCAACCCCACGGTCGAGCTCCTCGTGGACCCGCGCGAGGTAGCGCTGCATCGCGGCGCGCAACGCCGGCGTCACCTTGCCGGTGGGGTCTGGATCACCGAGCAGCTCGCCGAGCAACAGCTGCCCGGCAACGATTGCTCCGCAGGTGCCCTCGCCGGTGATGCCACCACGTCGAAGGCTCTGATACGCCGCCGAAGGCCGGCCGAACGCCTCGGCCAGCGCGATGCCACACGACCGATGGGGAGTCCGTGTGCCTTGGTAGAGAACCAGCGCCTTGCTGCGCAAGGGCCCGTGAGCGATCGGCTTGGGCATCGTCAGCGCTCGAGCTTAGGGCCGCGCGTGCCTGGCGGGCAAGTCGTCGGGTAATACCGCGGGGGCTCGGAGCCCAACGCGAAACAACCACGCGTTGCGGGCCCGGGGGCGTGGCATGGTCGCAAGGGTGTCCGCGCGCCCTGCCCTGCTCCCGTTGCTTCTGATTGCACTTGGCTGCCGGCCGGCGCCAACGCTGGCACCCGCGCCGACGGTGGTACCCGCAGTCGCAGCCGTCGCCTCGACTCCGCAAGAGGCGCGGGTCAGCGCGCGGACGATCGTGTTGGTGCGCCACGCCGAGAAACAAAGCGAAGAGCGCGACCCGGCGCTGTCGACGATCGGACAGGCCCGCGCGCGCTGCCTGGCAGAGGTGCTGGCGGACGTCGGGGTCACGCACCTGTTCAACACCGAATTTCGCCGCACTCACGAGACCCTCGCGCCATTGGCCGAGCGCGTGCACCTGACACCGAAACAATTGCCTGCAGCGGCAACCACCGAGTGGCTCGCGGCGCTGCGCGGGCTCTCGCCGGGTGCGCTCGCGGTCGTCGCGGGCCACTCGAACTCCATCCCCGGCCTGGTCGCAGCGCTCGACGCTGGCGAGGTCACGATCGAGCACGGCGACTACGACTGGATGCTCGTCGTGTCGCTACCCGATCGCGGGTCGCCGACTCTGCTGCGCCTGCACTACTGTGTCGACGCAGAACCGGCCCGCTGAGCAGACGAGCGATCACCGGGGTCCAAAGGTCACCGCGCGATGATGCCACGGTTTGCGTTCGGCGTGCGACCGGGCCTACGCGTCGTCCATCGCCGCCGCGAACGCCTGCAACAGTCCATTGTCCTCGACGTCGCCCACCACCAAGCGAGCCATCGCGTGCAGCTCGGGCTCGGCGTTGCCCATCGCGACAGCGAACCCGACCGCGTGCATCGCCGAGAGGTCGTTGAGCGCGTCGCCCACCATCATCACCTCAGCCAGATCGATACCGTAGGCCGTCGCCACCGTACGTACGCCGGAGTCCTTGCCGACTCCCGCCGCCGTCAGGTTCACGAACATCGTGTCCGGCATCACCGGGGACGTCGACGGGATCGCGTCGAGCAGCGGATGGGATTGGGCGAGCACCGTGGCAAGTTCGTGATGGGGGATCAGCCATTGTGCGCGCACGGGCGGCTGCGCGAGCGATTCGAACGATCGGGGGTTGAACTCCAACCCCAGCAAGGCAGCGTGCTCGCGCGAGCGCTGGCTGTCGCTCTCGACGGCATAGTCGGTGTCGCCGTAGACCTCGAGTACGCGGCCCGTGGCGCGGGCGCGATCGATCAACACCGCCAGCGAAGCGCCGGGTAGCGGGGTCGACTTCGACTCGCGAGTGGCCGGATTCAACACGCTGGCACCGTTCTGAAACACATGCCAGCCGTGGGCATCGAGCCGGCTCGCCCACTCCAGCGCGAGGCCCAGACCCGGACGTCCCGTACAGATCGCCAGCCGGATTCCGCGCGCGCGGGCGGCAGCGGCAGCTTCCCAGACGGCCTCGGCGACGAGGCCGCTGCGTCCGACCAAGGTTCCATCGACGTCGATGCAGATCAGACGGATCACAGGCACACCATCAGCGCTCCAGATCGCTCGCGCAGGCGTCACCGCTCACACGCTGGTGGCGAGTCGCGTCAGCACCAACCTCGACAGTCCCTTGAGGGTCTCGAACACCCCCACGCCACTTTTTGCGGCCGCCTCGTACTCGGGGACGCCCAGCGGATTGAGGTCCGCGCGCAGCGTCTCCAGCGGCAAGATCTCGGGCAAGTCACGCTTGTTGTACTGGATGATGTACGGGATGTCCGCGAGCGACTGGCCGTGCTGGGCGAGGTTGAGCGCGAGGTTCTCGACGCTCTCGCTGTTGGCCTCGGACCGCGACGACTGCGAGTCGGCCACGAAGATCAGGCCGTCCGCACCGCGAAGCACCAGCTTGCGGCTGGCATCGTAGAAGACCTGACCTGGCACGGTGTAGAGGTGAAACCGCACCTTGTAGCCGCGCACCGAGCCCAGCTCGATCGGCAAGAAGTCGAAGAACAGGGTCCGCTCGGTGTCGGTGGCCAGCGAGATCATCTTGCCCTTGGCCTCGGGCTTGCTGGCTTCGAAGATGTACTGGAGATTCGTGGTCTTGCCGCACAGACCCGGCCCGTAGTAGACGATCTTGCAGTTGATCTCTTTGGCCAGATGATTGACGTAGGTCATCGCAGTTTCGCCTCCAAACGCTGCACAGTCGCCTCGACCAGCGCACGGACGCGCGCGGCCGATACGTCGGTGTAGCGGCCAAGCTCGACGAGAGCCTCGTACTCCGGCGGGCTGAGGTGACCGTCGGCCAGCGCGACCATCGACACCAGCGTGATCGCCTCTTCGCCCTGTTTTGGCCCGTCGAGATCGGCGGCCGCCCGAGCGAACCGCTCGCGTCGCCCGAGCAGTGCGACCGCGTCGTCGAGATCGCGGAAGTGCAACTCGAGCGTGGCATGGTCGACTGCGGACCCTGTGATCTGCTCGAGCAACGCGGCCAGCGACACCCGCTCGGCTTGGGCAAACCCGTCGGCCGATGCGACGAGATACGCGAGCTCGAGCATGGTCTGGAACCGCGAGGCCGCTGCGGCGTCGTCGGGGACCTCGGCGACCGAGGCGGCTGCACCCGCGCTCAGCCACGCGAGGCGTTCGGCGTCTTCCTGGACCAACGAAAGCACGGCTTGCCCCACCCTCGCTTCCTCGGTGGGGGTCGTCGCAACGCGCCATTGGGTCTCGGTCATATCCGCAAGGGTACGCGCAAACCCGGACGGCGACCCAAGCGGCACAGCCGCCCGAGGTTCCGCCTCAAAGCGTCGGCAATCCGCCATCCGTGCCGCGGGGGAAGGCCTGGTCGATGGCGTCGCAGCTCGCTTGGTCGAGCACGAGGTCGCCCGCCGCGGCGTTGGCCCGCACGTGGGCGAGCGACGTCGCCTTGGGAATCGCGAACACGTCGGGCTCGCGAATCAACCAGGCCAGAGCGACTTGCTCGGGCGTCGCGCCCACGACGTCGGCAACCCGGGCGAGCACGCGGCCCCGCGGGGTCGCCGGCGACACGAACGACCCGCTGCCCAGTGGGCTGTACGCCACGATCGCGACGCCGTGGCTACGGCACCACGGCATCACCCGATGCTCGATCGTCCGTTGTTCGAGGTGGTAGAGCACCTGGTTGCACGTCACCTCGTGAGGATCGACGAGCTTGGCCAGCGCCTCGAGGTCGTCGACGTCGAAGTTGCTCACGCCCCAGCGCAGGATCTTGCCGGCGGCGACCAGATCACGCATGCCGGCGACCGTGTGGGCGAGCGGAAACCTGCCCGGCCAGTGCAGCAGATACAAGTCGAGGTGGTCGGTCCCCAGCCGCGAAAGCGAACGCTCGCAGGCCTCGACCGTGCCACGTCGCGAGGCGTTGCTCGGTAGCACCTTGGACACCAGGTACACGCGATCGCGAAGCGTCCGGATCGCCTCGCCGACCAAGGACTCGACGACACCGTCACCATAGAGCTCGGCGGTGTCGAGGTGCGTCAGCCCGAGCTCGACGGCCAGCGCGATCGCAGCGGTGACCGCCGCGCGGCTGTCGCCCTCCATGTTCCAGGTGCCCTCGCCGACGATGGGCAGCGACACGCCGGTGGTGGCGAACAGGCGACGGCGCATGGTCACAGCACCATGCCCAGCAGCAGCGTCACCGCCCAGGGCCGCGGAAAGAACTGCCCCGGATCCACATCCTCGAGGTCAGCCAGCTTTGTGCAGACCCGGGCGGTGTCACCCGACTGCCCACAGGCCTGGCCCGCGAACGGCACCAAGATGTCGAACCGCGGGCCGACCGTGAATCGCTGGAGCACGCGAAAGTTCATGCCGACGATGATGCCAAGCGTGCCGCGGTGCACCTTCTCGTTGAACTCGAACTTGCCCACGACCCCGGACTGGTCCACCACTTCGAGGTCGCCGCGGCTGCGCAGACGGGTTCGCAAGTAGCCGATCGTCATTCCGAAATACGGATCGAAGGGTGTCGCGGTCAGCAAATGCAGCAACGTGCCGACGCCGACGTGGAGAAACCCGCGTGTGTCCTTGGCATTGGCGATCGTGAAGGTCTCACCGTCGGACACCAGAATCTCGGCCGTCTTCGCGGGCCCG
>CANLQR010000382.1 GCA_947492135.1 Deltaproteobacteria bacterium | reverse complement strand
CTGGTGCCACTGGCCGCGGCCGACCCGAGCATGGGTGGCAACCCCCGCCCCGCGAGTCATGCCGAGCTCGAAGCGGTGTTCATGCGCGCGTGGAACGGCGAGCTAGGCTGAGCCCAGTCGCCAAGAAAAAATGGGTGGCCAGAGGCCACCCGAAAATCTCACGCAGGACTCGGCATCCTTGGCAGCGCCGGCAGCAAGGTCGCGGACCACCGCGCGGGCCGGGCTACTCCCAACTGTTGCAGCCGCGCATCGATGGACGGCTCGCGGGCAAGGCCGCAGAACTCCCGATAGGCCCGCTCGGTGAGCAACGCCATGCCGTGCCAGTCCAGCGCGGCGAAGCGCACCGCGGCCTCGCGCAGCAGCCCTGCAGCATCCTGGTGCAGCCCCCGACGAGCCGCAATCGAAGCCTCGAGGAGGCGAGCGTGGGCGGTGCAGACGTCGAGCGAGTCACCCCCCAGCTTGCGACATCGTCGCGTCAGCTCGTCCTCCAGCGCTCGGTTTGGACCGGCGCTGCGAGCAATCACCTGGGTGATCAATACGCCGAGGCGATAGTCGTAGACTGCGCGCACCGCCGGCAAGCTTACGATCCGCAGTCGGTCGAGCTCATCGTGGGCGCGCGCGATGTTAGCCAGTGCGCGGTGTGGCGAGTCCTCGTAGAGATCGAACGCAACCCGGGCCAACCACACGCCGAGACGTCCGACCTCGTACTGCGCGGGACACAGCCGCGCGGCCTCGTCGAGACAGCGGGCCGCCTCATCCGGGCGATCGGCGGCGAGATTCGCGTTCGCACTTTGCACGTACAGTGCGGTGGCAAGCACGGGGTCCTCGCATTCGATGGCCTCGCGAATGCGGCCCGCAACCGTGGCGAGGATCTCGCGCATCTCGCCGACCATCAGCAGCCGCCAACCCAGCTCCACGCGCGCGTGGCCGAGCTCGAAGGCGTCGGAGGCCGGCAAGCTCTCGAGCACGGCGATGCATCGACGGCCTTCGCTGATCGCTTCGCGGAATCGACCGAGATTGCCCCACATGAACCCGGCCCCGAAGTGCACGACCGCGACGCACCGCGGATCTCCGGTGCGCGCCGCCGCGCACTCGGCGAGCGACAGCAACGCCGACGCCCGCGTCAGTCGCGGTTGTCCGCTCCCGGTCGACATCACAGCCTCGTAGGCCAGCGCGACGGCCTGATGCCACTGGGCGCCGACGCGGAACGCCAGCCGCAAGTGTTGGCCGAGCCAGTACGCCGCCGACTCGGGGGCGACATGCAATAGCCGCGAGCCGGCGCCCCACAGCAGCTCCAGCTGGCGCTCGTCCTGCGCGCTCGGAACGCGACTCGGCGTTGGCCGCCAGCGCCACGGCGGATCGGCAGACATCCGCAGTCGCAGGGCCACCAGCCGTGCAAGCAATGCTCGCGGTGCGACCTCGGCCAGCCCCTGCTGCCCCTCGAGCAGGCGGACAACCTGATCTGGACGGGCCAGCGCAGCGAAGTGCCCGATCGCCGCGGCACGAAGTCGGACGAGTCGACTCGGGTCGAGCGTGTTGCGTTGACAGAGCGCGCGGGCTAGCTCCCCTGCCTCGCGATGCCTGCCGAGTCGACCCAGGGAATCGACGAGTTCGATCTCCAACTCGGTGCGGCGCTGCGGGGCTTCGACGACCGCAACTGCCCTGCGCAACAACCCTACGGCGCGGTGATGCAGTTGTTGCGCTCGCGCATGGGCGCAGGCCCTCGAGAGCGACTCGACCGCCCTTTGCGACTCGCCAGCGAGTCGCCAGTGGCGCTCGGCCCGATCCGCGTGTTCGAGACCAGCGGCCTCCAGCGACGTCGCCAAGCGGCAGTGCATCGACGACGCCTGTGCCGGGGTAAGCGCCCGCGAGACATGCTCGTCGACACCCGCGTGCCAGCGACTGACCATGTCGGGCCCGGCATACTGCCCGCGCAACAGCAGCTGGGCATGCTCGAGCTCGAGCAACGTCGCCCCGAGCTGGTCACTACCCCCAAACAGATCGGCCAGCACCGCGCGTGGCAGGGATCCTTCGGCGAGCGCTAGGAGCGTGAGGACACTGCGAGCGGACTCCGAGAGCACCGAGAGCGCGCGTTCGAGCAGTACAGCAGCGACCGCAGCATCCTGCGTGTCCGCGAGGCTCGGCCCAGTCCGAGCGAGTTCTCGTGCGTACCACCGACACAGCCGCGGATTGCCGCGCGCAGCGACGCAGATGGCCTCCACCGCCGAAGCCGGGCCAGTCCAACGTGACAGGTGCTCGGCCGCGATGCTGCCCAACTGCGCGAGGTTTAGATCCTCGAGCACGATTCGTGTGACCTGTGACTCACCGAGGTAGGCCGAGCATGCCGCAAGCACCCGATCGACGCCGACCCCTGCGGCTTCGAACCCCGGCCCCGCCGCATGCGTCATCACGATCATCACGGGCGTCTCGCTCAACGCCAACGCCAGGCCCAGCAACGCGTCGAGGTCGTCGGCGTCGCAGCAGTGGACGTCGTCCACGATCAGCACGAGCGGCGTCTGCACGGAGGCCCTTGCCAGCATGTCGGCCACCGCTGCGAGCGCGCGCTCGCGGGTCGCCCAGGCCAAGCGCGACTGGGTGCTGGGCCCGACCGCGAACGCGACCGCGGTGCTGGGAAACAGCGCGACCATGGCTTCGGCGTGCCGCGGATGGCAGAGCGAGACGTCGAGCCCCCCGGCACCCCGCGAGTGGGCCAACAGATCGTCGAGCAGACCATCGAGTGCGCGAAGCGGCAGCTTCTCGATCGCGTGCGCTCGGGCCAGCGCGACCACGGCCAGCCGTTCATGCCGCAACTCGAAGCGCAGGGCCTCGGCCAGGCGCGTGCGGCCGACACCAGGTTCGGCGCTGAGCCCCACGACTTGCGCCCGACGTGACGGGACGACTTGCCGCTCGCGTCCGAGCAACGTCCGAAGCTCGGACTCGCGGCCCGCAAGCGCGCTACCGAGCGAGGTCAGGGGCACCGGATGGTCGCCGCCGGCGAACACGCGACGCAGCTGGGCCGCGCCAAAGCGACGCGACGGGCTCGGATCCAGCAAGCCAGCGATCAACCCCGCGATCTGCGGCGTCGCGGCTGGGCCGGACAACGGCGCGAAGTCGGGCACGCGTTTGGCCGCGAGCAACGCCTCCACCGCAGTGTGGTGAAACGCCGGCTGACCGCTGAGACACTCGTACAGCACCCCGCCAACGGCATACCAGTCGCACGCGGGATCGAGCTTGCCGCGATCGAACTGCTCGGGCGCCATGAACGCAGGAGTTCCGACCCACGCCCGCTCCGCGGTGACCCCCTCGTCGTGGCTGTCGCCGAGTTCCTTGACCAACCCGAAGTCGAGCACCACGACGCGCCCATCGGAGGTCACCAGGATGTTCGAGGGCTTGAGATCGCGGTGCAACACGTTGTGCGCGTGAATGCTCTCCAGCGCATCGGCGAGCTGCAGCGCAACGTCAGCCACTCGACTGGGCTCGATGGGCTTGGTCCGGCAATACGCGACGACGTCGACCCCGACCACGAGCTCCATCGCGTACCAAAGCGAAGGACCGCTCGCGAACAGCTCATACACCGCGACGATGTTGCGGTGCTGCAGCCCGGCGAGCGTCCTGAACTCGCGCTTGATCCGGTGCATGCTGCGCGCCGACACCCCCGTGAGTTCCTTGAGGGCCACCATCCGGCCGTTGACGCGATCACGTGCGGCGAACACCTGACCTGACCCACCGGTCCCCAGTGGGCGCAGCTCGGTGTAGCGCTCGCTCGACTCCAGCACTCGCGGCACGGCCAGCCCCGCGGTGTTTTGGTCCGAGGTTGTGCGTAGGGTACTCACAGCACCCAATCTGCAAGCGGCGAACGGAACGCGCGTGCGGGGTCGAGGTATCTCGACGACCTCTTCGAGAAGATGGTTCTCGTGCACTCGACGGCGGGGACCAGCTTGGACGTCAGCTTGGTGACGATCACCGCGCCCAGCTGCAACTGGAGTGCCGCGAACTCGGCGTCGACGGGCGTGAAGGAGAACGACCCCAACAGCTTGTCGATCGAGTCCTCGAGACTGGAGGTCGCCATCCGATGTCGATGTTCGCACAAGCCCGCCTCGACAGCAGTAGCCCGCGAATCGCAACGTGCTGGCCGTGCCCTACACGTACCTACCGCTCGGTGCGCTGCGATTTGCCGGAGCCGTCGACAAGCACGAGCGCCACGATCGGACGATCGAGGTCGGCGGCAAGACCTGGGCACACCGCACCATCGAGGTGCAGACTGATGCGCTCGAGATCTATGTGACGCAAGCAATGGAGGCGATGGGTCGCCGAAGTACGGTGGTCGACCGCGCGTTCGACCTCGCGCAGGCCTTGCTTGGGCGCTTCGACTTCGGCGTCGGACTGCCCGACGACCCCGATCAGTTGCTGCAGTTCCAGCAGGTCGCAAACGGGGTCGCTGCGCCGCCATTGGGCCACGGACGCCGCGGTTGCCTGCCGACGCGACGCTACAGGCGTGGGGCGTAGAGTTGCGTTCACCCTCCCTGTGCGCCCTAGCGATCAGCGCGGCGGCTTCAGCGTCGATCATCGACCCTTCGACGGCGATCCTGTCGCGTCGGACCAACGGCCCCGACCCGACACCTTGCGGGGTCGCCCCAACAGCGCGGGCCGCCGCAACGACGGCGATCACTCGGAGGAGCACTGGCACATCGCGTGCACAGTCGTCGCGTCGTCCATGAACACCACGACTGCATGCACAGTGCCCGCCGCGGTCCGGATTGCGGCTCTGCTCGGGTGCGCCGCGCTCGCCGCCTGCCGCGACGATGCGGCGTCCGGGTCGGCCGACGGACAGGGCAGCGACGACGCCGGCACGTCCGGCGAAGCGCTCGATCCATCGTCGTGCGCGTCCGCGCCTCAGGAACCCGTCCGACGCCTCTCCGCGTTCGAATACATCCGGGCGCTGCGCGACCTGCTGGCGGTGGACATCGACGAGGTCGGGCTACCGCCGTCATCGGTGACGACCATCTTCGCGACCGAGGACGCCGCGCTGGGCAGCTCGGCGCTCCTCGTCGACGGGCAGTTCGACGCGACGTCGGTCGCCGCCGAGGCCGTTCTCGCCCGCTTCACGGCCGGCGAGGGCGCGGCGTTCATGGGCTGCGAGCCCGACGATCCGACGTGCTTCGATGGGTGGCTCGACGACTTCGGCGCGAGAGCTCACCGGCGACCGCTCGCGGACGATGAGCACGCGCGACTGCGATCGCTCTACGACGAGATCGCGGCGCCCGAGGGTCCGAGTGTCGCCGTCGCGGCGACGGTCCAGGCGTTGCTGCTCTCGCCCCGGTTTGGATTCCACACCGAGGAGCGAACTCCGGATGGCGCGCTCGATGGCTACTCGATCGCCGCGAGGCTGTCGTTCCTCCTGTGGTCCTCGATCCCCGACGACGAGCTCTTCGCGGCCGCCGCCGACGGCTCGCTCGCGGACCCGGCCGAGCGCGCGACCCAAGCCGAACGGATGCTGGCCGATCCGCGGGCCCGACAGAGCGTCGTCCGAGCCTATCGTGAGCTGCTCGATCTCGACGAAGTCGCCGGCAAGAGCCCCACCGACGATCGCTGGTCGGACGCGCTGCGCACCCAGATCGACACGGAGTCCGACCGCTTCATCGAAGCCACCCTGTTCGACGGCGACGGCACGCTGTCGGCGCTGCTCACCTCGCCGTGGGTGGATGCCGGTCCCGAGCTGGCGGCGCTGTACGGGATCGACCCCGGGGCCGACGAACTCCCCGCCGAGCGCGCGGGCTTGCTGACGCGGGCGGGGTTCCTCGTGGTCCAATCCAGCGGCACCTCGCCATCACCCGTCCTGCGCGGGCTCGCGGTCCTGGGCCGATTCCAATGCACCGAGATCGCGCCGCCCCCGGCGACCGTCCCCGACATCGCGCCGGCGGGGGACAGCGTCACCAACCGCGACCGCTACGAGGTCCACACCCTCGATCCCTCGTGCTCGGGTTGCCACAGTCTCATCGATCCCATCGGATTCACGTTCGAGAACTTCGACGCGCTCGGGGCCTATCGAACTACGGACAATGGCCAGCCGGTCGATGCCAGCGGGTCGGTGTTCGGCTCCGATGTGGTCGGCGCCGCGGAACTCTCGGCGGTCCTGGCCGCAAGCGACGAGGTCAGCACCTGCGCCGTGACCCAGTGGTTGCGGTTCACCCTCGGTCACGAGCTCGACGACGTCGAGGCCTGCGTCCGCGACGAGCTCGCCGCGCGCTTCATCGCCAGCGGCGGGGATGTTCGATTGCTACTCGTCGATCTCGCATCGAGCGAGCTGTTCGTTCAGTAGACGGTCGTGAACGCGGAGTCACCCATGATCCAGCTACGCCACACACGTCGCGATTTTCTTCGATACGGCACCGCTGGCGCCGCGGCACTGGGCCTGGGCCCGCGGCCGGCTCGGGCCGCCACCCGGCCCAAGCGCATCATCTTCTGCGTGCAGATGCACGGCTTCGTGCACCACGACCTGCAGATGATCCCCGCTGGAAAAGCCGCGGGTGATGCGTTCGAGTTCGACCTCGATGCGGGCGCGCTCAGCCCCACCCTCCAACCCCTCGCCCCCTGGGCAAACCGGCTGCTGGTGCTCGACGGCATCAGCATGAACAGCGCCATCGGCGGCTACTGGACCGCGCGCAATCCCCATGTGCCCGGGCACATTCACCTGCTCACCGGTGCGAATACGGCCGAACTCGACGAGGATGGAGCTGCGAGCGCACCCTCGGTCGATCAGATCATCGCAGCTCGGCTCGAGGGCCCGCTGTTCGGATCGGTCGAGGTCGGCTTCGGTACCGACGGCGGGCTCGGACTGGGGGCCTACAACTGGAGCGGCCCTTCCACGTCGCTCCCGTACGTCTACGAACCCGCCGCGCTCTACGATCTCCTGTTCTCCGATCTCGATACCGGCGCGACCGTGGGCGGCCTCGCGGCCTGGCGTGAACGACTCGCGCGTTTCGCCACGGACGAGCACGCCGCGCTGCTCGAACGCCACACCGGTGTCAGCGCGGATCGCTTGACTGCGCATCGCGATCTGCTCGCCGAGCTCGCCGAACGCTTCGCCGGCCTGGGTGGACTCGCGTGCACGGCACCGCAACGCCCGGGCCCCAGCACCACCTACGCGCAGCGCTACGCCGACTACGGCGCCGTGATCGCGGCTGCGTTCGGCTGCGACCTCACGCGCGTGGCCACGATCGCCTTCGAGGATCAGGACGCCGCCGACTGCGGCGGCACACCCGGCGCGAGCCTGCACAACGACTACGCCCACGATACGACCGAGCGCAACGGCATGGGCGGGAGCGAGTTCGCCGACTCCGTGATGAGCCAGGCGTCGAGGAACCACGCCGGGCACATCGCGTCGCTGCTCGCGGCGCTCGAAGCCGTGCAGGAGGAGGACGGCTCGACCTTGCTCGATCACACGTTGGTCGTGTGGACGAGCGAGATCGCTTGCGGCCGCCACGAAGGCACCCGGGCCTACTCCGACCTTCCCTTCATCCTGGCCGGCGGCGAAGGGTTTCGCATGGGCCGGTACGTCTCGTACGCCGAGGACCAAGCCCCACCCATGAGTGACTCGCCCCTGGTTCCCGCGGCCGTGGGCCCCTCCCACAATCACCTCCTGGTGTCTCTGTGCCGGGAGATGGGACTC
>CANLQR010000381.1 GCA_947492135.1 Deltaproteobacteria bacterium | reverse complement strand
GACCGACCGCTGCTCCACGCTGTCGGGCGTCGAGCGCACATCGGCGCCGAGCAACCACGCATCATCGCCACTTTTCTTCGGCGCACCGTGACCGATGAAGATGAACCACAGCCGGCCACCGGGCGAAACCTGATCGACCGCCTTCTTGGTGTCCGCGAGGATCTCCTCGCGCGTCGCATCGACGTTCCACAGCAGGTGCGTGTTGACCTCCGGCACGCCTTGGGTCTTGACCAAGAACTTCACCCAGTCGGCGGCGTTCGCCTGGGCGCCGGGGATATCCGGCGCTGACTGATAGTCCTCGATCGCGATCACGATTGCAGCGTCACGCAGCGCCGGGTTCGAAACCATGGGCGGCGGCTGGGTGAAGCTCGGCCAGCTGTTGGAATCCTTGTGAAGGGCTACGGTTCTGGGCTTCCGCTCGCAGCCGAGGCCCCCCACCACGGTCGTGGTGGCCAGAACGAAGATCCCGAGGGCAGCGGAGATTCGCATGGTGCAGTACCTGACCACCAGCATACGCGCCGGCGGACAAGCACGGCAAGACTGGCAGGTTAGGCCTCAGGCTTGGGCGGCAGCACCCGCGGGGGCGGTAGCTCCCGCGGCGGCAGCAGCTCAGGCTCGCTATCGACCTTCTGGGCCATGAAGATCGAGGCGTCGAGCTTGAAGAAGTTGCGCTTGCGATAAAAGCCCAGGGCCAAGCGGTTGTTCTCCGCGACCTCGAGCACCAGGTGGGTGCAGCCGCGAACCCGCGCGAGGTGCTGCAGCTGCTCGAGCATGAAGCTGCCGATTCCGCGCCCGTGATAGCCCGGGTGCGACGCGAGCTCCTCGACATAGAGCGGACGCATGTCGCGTTTGTCGAAGTAGCGCGGGTTGATCCAGTTGTCGTTGCCGGTCACCTCGTAGGCTGACTCGGCGTAGCCGACGATGTCTCCGCCGATCTCGAAGATCAGCTGCTCGATGCCCTCGTCGTCGTACTGCTCCTCGAAGCGCTGCTTGCTGCGCGGGCGCTGGTATTCCACGGTCTCGCGATTGACCCCGCGGAACACCAGCTTGAGGAACTCCCACACGCGATTGAGGTCGCGCCGATGCATGCGCCGCACGTGGATGGCGTCCGGAGAAACCGGCCGAGCGTCCGCGAGCGGCTTGGCCGCGGTCGGCTTGCCCTTGCGCCGGCCGGCCGGCCTGGCCGGCTTGGCCTCCACCGCCTTGGCGACCACAGTCCTGGGCACCGGACTCGTCTTTGCCGGAGTGGCCTTCGCCGGCACGACGGGCTGTGGCTTGCGCGAGGAACCCATGGGCGTATCGACTTGGGGCGCCTCAGAGCCCACCGGGCAAGTGGGTGCCTTCCCAGTGGTCAGGCGACCGCCACAATCGCGAGCGCAACAGCTCGCGCTCGAACACGAATTCCTTGGGCAGCCGATCGAAGAAGCGATCGAACAGCTCCTCGTGCGCGTGGGCCTCGAGCGTGCCGGGATGCTTGTCGACACCCATGAGGTCGCCAAACGTCTCCGCGTCGAACGACAGCCCCTGCCAGGTGATGTCCTCGTGTCGCGGCATCCACCCCAGCGGGCTCTCGATGGCGTAACCACGGCCCTTGACCCGATCGACGATCCACTTGAGCACGCGCATGTTCTCGCCGTAGCCGGGCCACAGGAACTTGCCGTCGGGTCCTTTGCGGAACCAGTTGACGCGGAAGATTCGCGGCGGGTTCGGAACCTTCCGACCCACGTTCAACCAGTGGTTGAAGTAGTCGGCCATGTTGTAGCCGCAAAACGGCAGCATCGCGAAGGGATCGCGGCGCATGGCCGCCTGCCCGACGGCCGCTGCCGTCGCCTCCGAGCCCATCGTCGCGGCCAGGTAGACACCGTGGGTCCAGTTGAACGCCTGGTACACCAGCGGCTGATCCTTCGACATGCGGCCGCCGAAGATGAACGCGGCGATCGGCACGCCCGCGGGGTCCTCCCACAGTGGATCGATCGAAGGACACTGAGACGCCGGCGCGGTGAAGCGCGCGTTGGGATGAGCCGCGGGTGTGCCCTTGGCGGGCGTCCACTCCTGGCCCTTCCAGTCGATCAGATGCGCGGGCGCAGCCTCGGTGAGCCCCTCCCACCACACGTCTCCATCGTCGGTCATCGCGACGTTGGTGAAGATGCAGTTCTTGTGCAAGCTCTTGATCGCGTTGGGATTGGTCTTCTCCCCGGTCCCGGGGGCCACGCCAAAGAATCCCGCCTCGGGATTGATCGCGTACAGCTTGCCGTCGCGGGGCTTGATCCACGCGATGTCGTCGCCGACCGTCCACACCTTCCAGCCCTCGAAGCCGGCCGGAGGCACCATCATCGCGAAGTTGGTCTTGCCGCACGCCGACGGGAACGCGGCGGCGACGTAGGTCTTTTCGCCCTGCGGATTCTCGACGCCGACGATCAGCATGTGCTCGGCGAGCCAGCCCTCGTCGCGGCCCATGACCGAGGCGATGCGCAAGGCCAGGCACTTCTTGCCCAGCAGCGCGTTGCCGCCGTAGCCCGAGCCGAACGACCAGATCTCGCGCGACTCGGGGAAGTGCGCGATGTAGATGTTCTCGGGGTTGCACGGCCAGACGACATCCTTCTCGCCAGCGGCGAGCGGACGACCGACCGAGTGGATGCACGGCACGAACTCGCTGGTTTGCCCGAGCACGTCCAGTGCGCCCTGCCCCATTCGGGTCATGATCCGCATGTTGACGACTGCGTAGGCGCTGTCGGTGATCTGCACGCCGAGCTTCGCGATCGGTGAGCCCAGCGGACCCATCGAGAACGGCACCACGTACATCGTACGTCCGCGCATGCAGCCGTCGAACAGCTCGCCCAGCTTGGCCTTCATCGCTGGCGGGTCCATCCAGTTGTTGGTGGGCCCGGCGTCGGTCTTGTTGCTGCTGCAGATGAACGTGCGGTCTTCGACTCGAGCCACATCACGCGGATCGGATCGCGCGAGAAAGCTCCCTGGGCGCTTCTCGGGATTGAGACGGATCATCGTCCCAGCCTCCGCCATCAGGTTGCACAGATGGTCGTACTCCTGTTGGCTGCCGTCGCAGATGTGCACGGAATCGGGCTTGCAGAGAGCCTTGACCTCTTCGATCCAGGCGAGCAGTCGAGCGTGGGTAGTCCTGCCGGGCATGTAGCTTCTAGCTTCCTTGGTGAGCCCCTTCTTGTGCACCGGCAGCGAGGGGCCTGCCAAGGGGCAAACGTCCGTGGGTTGGGTTTCCCGCGGGTTTGCGCGCTAGCGGGCCCGCGAGTCAGCGCACGACGGTCTCGCGCACGTTGCGCGACGGGTGTGCACGCGCGATCGCACGGCGCGAGCCGACTCGAGCGAGCGTTCGCTGCGGCGCGCACAACGACGAGATCACCTTCGCCGCGATCACTTCTATGGAAGTAGATAGAAGATAGAAGATAGAAGATAGAAGCTAGAAGCGACCCGCGACACCGAACATCACGAAGCCGGCCCCAAAGCTCGCCACCGGGGCGCGACGCGGCGCCTTCGCCCGCTTCGCACCGATCGCGAGCAGGACGACACCGGCGACGGCGACGAGGCCGCCGGCGACCGTGCTCGCGATCAGCACGGTGTCGCCGGTTCGCCCGCGAGCGAGTGCGTCGCGGCGCGCAGGCTCGTCACCGAGTTGATCGAGATCGGCGAGGTCCGACTCGGACCCCCCGCTCATCCGTGTGCCGATCACAGCGCCGCCGACCACCGCACCCACGCCGAGCACGAGGGCCGTCGCACCACCCGCGATCAAACCGACACCGGGCTTGCGGCCGTCGTCCTTCGGCGCTGGCGCTGGCGCTGGCGCTGGCGGCTCGAGCGGCCGAGGCCGTTCGGCTTCGACGATCTGCTCGGCGATCTCGTCGATGCGCGAGCGGGCCACGGCGAGCTCGGACTCGTCGACGGTGCCTGCCTCCGTCGACTCCCGGACGTAGAGCTCGAGCAGCCCCTTGGCCTTCTTGAGCCGCGCCACGTCGTGGTCCTGACCAAACGCCCGCTGCTGCGCGCGGGCGATGTTGTA
Organism: Deltaproteobacteria bacterium; assembly: GCA_947492135.1. GTDB lineage: Bacteria > Myxococcota_A > Polyangia > Nannocystales > Nannocystaceae > Xiheibacterium. Next base: position 3,649 of record CANLQR010000381.1, on the reverse strand, counting down.
GACGATCGCGGTGCGTGCCGACGCGACCGAGCGCGCCTGTTCGGGCGTATCGACCTCGGCGGCGCGCAGCTTCTCGAGGGCGTCCTTCCAGCTGCTGATCGCCAGATCGTAGTCGAGCGTCTCGTAGTGGGTCAGACCCCGCGAGTAGAGCTCCTGAGCGGCGGCGAGCGCCGGATCGACCGCGGCGGGCATCTCGGGCGCAGGCTCGACGGGCGCAGCCTCGACCGGTGCGGTTCGCTTGGGACGCGCCGCTGCTTGGGCAGGCGCGACGGCTGATGCCACGAGCGCGGCGGCCAGCGCGAGCACGCACGGTCGTTCAGAACGCACTGCGTAGCCTCCACAGCGCGGGGAGTTGCTTGCCATCGCCCGCCGTCGCGAAGTAGACCGCCGGGCCGTTGCCGAGTTGGTGGACAGCGAACGTGGTCACCGAAGAGAACAGCGGGATCTCGGGGTCGAGCCCCCCGAATTCGTTGCCGAGGAACACCGAGAGCGTCTGAGATCTGAAACCGTCGCCGAAATCGATTCCGCGACGGATCACGACGTCATCGAAGAAGTCGAGGTTCAGATCGACGACCGCGATCGGCCCGCCGATCGTACCGAGATCGCCCACCTCCGAGATCACCGGAGCGTAGTTGATGTCGTAGCCCAAATACCGGAGCGTCGAACCTTCGACGCCGGCGATGGCTCCGGAGTTGCCGAAGGCCACGCTGGTGACGGCCCCCATGCCCTCGACCACACCCTCGTCGGAGATCCCCGCGTCGTCCACGTAGAAAAGCCGGACGTCGCCGCCGGTTGCCACGACGAAGATCTCGCCGCCGTAGGGCGGAGCAGCGATCGACACCGCACTGGTCGGACTAAAGTGGGCCACTCCCGACGCCGGCCGACCAATGACGCTCAAGCCTGCGTCCTCGATGACCAGAATGCCTGGGCGATACAACTCACCGTCGAGGTAGTCCACCCGCGTCGGCGCGCGCGCGCCCGACAGCGTGAGATAGTAAGACTCGGCGAATGAGGGCACCGTCAGATCGACACCACCGCCATCGGTGAAGGAGTGCCAATTCAGCGGGAAGCCCAAATCATCGACGAACGGCGAGATGATGGGCTCCACCAGCCCGGCGCCGATGAACTCCCAGTCGACGAAGTTCGCCCCGCCGACCGCACTGACCGCAGTGAGGGTTCCGTCCGCGGTGGACAACATCACGTCCGGATCTCCGTCCGCGCTGTAGTCACCGACTGCGAGGGCGACGAGGTCTGCGGGAGGGGTGAGCAGGTAGTCGATGGCGAAACACACCGAGCCGACGTCGATCCCGCCTTCGCATGAGGGCGTGCCGCCGTCGTCAGCCGACATGGTTTCGGTGATGGGATCGGTGTCGAGGCCCCCTGAATCGGACACCAGCGTGGGGTCGGTCGGTTCGCTCGGGAAAGACGCGCTGGTGGGGTCAGTGGGACCGCCGCTCGTGCCCGAGTCGGTCGCCGACGCCCCCTCGTTGCCGCCGGGCGGTAACGGAGCAACCGTGCGCCGCGCGACCACCAGCTGGCTTTCTCGCGAGCCAGCGACGAATTCCGCGATGCCATCGCGATCGAGATCTGCGACGGCGACCGCAGCCCCGCTGACCCCGAGGCTGCCCCCATAGATCGGCTTGCCGTCGCCGTCGTTGTCGAACAGATAGACGTCGGCCGGGCCCGAGGGCGGACCCCCGGCGATGACGTACTCGGGCTCCGCATCATCGTCGAGGTTGACCGCTACCAGCATCGATGGCGCCCATCCCAGCGAGTAGACCTCGCGTGGGTTGCTCCAGTCGTCTTGGGCCGAGTTCTTGCCGGTGGTCAGCCACAGCGTGCCGTCGACTCCGGCGACCAGCAGGTCGGAGAATCCGTCGCGGTCGACGTCGCCGATGACGAAGCGCTCGGGCGCCACTCCGACCTCGATCTCGATCCGCGAATTGAAGGTGCCGTCGGTCCGCCGATCGTAGCCCGAGACGCTGCTGGTCCTCGACTCGGCGATGTAGATGCGCTCCATCGCGGTGCCGAGGCTGCGCAGATCCGTCGGGTCGCTAGCGGGCGTGTGGAGCGGCAGGCCGAAGGCGCTCGCGCCGGTCTGCGGGATCACGTCGAAACCGTTGTCCACCAGCACCGCGATGTCCTGGCGGCGGTCGGCATCGTCGACGAACGAACCGATCTGGGGGAGCCGCGGACCTGCGACACCTGCCGCGATCTCGACGGCGCCGGCGAACTGCGTCGCGCCGTCTTGGGCGACCAGCGGGTGGAGAGACACCCGCGACGCCGTGGTTGCGACGACGTCGGCGAGACCGCCGTCGTCGACTGCACCGATGCCGAGGTCGGTGACGAGGCCGCCTACGGCCGTCGACGTCATCACCACGCTCACTCCGCCTTGGCCATCGTTCGCCAGCACGGTCAACGTGCCGCCGTCGCCAGCACCGACCACGACATCCGGCCACGCATCCATGTCGACAGCGCCGACGGCCACGGCGCTCACCCGGGCGCCGATCTCGATCGGCTCGCCGCTGATCGAGAAACAGTAGTCGCCGACACCAGCACCCGCCTCACAGCGCGGCGGTCCCCCGCAGAACCCGTAGCTGCACGTCAGGCCACCGCAACTCGAGTCTGCGGTGCAGGGCAGCCCACGGGTCGCGCCGTCGGGTGCGAAGCAGCCAACCCCGAGCAGGGACGCGAACACAGCGGGTACGGCGCGAACAACCATGACGGACAGTATCGACCTCGTGGATGGCCAGTGTCGCAGATGTCCTTCGCTGGGTCGATTGAACGCCGAGCTGCACCCGAAGGTGTCGTGGCGCATGGCCTCGGCCACTGGCTTTCCCGCGGTCCTGCGCGACATGGGGGCGCCCGCCGTGGGCCGCCAACGACCGGCCGAACGCGCCGACCTACGGCACGCAGACGATCAGATCACCTTCGCCGCGATCACTCTCGCGCCAGGCGGCGCCACCGTCTCGCATCGTCAGCACCGCAAACTCGGTGTCGGGCGAGCGCGCCGAGATCTGCGTCACCGTGCCGAGCCGGGCCGCGACGTGAAACGCCCCGACGATGAACAGCACGCGCGTGCGGGGATCCGCCGTCCGCACGTCGACGATCGACTGCGCCATCGCATCGTTCCACAGCGCCATCGACTTGAAGAACGCCGGCCCGCGCTTGGGTCCCATCAGGGCCATGAAGCGGCGCTCGTGTTCGTCGTGCGGCGGGATGCTGGTCGCGGGCAGCAGCGCGCGATCGGCTTCGGAGAGCGCGGCTCGCCACGGTGCGTACTCGAGCCCGGACTTGCGATACTCGGTGACCAGTCGCCGCGGGGCGTTGGCGGCGACGACCCGCGCACCGTGGGCCTTGCAGGCCTCGACCAGCGGTCGGTGCGAGCTCGCGTAGGCCGCAGGGCGAGCGGTGCGTTCGACGAAGGTCGGCTCGTCGATTTCGCCGGCGAGGTACGCGTCGAGTGCCGGCTGGGTGTCGGTCTCGAAGAACTCCATCGCGAGCGCGACCGGACGGGGCTGGGCGAAGAGTGCTGTGAGCAGCTCGGCTTGGAGCCGACTCGCGACGGCGTGCTCGTGGAGCTCGCCGAACGCGATCACATCGGCGTCCGTGCAGCGGTCGGCGAAGGCTGCGAGTGACGAGGGCTTGC
>CANLQR010000380.1 GCA_947492135.1 Deltaproteobacteria bacterium | reverse complement strand
GCGGCGTCGGGGACCTCGTCGTCCCCGATCTTGTCGTCGTTGCCGTAGCCCAGCTGGCCCTCGCTCGCGGCACCCCAGCAGCGCACCCGGCCATCACTGAGCACAGCACAGGTGTGGTCCCCGCCGGCCTCGACCGCGACCACGCTGGCGCCCGGATCGTCGTCGACGATGACCGGCTCGACGTCGATCAACGATTCCATCTCACCGATGGAGTCGGTCCCCGCCTGGCCAAGCTGCCCATTGCTGCCCTCACCCCAACAAAGCACGTCTCCGCCATCGAGCAGCGCACAGGTGTGAGCGCGTCCGGCCGAAACTTGCGTCGCCGTGGTCGGTAGCTCGACGGTGAACGCGCCGGGGTCCTCGTCGTCGCCGACGTCGTCACTGTTGCCGTAGCCTAGCCGGCCGTTGTCGCCGAGCCCCCAGCAACGCACGAGGCCGTCGATCAGTAGCGCACAGGTGTGTTGCGAGCCGGCTGAAATCGCCTGGGCGGCGCCGCCGAGCTCGATCACTGCCCCAACCGAGGCTGGCTCGTCGTCGCCGATATCCTCGGCGCTCATCGTCCCCAGGATTCCCGTGGCAGCATCGCCCCAGCACAGCACGCGACCATCGTCCGACATCGCACACGTGTGGCCAGCTCCGGCGGCGAGCTGCCGCGGCGCAAAGTCCTGGGGCATCGGCACCGGACCCACCGACGACGGCGTGTTCACCTCACCCACGTCATCGACCATGCCGTAACCCAGCTTGCCCGCAGTCCCGCTGCCCCAGCAGTACACCTGTCCCGTGTCTCTCAGGGCACAGGCATGCGAGCCGCCGACCGCCAGATCTACGGTCGGTCCCGGCATCATCAGAGGTCCGAGCTCGCCGGCAGTCTCCCCCCGCTCGTCGGCGATGTCTTCCATCGGCAGACCCGCGCCATCGCCCAGCCGACCCGCGTCCCGAAAGCCCCAGCACACCACGTCGTTGGTCGTCCGCAGCGCGCAAGAGAAGCCGGTGCCCAGTGCCACACGATCTACGTCACCGCCCACGTCGACGCCGGGTGCGGACGCGGGCTCGCCCCGGAGCAGCCCCACGCTTGCCGTGGTGCCCAGGCCGGTCTTGCCGCGGTCGCCGTTACCCCAACAGCGGAGCCCGCCGATTTGGGTCACCGCGCAGGTGTGATCAACGCCAAGCGCGATCGACCGTGCGCCGCGCAGGTAGGTGCAATCCTCGCTGCAGCCCGCTTCGGCACCCTTGCCCACTCGCGGCTCGCACTCCTCGCCCTCTTGCACGATCCCATCGCCGCAGCTGGCGGACGTGCAGACCTCGGCGACACACACGAGCTCGTCATGGCACTCACCCGCGAGGCAGGCGCAGCCGATGTTGCCCGCGGGACACGACGAATCGGTGTCGGAGGTCGCCGTATCGGTAGCTGGCCCGCTGGTGTCGGCCTCGGTCGCGGACGTCAGCGACGTCATGCTGGAGTCCAGGCCCGTGGTGGCCCCCTCGCTCGTGCCGCTGCTACCGACCGACATCGCGCCCGAACCACCCATCCCGCTCGAGTCGAAGGCGCACGAGCACACCGCGAACGACAGCCCCAGCCCGCGCCATGAGTTCCCCATCGATGGCCTGAACATGAGGTACGATGCTACCAGCGACCGTGGCAGAGGATCTCGATATCGATGGACGTGTGCTGATCCCCGCAGCGCAGCTCCCGTGGACTGCGGTTCGGGCCCAGGGTCCGGGCGGGCAAAACGTCAACAAGCTGTCGACCAAGATCGACCTGCGTTTCGATTTCGAGAACTCTTCGGCGCTCACGGCGGCAGTGAAGGCCCGGTTGCGCGTGCTCGCGAGCGGGCGGCTCGACGCGCAAGGGTGGCTCGTGATGACCGCACAGGAGGAGCGCAGCCAGACCGGCAACCTCGCGTGCGCCCGCGAGAAAATCGCGGGGCTCATTCGTCAGGCGCTGGTGCCCCCGAAACCGCGCCGCAAGACCAAGCCCTCGCGGGCCGCCAAGCGCCGACGCCTGGATGGCAAGCGGGCCGTCGCCGAGAAAAAATCCACGCGCGGGCGCGTGGCAGGCGACTGAACCCACCCGCGCACCGTCGGGTCCGCGCGTCGCTCGCTGTTGGCGATCGCTTTGTATTTTCAATGGCTTTTGACTGGTGACCTTCGGTCACTTAGTCTTCGGGCATGCCCGGTCATCCCGCCATCAACCTCCGCGACGCCGAGGGTCCCGACGCCCGCGTCGAGGCTCTGGTCGCCCGCCAATCGGAGTTCTTCGCCAGCGGCGCGACGCTGGGACGCGAGTTTCGCGATGGCCAGCTCACTGCGCTGGGCCACGCGGTGCGCAAGTACGAGTCGAAGATCCAAGCGGCGCTCCACGAGGACCTGCGCAAGAGCAAGGTCGAAGCCTACGGCACCGAGATCGGCTTTGTGCTCGCCGAGTTGCGTCACACGCGAAAGCACCTCGCCAAGTGGATGCGTGGCTCGAGCTGGTTCGCGCCGCTGGTCGTCGGCCCTTCCCGTAGCCACGTCCACCATCAACCATTGGGACGCACGCTGATCATCGCGCCGTGGAACTACCCGTTTCAGCTCGCGATCGCCCCGCTCGTCGGCGCGCTCGCGGCGGGGAACGTGGCGGTGATCAAGCCCTCCGAGCTGGCGCCCGCCACCTCGGCACTACTCGCCGAGTTGGTGCGCGAAACGTTCGACGAGCAGCTCGTCGCGGTCGTCGAGGGTGACGTCAGCGCAGCCCAGAGCTTGCTCGCCCAGCGGTGGGACCATCTGTTCTTCACCGGCAGCACCCAGGTCGGACGCATCGTGGCGCGGGTCGGCGCCGAACAACTCTGTCGCGTGACGCTGGAGCTAGGCGGCAAGAGCCCCGCCATCGTCATGCCCAGCGCCGACCTCGATGTCGCAGCGCGCCGCCTGGCGTGGGGCAAGTTCACCAACGCCGGCCAGACCTGCATCGCGCCCGACTACTTGCTGGTCCACAACTCGATCCACGACACGATCATCGACCGCCTCCGCGGGGCGATTCGCAGCTTCTATGGGCACGACCCCCGACAAAGCGCGGACTTTGGCCGCATCGTCAACCTCAAACACCTCCAGCGTTTGGTCAAGTTGATCGACCCTGAAAAGCTCGCCGTGGGTGGTGATGTCGACGAATCGGACCGCTACCTCGGCCCCACGGTGATGACCGATGTGACGATGAACGATCCGATCATGGCCGACGAGATCTTTGGGCCGATCTTGCCGGTCATGCGCTTCGAGACCCTCGATGAGGCCTTCGAGATCGTCTCCCAGCGGCCCAATCCCCTGGCGGCATACTTGTTCACCAAGGAAGCCGACGAGGAGCGTCGCTTTGTCGAGCGCGTCTCGTTCGGCGGCGGCTGCATCAACAACACGTTGATGCACATGGGCGATCCGGACCTCCCGTTCGGTGGCATCGGCCCCAGTGGTCTGGGTGCGTACCATGGCTACGCGTCGTTCGAGGTGTTCTCGCACCGCAAGGCGGTGATGCGAACCGGCACGTTCCTGGATCCGAGCGTGAAGTACCCGCCGTACAACGAGGCCAAGCTGTCGATCTTCAAGAAGTTGCTCAGCTAGTCGCAACACCAAGGCTGCATGGCGATCGTCACGGCCACGGTTCCGCAGCGCGCGCGCAAGCCCGAGGACAAGCGCGCGCGTCGCGAGGCGATCCTGGCGGTCGCGGCCCGGGTGCTGTCGCGCAGTCAGTTCGCGCGGGTGACGATGGCGCAGATCGCCGAGCACTGCGGGCTGGCCAAGGGGACGCTGTACCTCTACTTCTCCACCAAAGAGGAGCTGTTCCTCGCGACGCTCGAGGTCGAACTCGCGGCGTGGTTCGACGAGCTCGCGGTGGCGCTGCTGGCTGAGGGCACGACCACCGCGAGACAGTTCGCTCGGGCCGTCGTCGACAGCCTCGCGGCTCGCGAGCGTTTGGCGGACCTGCTGCCTTTGTTGCACACGGTGCTCGAACAGAACATCGCTGCAGACACCGCGTTGGGTTTCAAACGCATGCTCGTGGAGAAGTTGTCCGCCGGTGGTCCATTGCTCGAGCGCGTGCTTCCCGGGCTGCCGCCGGGCGGCGGACTCGACCTGCTGCTTCGCACCCACGCGCTGGTGGTCGGGCTGCGGCAGATGGCCGATCCACCGCCGGCGTTGCGAGCCGTGCTCGCGCGTGACGAGCTCGCGCCGCTTCGCATCGACTTTGCGGCACAACTGGGCGACACCCTGACAGCGTTGGCCAGCGGCATGATGCGTGGGCCCTGCATCGACTCGCGAGATGGGCTGGCACCTCGATAGCCCCGCGGTCGCAGTCGGCACTCACTTGTTGCGCAGTGCCGTCGCCATCGACCGCACGTAACCGGCCAACGCCAGCAACTCCTCGTCGTCCATGCGTTGCCCGTAGGCCGGCATCGCGATCCGCGGTCGGGTCGCTGACGGGTCGCGCAGGAACTCCACGATCATGGCGTCGGTCTCGAAGTGCGCCGCGGCGTCGAAAACGACGCCATGGGGGGTCTTGTCGCCGTGGCACCCGAAGCACGCGTGCTTGAAGAACAGGTGGCGGCCGCGGTCGAGCTTCTGGCCAGGTATCCGGTACTCGGCCGCAGGTTCGACCGCGTCTTCGACCGGCGGGACGTTGGATAGGTAGCTGAAGATCGCGGCGAGCTCGACCTCGTCGAGCGCTGCGTAGCGCGGCATCGGCCAGCGCACGGGGGTGCCGTCGGGACGGGCTCCGTCGACCATCGCCCGGCGAAAATCGTCGAACGTCCACCTGCCGATGCCGGCCTCCTCGTCGAACGTGATGTTCGCGCCGAACAACGGCTTCCCGTTGAAGTCGGTCATTTCGATCCCGCCGCCGAGGTAGTCAGGATCTTGGATCGGAACCGCGAGCGCGAGGGAGTCCTTGCGGGAGCCGTGGCACAGATTGCATTGCAGCAGGTCCTCGACGAGATAAGCGCCGAGCGCCTCGGGCTCGTTCCGCGACGGCCGCACGATCGGTTCGGCCGATGCGACAGCTGGACGCCAGGTGAACAGCGATTTGAACTTCACGCCCAAAGACGGCTTGCTGTCGTCCGGTTTGGCCGCGTCGGCCGCCACCCATGGATCGTCACTGCGTAGGAACGCGACGATGGCCGCGAGATCCTCGTCCGCCATGCGAGAGTATCGCGGCATGTATGGCGGCATGAACTTGCCATCTTTGTCGACCCCGGTTCGTATGGCACGAACCAGCTCGGCGTCGCCCACCGCGCCGAGCCCTGCCCGCTTGTGAACGGTGAGGTTGGGGGCGGCCACTTCGCCCCACGACTTGGGAAGCTCCGCGAGCGCGCGCCCGATCAGCCGCTGATCCTCCGCCGAGGCGTGACAGCCGGCGCACGTCATCGCGACCAGACCCGCTCCCCGCTCGACCCGCGCCGGCGTCGACTTGAACCCGGGATCGACTGCGGCAACCTCCGAGTACTCCGGCAGGGGCAGCAGCCGGATCGTCACGACACCGGCCACGCCGAGCAACGCGAGGAACACCAAGATCGCGCCGAAGACTTTCAAGACGTTGCGGCGACGCGCGCGGCGCGTCCGAGAGCGAAGCGTCACCGCCACGGTCTACCAAAATCGCGGGCCGTGCACGCCAAACCTACGTCTGGTGGCCGAGGTCGGACGCTGCGGGGGTACCGTGCAGCTTGCGGTGCCGGCGACCGCGTGCCACTGCACGGGCCGAGGCGAACCCTCTCCAGTTGGACAGGGCCCAAGCTGGCGTACGCGGGCCTCAAAGCGTGCCGAGGTAGGCGATCATTGCTTGTCGCTGGTCAGCGGGCAACTCGGTGCCGAACGCGTGGCCAGGCACCGGTCCGGGCTGCCGCACTCCGCGGCGGTACTCGGGCCGCAGCCGGGCAGGGTCGAGGAGGTCGGCCAGCGTCGGGACCGTTCCATCGTGAAAATACGGTGCTGCGTTCACCACCGCGACCAGCGGCGCTGGACGGAACTTGCCGGTCCCACGCGCGCGAGAATCGGCCAGTGCTCGATCCGTCCCGACCGCCTCGGCCGCGACTGGGGCTCCGCTGAAGGCCGGACCGTCGTGACAACGTCGACAGTGTTGACCGAACAACGCTCGGCCCTCGCGCACGCCGGCGGCGTCACTCGGCGGACGCGGTGGCGGTTCGAGATCACTGACGAACCGCGCGAGCGCCCAGGCGAGCTCGCGCGGCGGGCGGGCTCGCTCGCCATTGGCCTGGATCACCTGAGTCTCTTGCCGGATCGCGAGTACGACGAGATCGTTGGCGCGCCGCCGGGCCTCGTCGACGAAGCGAGGGCCGTTCAGACGGATCGTCCCGGCTTGCGTGAGCGCCGAAAGCTCGAGCAGCCGCCACAGATCCGGGATCGCCACCGGGTCTTCGTCGTCATCGCCGGTGATGTCCGCGCGGCCGGGCCCCCAGCGCTTCATTCGCGCCAGCAGCTCGGGATCGAGCGGCGTTTGGGTGGCTCGGTGATGGTCGAGTCGGACTGCGCCGAAGTCGAGGTTGCGTCGGGCGAGACCGGGCCACGGCCGGCCTCGGTGCACCGCGCTGTGGCACAGCGCGCAGGTGATTCCGACGCGCGCTCGTCCGTCGACATCCGCGAACACCACGACACCCGGCACGGTGCCGTCATCGGCCTGCTCCAGTCCCAGCGCCGCCGCGCGCTGGGGATCGGTCAGCGCGCGCGCGATCGAGTCGTCTGGGCGCAGCGGAAGCTCGGTGAACACGCGGCGCCCGAGCTCTTGCCAGCCGGCATCGTCGGTCGGCGGGACTCCATCCCACAACGCCGGCGCAGCCGGCGGGAGTGTCCACTCTCCTGCACTCGCCCGAGCCTGCTCGAGCGGACGATACGGAACGCTCCGCGGATTCCACAACGGCAGGAGTTCCCAGCCGGCATCCCCGAAGCCGTAGGCCACCAGTCGATCGCGCGAGTAGCCATTGTCGGGGTTTTGCAGCGACTGTGTGAGTGTCACCCGACGAAAATCGGCATCACGAAAGTAGGCCGTTCGCGCCTCGGCGTGGGGTGTCTCCGCGACGGGATCCGCCACAGGCGGCGGCTCGTCGCGCGGATCCGGGAGCTGTCGGGGCTCCTGCCCACATCCGCTCGTCGACAGCACCAGCACGACGGCCGTGGTGCACGCCAACCAGACGATGCTCGGCTCGCGACGATGATCTCTAGGTGACGACCACATGCGGGTACTCGCGCTGGAACTCGGCGGAACGCAACGTGATCATGCGGCCGGCGAACGCGAGGTCCAGCTCGAGCACATAGCGATCCTCGAACGTGTCGTCCTTGCCTAGCGCTTTGCTCACCAGACTCCAGTCGGGCTCGCCGAGCTTGTAGCTGACCTTGAGCTCGCGCGACGGTGGGAGGTTCTCGTCCCATGCGACGTAGCGGCCGGCGTCATCCCAACGCGTTGGGCCGCGCAAAGGGACCGACGCGAGCTGGGCCCCGGTGCCCGCGGCGGTGAGGCGAGCGGCCTTGATCGCGAACCCCTGGAGCTCGGAGCCGTCGTGCGAAAGCGTCAGCTGCATCGTCGACTGCGTGCATGGGGGCGACCAGCCGGGCCCCGAGTCGAGCGCGGCCCCTGGGTGTTCGCCTCGCGGCATCATCTCGCGACTCGCGGGGCCCGGTGCCGCGGGGCTCGAGGGGGCTTGGTCGGGGCAATCCTGGATCAGGGCGACC
>CANLQR010000379.1 GCA_947492135.1 Deltaproteobacteria bacterium | reverse complement strand
ACTGCCGCGATGTCGCGGGCCCCCGCCGGGCACGGGCACGGGCACGGGCACGGGCACGGAGCAGGCTGTTCTGAAAAACGCTCCGCGTTTCTCAGCAGCCTGCTAGGGCTCGCGCAGGATGTTTCGCCGCAGCCGCTCGGTCGTACCGGCGATGGTCGCGATCTCGGCGGCCGAGAAGCCCGAGAAGGCCTCGTCGAGCAACGCGTTCGAGACCGCGATGAAGCGCGGCAACGCGCGATACGCCTTGGGCGTTGGTGCAACCAGCACGGCCCGCGAGTCAGCCGGATCCGGATCTCGGCGAACCCAGCCTGCTTCATGCAGCGCGTGCACGAAGCGACCGACGGTCACCTCGGACAACACCAGCAGGCTCGCGAGCTCGCGAGCCCGCAGCGGCCGCTTGGCCTGAAACAAAACCATGAGCGCGCCGGCCTGCGCGGGCGTCACCTCGCGCAGGTCCTCGGTGGCGAGCAAGTCTTGCGTGCGTCGCTCGATCTCTCGCTGGATGCGGCTGAGATTCAGATACGCCTCGGCCTGCATCCGTCGTCGAGCGATCAGTGCCTGCTTGGGTGCAGCGGTCTCCTGCAGCGCGGCAGCTGCGGAACTCGGCCCAGCGGTGCCGCGCGCATGACGTGAGTTCGCGACCATCAGTAGCCTCTTGCCCGGGCTCGCACTGCCCTTGCGCGGGGATACTAAGCATGCTTAGTATCCCCGCGCAAGGAGTTCGAAGGATGCCCGACGCCTACCTGTTCGACGCGGTCCGCACCCCCCGGGGTCGCGGTAAGGAAAATGGCTCGCTCTACACCGTGCGACCGATCGATCTGCTCGCGGCGTCGCTGCGGGCGCTTCGCGATCGCAACAATCTGCCGACCGAGCAAGTCGACGATGTCGTCATCGGCTGTGTCACGCAGACCGGCGATCAGGGCGGCTGTATCGCCCGCTTCGCGGCGCTCGAGGCCGGCTATCACGTCGATGCCCCCGGCGTCACAGAAAACCGGTTCTGCGGCTCGGGGCTCCAGGCCGTCAACACCGCAGCAGCGATGGTCGCCTCCGGCTACTTCGACATGGTCGTCGCCGGCGGGGTCGAGAGCATGTCTCGGGTCAAGATGGGCGCCGACGGCGGCGCGATCTGGGACCCCGCCACGCAGTGGAACGTCGGCTCGGTGCCCCAGGGCATCAGCGCCGACCTGCTCGCGACGCTCAACGGTATCTCGCGACGCGATGTCGATACCTTCGCGGTCGAGAGCCAGCGCCGCGCCGCGACGGCGATGGAACACCACCGCTTCGATCGCTCCGTGGTCGCGTTCCGCGACATCAATGGCCAGGTCATCCTCGACAAGGACGAGTACCCGCGGCCAGACACCACCGTCGAGAAGCTCGGCGAGCTCCAGCCCTCGTTCGCGATGATGGGGCGGCAATTCGGTCTCGATACCCTGACCAAAGAGCGCTACCCAGAGGTCGACCGCATCAACCACATCCACCACGCCGGCAACAGCTCGGGCATCGTCGACGGTGCTGCGGCGGTGCTGGTCGCCAGCAAGGAAAAGGGTGTGGCCCTCGGGCTCAAGCCGCGCGCGCGGATCCGGGCGGTTTCGCTGTGCGGCACCGACGCGGTGCTGATGCTCGCGGGCCCGATGCCGGCGTCGCGCAAGGCCCTGGCGAAGGCCAAGATGAACGTCGGCGACATCGATCTGTTCGAGGTCAACGAGGCCTTTGCCGCGGTCCCGCTGGCGTACATGAAGGAGCTCGGCGTGCCCCACGAAAAGGTCAACGTCAACGGTGGCGCCATCGCCCTGGGTCACCCGCTTGGGGCGACCGGCGCGATGCTGCTGGGCACCGTGCTCGACGCGCTCGAGGATCGCAACCTCACCACCGGCCTGGTCACGCTGTGCATCGGCGGCGGCATGGGCATCGCCACCATCATCGAGCGGGTCTGACCGCTGCCACGGCTTTTGGGAGTTCCATCATGACCATCACCAACGAGACCACCAGCAACGGCATGGCCGCGCTCGCCTTCGACGACGCGACCGGCGTCGCCACCATCACGCTCAAGATGGAAGGCAGGGCCAACAAGATCAACGACGACTTCGGCGCGACGATGCAGGGCGCATGGGCGTGGGCCAAGGCCCGACCCAACCTGCGCGGCGTCATCCTGGCCAGCGGCCACAAGGACTTCTGTGTCGGTGCCGACATCGACCGGCTGTATCGCGAGCGCGACGCCGCCACGATGATGGCCCGGCTACGCGAGCTCAACGGTCTGTTTCGCGCGATCGAAACCGGCGGCGTCCCGGTCGTCGCGGCGCTCACCGGCAGCGCGCTGGGTGGGGGTTATGAGCTGGCGTTGGCCTGTCATCGGCGCATCGCGCTGGACGAAGCGCGCGTGCAGGTCGGCCTGCCCGAGGTCAGCCTCGGCGTGATGCCTGGCGCTGGCGGCACCCAGCGACTGCCACGCATGGTCGGCATCCAGACCGCGCTCGAGCACATCGCCCAGGGACTCATGGTCCGCGCACCCAAGGCCGTGAAAAACGGCATGGTCGACGAGCTTGCAGCGACTCCCGAGGAGCTGCACGCCAAGGCCGTGGCGTGGATCCACGCCAACAAGGGCGCCAAGCAGCCGTGGGATCGCAACGCACCGATTCCCGGGCCCCAGCCCGGTAGCGCCGAGGCGCGGCAGATCATCATGGCGGCGTGCGCGATGCTCCGCAAGAAGACCTCGGGCGTGTTCCCGGGTCCTGAGCTCGCGATCTCGTCGGTGCAAGAGGGGCTCACCCTGCAGTTCGATCGGGCGCTCGAGGTCGAGAGCCGGTACTTCACGCGGCTGGCAACCTCGGATCAAGCCAAGGACATGATCCGCACGCTCTGGTACCACCGCACCTCGGCGGAGAAGCACGAGGGCCTGCCCAAGATCGAAGACCCGCGCATCGCGAAGGTCGGGATCCTCGGCGCCGGCATGATGGGCGCGGGGCTGGCATTCGTCTCGGCTCAGGCCGGGTACCAGGTGGTGTTGAAGGACGTCAAAGACGAGCAACTGGCCAAGGCCCGGGCGCACTGCGAAGAGCAGGCCAAGGCGGCCAAGCACCTCGGCGCCGACGGCCAAAAGCAGATTCTCGACCGCATTCGCTACACCATCGCGATCGACGATCTCGACGGCTGCGACCTGATCATCGAGGCGGTCTACGAGAACCTCGAGCTCAAGCACATGGTCACCAAGGAGGCCGAGCCCAAGCTCGCCAAGGGCGGCGTATGGGCGAGCAACACCAGCGCCATCCCGATCGGCGATCTGGCCACGGTCTCTTTGGCGGCGCAAAACTTCATCGGTCTGCACTTTTTCTCGCCGGTCGAGAAGATGCAACTCGTCGAGGTCATCACCACCGCGCAGACCTCGGACGAAACGCTGGCCCGCGCGCTGGCGTACACCCGGGCGATCAAGAAGCTGCCGATCGTCGTTGGCGACGGCTACGGTTTTTATACGACCCGCGTGTTCTCGGCGTACATCCTCGAGGGTGCACAGCTGGTCGCCGAGGGCCACGACCCCGTGGTCATCGAGTGGGCCGCAAAGAAGTTCGGCATGGTCGTGCCACCGCTACAGGTGTTCGACGAGGTCACGTTGACGCTGGGCGTCAAGGGCTTCAAGCAGGGTCGGCACTACGGCAAGTCGCTCGACTTGCCCGGCGTCGCGCTGGTCGAAACGATGGTCGAGGCCCACGGGCGTGCGGGCAAGGCCGCCGGCAAGGGCTTCTACGAGTACGGCGCCGAGGGGCGCACGCTGTGGCCCGGCCTGGCGGCGCTGACCACCGGCAAGCCAGAACACACCGGCGTGGAGGTGATCGGTCGACGATTGCTGACGCTGCAGGCGCTCGAGGCGGCGCGCTGCGTCGCCGAGGGCATCGTCAAGACCCCGCGGGACGCCGAGGTCGGCGCGATCTTTGGCGTTGGCTTCGCACCCAACACCGGCGGACCGCTGTCGTACATCGACCGCCGCGGCCTTGTGGCGTTCGTCGCCGAGTGCGACAGTTTCGCCAAGACCTGCGGGGCACGCTACGCGCCGCCGCAGCTTCTGCGTGACATGGCCGCGCAGGGCAAGACCTTCTTCGAGAAGGTCTAGCCCACCGCAAGCCGAACCCTCGGCGCCGCGGGGTAAAACCCCGGCGCCCGCTGACCTCCGATGCCATTCCATCCCGCGCCGCCACTGCCGTCCCGCATCGCGGCCCTGTTGCCCTTCCCCCGGGCGAGCTACGAGCTCGTGCGGGGGCGGCATGCGGGTCTCGAGGTTCACTACGTCGACGCCGGGCCACGCGATGCGGACGCCGTGGTGATGCTCCACGGCAATCCGACCTGGTCGCTGCTGTGGCGCGAGGTGATCCTCGGCCTCCCCGACCGGCGCTGCGTGGCGCCGGATCTCCTGGGCTTCGGTCTGTCGTCGAAGCCCGCGCGGATCGAAGACCACAGCGTCGACGGCCACGCTGACGCGATCGTGGAGCTCATCGAGTCGCTGCAGCTGCGCAGCGTCGTGCTCGTCGGCCAGGACTGGGGCGGGCCGTTGTGTGCGAGCGTCGGAGCGCGGATTCCCGATCGTGTGCGCGGCCTGGTGCTCGCGAACACCTCAGTGCTCGTGCCCGAGCGTCCGCGTGGCACGTGGTTTCATCGTTTTGCGCGGATGCGGGGCGTGTCGGAGGCTGCGTTCATCGGCCTGGGCATGCCGCAGAACGCGATGTGGGCGGTGCAGCACGACCGCGGTTCGATTCGCGGCAAGGTGGCGGCCGCCTATCGCTGGCCGCTACGCCGGTTTCGCGATCGCGTGGGGCCGCTCGCGCTGGCGCGAATGGTGCCGGACGATCTGCGTCACCCGAGCATCGACGCGCTGCGTCGCGGCCAGCGCTGGGTCGAGGGCTTCACAGGGCCTGTCGCGCTGGTGTGGGGACGCAACGACCCGTTGCTCGGCAAGGCGCTCGAGCGCCATCAACGGGCGCTGCCACACGCGATGGTGACGGTGACCGAGGCCGGACACTTCCTGCAAGAGGAGGTGCCTGAGGCCCTCGCGGCCGCGATCGCCAGCGTGTGGATGCGGGCCCAGGACCGGTCCCAGCCGTAGGGTCGCGGCGATAGCGCCCTCCAAGGCCGGAACCCGACGTTCGACTCCCCCTGCGCCGCGTCGTCACGCCTTGCGAGCCCACGGTGACATCCTGTCACTGCAGTCGTGCGCCGCGGCGTCCCGCGTGACCGACATTCCACAGACGCACCATGGCATCACGGTTGCACGAACGGCGCAGACGGACGAATCTCGACCCGTCCTCTCCATGACGTTCCGCCCTGCTGCCGACACCACTCGCCAAGCGTCCCTGGCTGCTGCGGGAGCCGCGTTGGTGGCGACGTTGCTGGGCGCAACCACGGCCTCGGCCGTGGAGCCTCCGGCCGGTGCGAACTTCGACATCTGGTACTACACGACCAACGAGCAAGCCGAGCGCGGGCGACTGTTCTCAGCGACGGATCTGTCGGGGTTTGTGAATCGAGCGCGTTGCCAGTGCAACCATGCGATCTCCACCCGCGTGCTGCTCAAGCGCGCGACGACGAGCTACGATCCGAACGTTCGTGTGCAATCCTTCGTGGGTAGCCGCTGCGACATCGGCCAGGTCGGTAACAACGCACAGGTGACACCCTGCTTGCGCATCCTCAGCGCTGCGCCCAACGCCTACACCAAGGCCATCAACTTCGAATTCCCACCCGTGTGGCTCGCCGGCGGTGTCGTTCCGAGCGGCTCGCAGGACCTCGGCGACGCCACACCCGCGGGCACTTGCGAAGGTGGTCAGGGGGACGCCGGCGTGTGGATCTGCATCGAAAACGGGATGCAGCCCGACTGCCAAGCCGACGAGTTCCAGGTCATGGGGACCCAGAACAAAAATGGCACCGCCGATGCGATGGCGCAGGCCATCCACTACGATTTCGAACCGCCGCAGACCTTGCCCACCGGCTTTTCGATCGACTCGGGTGATGGCGCGGTGATCATCGAGTGGGACCAGATCTCCACCGGTGACGTCTCCGGTTTCCGCGTGCTGTGTGCCGACGAAAATGGAGCGCCGCTGCCGGGCAAGGGCATCGACCCCCCGAGTCTTTCGAGCATCAATCGCGGCACCATCTACTTCACGCAGCAGAATCTGTGCCCCGACGGACCTTTCATGGTCAGCGAAGAAGGGGTGGATACCAGCGACACCACCGATGGCGACACCACCGATGGCGACACCACCAGCGGCGACACCACCAGCGGCGACATCACCAGCGGGTCGTCCACGGACGGCGGGACGAGCGGAAGCTCTGGCGGCGACTCGGGCACCAGCGGGACGGGCAGCTCGACCGGGAGTTCCACCGGCGCGAGCGACCTGCCCAGCGACGGCATCGCGTCGCTCGACTGGGACTACATCTGCTCGGGACATTCCAGCGGAACGTCGCAGGAGGCCCGCGTCAGCGGCCTGACCAACGGGCAGCAGTACCAGTTTCTGGTGGTCGCCTACGACCTCGCGGGAAACCCGATCGCAGCCTCCGACGTGCTGACCGCGACGCCGCGCGAGACCATCGATCTCTGGGAGCAGTGCGAGATCGCCGGCGACATCTGTGGCTCGGGTGGGTTTTGCAATTGCACTGAGGCCCCCGATCCGGGCCACGCGGCGTGGTGGCTGCTCGCGCCCCTCGGTGCGATCGCCTCGAGGCGGAGGCGCCGATGATCGCGGTGCTGATGTTCACGCTCGCCGCGTCGACGGCCGAGCCCGACGCGACCGCACCCCAAGCCGTCGACGCCGAAGCCGAAGCCATCGATGCCGAGGTGGCCGACGGGGCCAAGGTGGTCGAGTCCGACGACGTTCCCGTGGTGATCGTACCCGCAGCGGCGCCCGAACCCGCCGCTGCACCGGCCGCCGCTCCACCGCGAGGACCCAAGGTGCCGCCGCCCGAGTCTGCGATCGCGCGCGACAGCACGGTCAGCCAGCCCGCGCCCAGGCGTCGCGGCTTTGGTCGCCAGCGTCCCGGCAGCCGCCAGCGTTTCGCCATCGAGTTCAAGATCGGTCCCTACTTGCCCGAGGTCGACTCGCGCTACACCGGCTCGGGCTTCGGACCCTATGCGACGATTTTCGGCCGCACCAACAGCAGCGGGGAAACCATCAAGAAGCCGCGGCTCGGGGTGATGCCAGTGCTCGCGTTCGAGTGGCAGATCGTCTATCTCGGCGGACCGTTGGGGATCGGCACCCAGGTTGGGTTTTTCCGCGACAAGGCCAAGGCCCTGGTTGCCGATCCGGTAGCTGGGGAGAACCTGCGGTCCAACGCCGACAAAGTCACCTTCGGCATGGTCCCGTTGGCGGTCCTCGCGATCTACCGACTCGAGCTATTCGCCGACTTCTATCACGTGCCGATCGTCCCCTACGTGAAGGGCGGCGTGGCCTATACGTTCTGGTGGGCCAAAGACGGCACCAAGAAGGTCGCGGTCAACGCTCAGGGCGAGAAAGGCCGCGGCGGCGTGGTCGGCTGGCAGCTCAACCCCGGTGTGATGCTGCGTCTCGACTTCATCGAGCGCAGCTCGGCGAAGAAGCTCGATAGCTCGACGGGTATCAACCATACGTACCTGTTCGGCGAGTTCCAGCTCAGTCGGATGCGCAACTTCGGGGTCGGCAATGCGATCGATCTCGGCGACAAGACGTTCTTCGGCGGCCTCGCGATGGAGTTCTG
>CANLQR010000378.1 GCA_947492135.1 Deltaproteobacteria bacterium | reverse complement strand
CTGTTCCCGCTGCTCGCGTGTGTCGGGGCCCGCAGGCCAACAAGTCCGCCCGCGATCGCAGCGCCGACCAGTGCGGCGTTCGAGGCCATCGCCGAGCGCATCCTCGACCACCAGCTCGAGGCCCATCCCCAGCGCGGGGTCGAGCTGGGCCTGCATGGCTATGATGGTCGTCTGCCCGACGTGTCGCCGACGGGCATGATCGCCTTGCAGCGCCAGCTCCACGACGACATCGCGGCCCTGGGGCGCGTCGATGACGCGCGGACCGGGCTCGCGACGGTCGAGTTCGCGGCCTTGCTCAACGCGCTGCTCACCGATCGCTTCGAGCTCGAGGTCCAGCGCTCACCTTGGCGCAACCCGATGTACTACCTGGGCGCGCTCGATCTGACGCCGTACATCAGCCGTGACTACGCGCCGCTCGAGACCCGCGCGGCTGCGATCGCCAAGATCGCAGCTGCGAGCGTGGAGTACCTCGCGCATGCCCAGGCGCGACTCGAGCCTCGACTGCCACGCACGTTCCTCGATACCGCACTGCTTCAGACCCGCGGCTCTGCCAGTTTCGTGCGCAAGGACGTCGCCACTGCGCTGGCCGGGCTTGGCGATACCGCGCTCATGCACCGCTGCACCACCGCGCTCGCGGCGATGGCAGCCGCACTCGATAGGTACGCGGACCACCTCGAAGGGCTGCGCCCGAACGCCACCGACGACTTCGCCCTGGGCCAGGAGATCTTCGCGCAGATGCTCCGCGAGACCCAAGGGCTGGACGTCGACCTCGGGCGCCTGCGAGGCCTATTGCAAGCCGACCTCGATCGCAACCTCGCTGCACTCGACGCCGCCGCCGCCGAGATCGACCCTTCGGCTTCGACCGCGGTCGTCGTGGCTCGGGTTGCCCAGAGCAAGTCGGGCGACGTCCTGGCACTCGCGACCCAGCAGAGCGCCACGCTGCGCGCGTTCTTGCTGTCGGCGGACCTGCTGACGATCCCTTCGGACGAGCTCGTCCACGTCGTCGAGAGTCCACCGTTTCTGCGCTGGAACGCGGCGTTTCTCAGCCCCAGCGGACCGTTCGAGCGCGGCGGGCTGCCGAGCTTCTACTACATCAGCCCGCCGGACCCGAGCTGGCCGGTCCAAGCCCAACGCGACTACTTACCCGGCGTGCACGACCTGTTGTTCATCACGATCCACGAGGTCTGGCCTGGCCACTTCGCGCACGCGCTGCATCTGCGCCGCAACCCGTCGAGGGTGCTCAAGTCGACGTGGAACTACACGACCGCCGAGGGCTGGGCTCACTATGCCGAGGAGATGATGTGGGAAGCGGGTGTCGACCCCGACCCTCGTGCACACGTCGGCCAACTGCTCAACGCGCTGCTCCGCGATGTTCGGGCACTGTCGGCCCTGGGTCTCCATACCGAGGGCTGGGACGTCGAGCGCTCGCGGCACATGTTCGTCGAGCACGGGTTCCAGGATGAGGCCAGCGCGGCACAGCAAGCCGTACGCGGGACTTTCGACCCGATGTACCTGGCCTACACCGTCGGCAAGCTCGTGATCCGCAAGCTCCGCGACGATGTGGCCGCCCGACGCGGCGCGGGATTCTCGTTGCGCGAGTTCCACGATGAGTTGCTCTCGCATGGCGCAGCACCGCTGGGTGCGATTCGTCGGGCGATGCTCGGGGAATCGAGCGGCGACGCCAGCCCGCTGCTGTGACCCGTGGCGCGCACGTCTTGTTAGTACCCCACGCGCCAGATGTACCGCGGCTCGTTCGACAGCGCGCGGGCGGCCAACATGCCCGACTGTGTGGCCGCTTCGACGCAGCCGCAGTTCATGTCGGTCTTGGTCCAGTCACCTGCGAGGAGCAAGAACCGCACGCCGGAGGCGGACGGCGCGAGGCGATGCCGGGTCTCGCCCGGGCGACTCAGCACATACAGATCCGAGGGCTGACACGCGATGCTGAACGCCTGCGCGGCGAGCCGTTCGACGCCCGCGAGCTCCTGACCCTCGGGCGTTCGCAACGCCGCCAAGAAGGCTTCGAACTCCCGAGGCCCGCGATCGAACAGCGCCGCGTGATTGTCCCGCAGCCAGCGCTCGAACAGCGCCCGCCACTGCGCGCGCTGCTCGGCTGGAAATCCCCGCGCGGATGGACCCGGCGCAGGCAACCGTGCGCCGGCGACCAGCGCACCGGTGTGATACGTGAGCAGCCGCGGCGGCGGATCCGGCCAGCGCTCGGCCCCGACCAGCGGCGTCATGTCGCCGAGGCTGCCTTGAGGCTGCACGAATCCGGTCAGCAGGCCTCGTGTGGGTGGGCCGCCGGCCTCGACGGCGACCGGCGACTCGTCGAACATCGCGGCCGCATCGCGATCGAACCACAACTGTGCGGACACCGTCTGAATCAGCGCGGTGTGGTCGACCATGGCCTTCCACCGAGGGTCGAAATGGCGACCGCTGGGATCGATCAACGGCGCGACGATAGGCGGCAACGCCCCGATCGGGATGCCGAGGATGCAGACATCGAAGTCCCGCCCCTGCTCGAGCACCCGATCCTCGACACCATCCCAGCCCGCGTAGACGTCTTCGAGATCGACCCTGCCTTGCTGGAGCGCCTCACCTTCGACGAGTTGCTCGAAGTTGGGCACCAGCGGCCAGGCCGGCGGCGCGTCCGCTTCGGAGGCGCCGGGGACGAATGGATCGTAGGGTCCTTTGCCGCGCACGGTCGCCTGGACCCGCAGACGCACCCTGGCGAGGTGAGGCTCGTCGCCCGCGCCCTCGAGTTCGATCGCTTCGACGCGGTGAAAGAAATGGATCTGCGCGCCGTGCTCGCGCAGCGCCTCGTAGTACGGCGTCATCAGCGTCTCGGGGCAGGACCACCGAAAGTCATACGCGGGGTAGCCGTCGTAGCCAAACGACACCAGCAGAAACCACCGCAGGCCCACACCGCAGGCAAGTCCGTCGAGGCGGTACGGTAGATCGGGCGCGTGGGCGAAGAGGGTCTCGTAGACCTGACCGATGGTCGAGATCGCCGCATGCTCCGGGGCGAGGCCATGCTCGAGCAGCCACGCGATGAGGTCGCGATCGTCGAGTTCGTCGAAGTCGAGCGTCGACTCGACCAACACGCCGATCGCGATCGTCAGCAGCACGTCGAGCCCGCCCCAGCGAAACCACGCGCTGCGAGACCCTTCGACCCGGCCGGCGTAGTACCAAGCCAGGCCGCTGCGCACCTCCTCGAGGAGTGCGATCGTGGCGCGCTTGACGGACGATGCGGCGGGCGGGGTCTCGACGAAGCCCTCGAGAGCGATCGAACCCTCGCGCTCCATCCACGCGACCACGCCGGCGATCCCCTCCCGCCACGGCGTCGCGAGTGCGCTGGACACGGCCTCGACGTTCGGACGGCCGCGGGTCCCTTCGTCATCGTCCGCGACGCCGTCGAGGTGTCCGAGTTCCACGCTGATCCGCCGCAGCAGGCCGCGCAACGCGATCGCAAAGTCGACGGGGGCCTCCTCGGCGCCGGGTGGCACTGCACCGGGGACCCGCTCGTTCGCGCCCAGCGGCGTCGGAAAGTAGGCCCAACGATTCGCGAATCGATCGAGAACACCGACGTCGGCCTGGGCTCGAAAGGCGCCCGCGAAGGGTCCGCCGGTGGTCGCGACCGAACGACCTGCGTCGGCGTAGACCTCGGCGACGGTGCGCATCGCATTGCGATAGAAGCCGAGAAACGCGTGCAGACCGTGTTCCTCGATCCGGTCATGCGCAGCAGGGTTGCGGCCGGCGGCACACTTGCCGCCAAGGCGCCAGCCCATCGTGTACAGCGAGACGTCATAGTCGTCGCGCTGGCGAGCGAGGTAGTACGCGGCAGCGCAGGCGGCAGGACCACCCCCGAGCACCGCCACGCGCAGCTTGCGACCGCCGTTTTTCTCGTAGCGAGCTTCAGCGCTCGTCCCGGGCCGCGAAACCACCTGCTTGGCGCGCATGCGGAAACTACCCAGCACGTCGGAGGCGATCGACCGCGTCGACCACGGCGCCTGGGGCAGCCCCCCCGGCAGGGTCAGGCCGTTGCCGAACGCTACCGTGGCGGCGATGGGCTCGATCGTCGCGGCGGTCGGAACTCCGTCCCAATCGGCGCCGGCGAGCAGGTAGCGCACCGATGAGCCGACGAAGCGCTGCGTGGGCCCAGCGATGCTCCGCGCATCGCGATCGAAGCGCCGCAGCGACTGCGAGATGGTCGGCATCTCCAACAGCTTGCGCGCCCACGCGAAGTTGGGAAGTTCGTCGGGTGCACCGGCCGCGCCCTCGCTGGTGAAGCGCGCGGTGACCAGCGCATCGCCGCTGTCGTCGACGACGCGCCAGGCATCGTCGGTCTCGACGAAGGTCCCGGCGAGCTTCTCGAAGCCGTAGATCCGCTCGCCGAGGATCTGCGGCAGCCGGGCGTCGAGGTACAACCGCGGCATGTAGATGAACGGCCCGCGGGGCGAGATTCGCTCCTCGCGATACTCGACCCAGGGGATGCCGAACAGCACCTCGTGGTAGTCCATGTCGCCGAACCACGCGGAGAACCGGTTGTGCGCGAACGACACGAACACCGGATGCCGATCGGGCGCGACCAGGGGCTGCGGCGCCAGCTGCAGGCCACTGGGGAGCATCGCGGCGACCACCTCCGCGGCCAGCACACGAACGACCACACGAGTGTCGATGGTGCCGCGGCCTTCGGTCAGCGCCCCCCAAGCCGACCCTGGCACGCCGAGCGTCAAGCCAGCGGCGCGCGCGAGCTGCTCGGCATCGAGGTCGTCGCCCTCTTCGCCGTTGAAGTCGGAGTCGGAGTCGGTCATCACGGGTCAGGCTCCTTGCAAGCTGCGGGTTGGCGCGACCTCGGGATCTAGGCTCGGTCGAAGCCCGGAGTCATCATGTCGGCGAACCGGTCGGGCCGAACGACCCCCATCTTGGTCATCGCGGCGTCGCTCCGGGCCATCGTTTCGCGCGACTCGTCGCCGCCGATCAACCCCGCGAGCCGACGAAGGCAACAGGCCTCGAAGGCGAGCATGTGGCTGCGGCCAAACCCATCGATCGCGCCGCGCAGGCCGACGACAGCCTCTTGGGTGCGTCCGAGCAAGGCATCGGCGCTGGCGCGACACAGCTGGCCATAGCTGCGTGCGAACGGACTGGGATGGGCGAGCAACGCCGCGATGGGCCGATCGCAGCGGCCAAGCCGGCCTTGCGGGTCGGCAACGGCCGTGGCTCCGGCAAGCAGGTTCTGCACGCGCCACAACAGCACCTCGGCGTTGACCTGAGGGGACCGACGCACCGCGAGCTTGGCCAGCACCGGCTGGTCGGCCTCGCCCATCGCCCACGCGCGCTCCGGCCGTCCGCGATAGCGCTCGAGCGCTGCGGTCTGACACACGTAGTTGAGCATGTGGGCTTGGAATCGCCGCGGCGCATCGTGCTGGTAGATCGCCAGCTGTTCGGCCGCCTCGTCGACGCGATCGGGGGCGAGCAGCGCCATGTTGCCGAGGATCCCCCGGGCAAAGCCCGTAACGTAGGGATTGGGCCGATCACGGGTCTCCTCGAGCAACGCATAAGCGCGCTCGCGTAGCTCGGGAACCCGGCCCATGAACTGCAAGCACAGCGCACCGTGGGCCCGGCAGATGCCGATCTCGTGGGCGACACCGGTGCAACGCTCGCGGAAGATCGCGATCGCCTGTTCCAGCTTCTCGAAGCACGTCATCCAGTCGCCCACCGCGATCGCAACGTGTCCAGCACACTCGGCGACCATGCCGCGCGCGTAGTCGCTGTCGGCCTCGTCGGCGGTCAAGCGCGCCCGCTCGATGAGCGCGCGGGCGACGGCGAGCTTGGGATCCGCGCCCAGGGCCACAGACAAGTGCGCCTCGACGGCAAGCGCGCGAGCGACCCGCATGGGCTCGCCGCAGCGCAGCGCCAACCGCAGGTGCTGGGCATGAAACGCCGCGCCCGCGAGGCCATCGGTGTAGATGAGCCCCCGCGACGCGGTCCAGCACACGTCGAGTCGCTCGAGTTCGTGCGACGTGGCCTCCGAACCAGCGCGGAGGCGAAGCCCTCCAAACGCCAACCGCGCCCGATCGACGACCAGCGAGCCGATCGCACGAACCGTCGACGCTGGCAGCGAGAGCCCGACGTCGCGCAGCGCCTGTTCGAGCGCGACGCGGCCCTCGTCGGTGTGTCCCGAGGCGAGCAGATGCTCGGCCGCTCGACGCCGCCATTCGATGGCCATCGGGCCGCCGCGATCCGCCGCGCGGCGATACGCCGCCGCCGCCTCGAGGATTCGACCGGCATTGGCCAGTGCGTCGGCCAGCTTCGCCTCGACGTCGGCGAGTTCTTCAGGTGCGAGCACATCGAGCGACAACGCGACGTGATACAGCTCGGCAGCGCGATCGAACGCCAGTGCACGGGAGGCCTGTTCTGCTGCCGCCAGGGTGTGATCGTGCGCCAGCCGAAATTCCCCGGCGGCACGGTAGTGATGGGCGAGCGCCGGCTCATCGGCGATACCTGCATCGGACAGCGCGCGAGCGATGGCCAGATGGATCCCTGACAGGTTCTCGGCGGGGATATCCTCGAGCACGGTGGCCCGGATGCGGTCGTGATCGATCTCGATCGTGTCGTCGAGATCGGAGCCATGCAGTCGCACCAGACGGTCGTCGACGAGGCTGCGAACCGCGCTGGGGTCGACGTCGGGACCGGCGACGGCGAGCGCGATACGCTGGGTCGTACGGCCGCCAGCGACCGCCGTGACCTCGAGGACGCTGCGGACGTTCGCGGGCAAGCGGGCAAGCCGACCACGGATGACGCGATCCAGACGCACCGACGAGTCGTCCATCGCCAGGCCGTCGGCGCTGTCGAGGGTCCGCGCGTAGCGGACCAACTCGCCCAGGAAAAACGGGCTGCCGTCGGCTTCGCGCACGATGTCGCGCGCCAGCATCCGCCCTCGCTTCGCTGGGTCCCCCAGTAACGCGATGGCGAGCTGCTCGGCCTCGTCGGCCGGCAGCGGCCCAACCCGCACGCGCACGATCGACAGCGGCTGGTCGCGCTCGGCCAGCTCGGTGAGCAAGCGTTGCAGCGGCGTCCCATCACGAGCCGCGCCGTCGCGAACGGTCAGCAAGACCAAGATCGCCGGCGGATCCACCTGCCGCAAGACCCCACCGAGCAGCACCGCGCTGTCATGGTCGGCCCACTGGAAGTCATCGATACGAACGACCAAACGTCGGCGATCGGCGATGCGCGCGAGCATCTCACCCAGCGACGCGATCGCACGGCGACGCGCCTCGACCGGCTCGACCTCATCGTGATCGCGCAAGCCCGACGCCAGCGCGATCGCGGGCACTCCGCGCAGCACCGGGAACAGCCGAGCGATGCTGCGCACGTCTCGGGGAAGCAGCGCATCGACATGCCGCGGATCTCCGTGCACGCCCAGGCGCAGCGCCAACGCATCGATCACTGCATCAAGGGCCTTGTACGGGATCGACTCGCGCTCGGAGCAGCGTCCGGCGAGGACGATCGCATCGTCGGTGGCCACGGTTCCGGCACAAAAGTGCTGCGCGAGCGCGGTCTTGCCGATGCCCGAGGGGCCGTCGACCAGCACCAGCACCGGCTTGCGGCGAGCCTCGGCATAGGCGTCGCGCAGCACCGCGAGCTCGTGTCCGCGGCCGAAGAACGCCTCGGCGACCGGAGGTGCTACGGCCGGTACCGGTGCCGACGCACCC
>CANLQR010000377.1 GCA_947492135.1 Deltaproteobacteria bacterium | reverse complement strand
TTGCCGAACGGCAAGACCAAGGGCAAGCGCAAGGAGTACGACGCATCGGAGTTTGCCGAAATGCTGCGCAAGAAGTGGGAGTTTCTTGGCGCCGACGTGCGCGACCTAGAGACGTTCATCGGCGAGATTGCCTCGGACGCGTTCTCGAGCATGGAGCCCTATCGTGTGATCCACGAGGACAAGAGCGAGGAAGAGTTTCGGGGCTGGCTGCTCGCGCAGCTCGACGCGCGTCGCTCCGTCATGGCCAAGGGTGGCGCTCCATGAGGCGCCCGGACCTTGCGCTGGTCGTCGGCGGCGGGCTCGGGCTGATGGGGGTCGCGACGGGGGCGATGGGAGCCCACGCGCTGCGCGGACGGCTCGATGAACAGGCCCTGGCGTGGTGGGCAACCGCGGCCCAGTACGCGCAGATTCACGCGGCGCTGATGGTCGCCATCGCGCTGGCCTGCGCACGGCCGCGTACGCGCCTGGTCAACACGGCCCTGGCGAGCCTCGGGCTCGGCATCGTGATCTTCGCCGGTACCCTCGACGCGATGGCGTTGGGGGCCCCGCGATGGCTTGGGGCCGTCACGCCGCTGGGTGGCACGTGCTTGCTGGTCGGCTGGCTCGCGGTCGCACTCGCGGGGCTGACACCTGGGTACCGAAGGTAAACCTCGGACGCCCGCGGTGGCCCAGGGTGAAACCTCGGTCAATGTCGCCAACGCTGCCGACGATGGGGCCGGTGGATGCCGATCGAGCAAACCTTCGTCACTGCTGTACTTCGCTACGTCACGCTCATGCACGGTGATCTCGATGGATCGACAGACGAGCTGACACGGCTCGAGGCAATGCTGGCAAACCCGTCAGAGCCCGGAGACGAACCCACTGCGAGTCCGCCCGAGCGCCGCCGCCATCGTCGGCTCAGCCTCGACATGCCCGCGGCGGCTCGGGATGCAGACGTGCAGGCGCCCGCGCGCGTCGTCGACATCGGCGCCGGGGGAATGCAGCTGCGCAACGATGGACGCCTGCGCATGCGCGCGGGCGATCGCGTGGTGGTCAGCCTACTGCCCGAGGACTGGCCGGTGCGCATCGATCTCCCCGTCGAGGTCGTGCGCAAGGGCGAAGACGATCTGGTGGGCGTGCGCTTTTGTGGCCGACCCCTGGTGCTGCATCGCAGGCTCACTCCTGGCGATGGCTACAGAACTCGGCACGGAACCGCCGAGATGGGCGCGGCGAGCTGACTAAGAGGAGCGACGCGCTAGCCGGCAGCCCGGTGGCGCGCCGGTGCGCCCCAGTCGTGCACGAAGGTGTCGAGCACGCAGGCGCGGGCCCGATGTGTCGCCGAGCCGGCGGCGGGGCCGTGGTGCCCCAGCTCGTTCCACATCTGCCGAGTACCGGATTCGTCACCGCGTCGCGACAGCTCCTCGATCGCCAGCAAGAAGACCTCGTACGCCTTGGGAAACCTCGCCAGCACGCGACGGGCGGCGAGCACCATCTGCTCGGGGGTCATGCGCCGCAGCCGGGCGACAAAACCGTCGCGCGCCAGTTCAGCGTGATCGCCGAAGCGCCAGGCGGAGGCCACCGCGACGATCCAGCGCGCCTTGGGCTCCCATGGGCGGCACTCGCGGGTGCGCTCGGGGCCGTCGCCGATCTCGTCCGTGATCACTTCAACCGCGCGGACATCGATGGCGCGCAGCATCTGTAGGCCGACCCCTGCGCCGGGAACGATCGGCTCGCACAACAGCACGTCGTGCTCACAGCGTGAGGCGTGCGCCACGACGTCGACGCGGGCGTCCGCAGTGGCGGTGACACCGTCACCGATCCAGACCACGCAGGCGACTCGTTGTGGGCAGCTCGCCTCGACGAGTACGACGCTCGGTTCGTCCGGTGCGACATCTCGCAGGTGACGCGCGACGCGATTCCCAGGATCACGGGTCAATGCGACCGATGCGGGCCCGAGCCGCGACAGCGCCAGCAGCACGGCCTCCACGGCGAGCCACGGAACGGGCGATGGGTGCGTCGGCTCAGCCACCTGCACCTTGTCGTGCGGTCGATGACGGCCCTTGTCGAGCCGCGGGGCGAACCAAAATGGGTCGCCTTGGTCAGCAGGCTGCGCGCGGCCGCCGTCGCGCGAGGCGGCCGACGGCCGTCAACGCAAGCAGCCAGGCCCAGCGCATCGGCTCGCGTCGGGGTTCCCAGGAGCAGGCGCAACCCGTCTTGTCGTCGTCGTCGCCGCCCGCGGTGAGCGAGCCGCCGGTGCCAGAACCAGTGCCGTCGCCGTCGCCGTCACCGTCCGCCGTTGCATCGCCGTCCGCGGAGTCGGCTGTGCCGTCCGAGCCGTCCGCGCTGCCTTCTCCGGTGTCCATCGCCGGGCCGGTATTTCCGTCGGCGGTGACTTCGATCGTGATCTCCTGCGAGTCGTAGTTGCCGTACCCGTCGATCACCTCGAACATGAAGCGATAGGTGCCCTCCGGGGGCATCGCGAGGTTGACGAAGTCCCAGTCGACGCCGTTGGGGTCGGTGCCCGGGGTCAAATCATAGTCCGCCGTGCACACGTTGTTGGTGCAGCGCGTGTACTCGTCGGTGCCCTCGGGCAGACCATCGAGCCAGGTCCACTTGGCGCCGACAAACCGCGAGTTCTCCTCGACCTTCGCGGTCAACGTGACGCTATCGTTGACGCTCAGCACAGTCCCGTCTTCGGGAGAGATGCTGATGATCTTTGGCGCGATCTCGTCGACCTCGCGCGGTCCGAATACGCCGAGCAGCTCTTGATAGCTGTTCTGCTGTTCGCCGCCGCCAGCTGCACAGTAGATCTCGTGGATGTAGTCGCACTGGGTCACCGCGCCGCCGGTGTCATGGTTGATGTCGCTGCACACGTCGCGGTAGGCCTTGGATCCGCCGTTGTTGAACGGGTACATCAGGTCACTTTGATCGTCGACGTGTTCCAGACCCCAGTTGTGCGAGGTCTCCTGGGCCGCGACCTCCGCGACGCCGCCGCAGCTCTCGGGGAACGTCAGCGAGACGTGATTGCGCTTGAGCCCATCACACGCCACGTTGGCGACTCCGCAGACGCCAGCGCCCTGGTTGGACGATCCACCGATGACGGCCATCGTGTACGGAAGCCAGTCGGGCGGACGCTGCGACGACATGATGATGTTGAACGGCTCGTAGTAATTCTGCAGCTCCTGGAACATCGAGGCCTGAGCCATCCCGTTGCCATAGACCGGAAACTGCGTCTCGCTGTCGACCAACGGCGAGCAGTTGAGCGCCGCGTTCGCGGAGTCCCCGTTGCCGCAGTTGGGCGAGATCGTGACGCCGCCCATCTCGACGAAGAGAATGCCGCCGGTCGGCTCGTACGACATCGCATGCAGCGGTTCGGCGCCCAGGGCGGTCAGCGCGGTGGCCCCAAGGCCATCGGGCGTGAACAGCATGTCGCCCTCCCAGTGGGACGGCGCCGCGGCGAAGTCGTCGGCGGTGCGGCCGGTCAGGCGCTCGTGCGCCGGACGGGAGAGTTCGTCGTCAGCCGCGCGCGCCCAGGAGATGCCCTGTGCAATCGGCTTCCCGGCGGCGGTTGCGATCGACGGAAGCGAGAGGAGCAACACCGCGGGAATCAGGCGCCAGCACATGCCCGAGGCTAGCCGCAAGCCGCCACTGCCGTCTAGTCGCAGATTCCTCGCGTCCCAGGAGCGTCGAGTACCGTAGCGAAGCGCACAAATGCGGGCTATGCGAGGCCGGCGCGACCCGCGGCCAGCCCGATAATCCGCCCAGGAGAGAGTCCCGCGGTTTCCAAGGCCTCGGACCACATGCCCTCGGGATCGGCGTCGAACATCCAGTTGATCGGCAGATCCCCTGCCCCGATCGGCACAGGCAACCAGGTGCCCGCGGCGATCTCTTGTTCGAGTTCATCCGGTCCCCAACCCGCATACCCGAGCGCGAACAACAGGCGTGTGGGCTCGGCACCCGTGTCCTGGTGACCGGCGCGGCTGACGTGGTCGAGCGAGGTCGTGAGCCACAGCCCCTCCATCACGCGCTGAGCCGCCGGGTCCCAGTCGGGGTCGTCGTGCAGGATCCACCCGCGCGACGGCTCAACTGGCCCGCCCGTCCGAACCCGCTGGCGCGGATTTCCTCGCCAGCGCAGCCCGAGCTCGCCGACGATCTCGTCGATGCGGTTGTTTCCGAGGTGATTGAGCACGAGCCCGAGTGCGCCACGCTCGTCGTGATCGAGCATGAACACCACACGTCGACGAAAGTTGTCGTCCGACAGTTGCGGAACTGCACAAAGCAGTTGGTGTGCGAGGCTGCTCGACGCTCGGCCCATCGGAGAAAGAAGTATGGCCCCTCGCGCCCCGGGGTGCACGGCTGACCGATCCCCAAGGCCGAGCGACCCATGGCTGAGCGACCCACGGCTGAGCGACCCACGGCTGAGCGACCCACGGCTGACCCATGGCATTTGTGCGAAGCGCCGACCGCGGGGGCTTGAAACCGAAGGCGGCCCCGTGGTACCCCATGCGCCGCTCCTGCCAGAGTGGCGAAATTGGTAGACGCAGCGGACTCAAAATCCGCCGGGGTAACCCCTCGTGTCGGTTCGAGTCCGACCTCTGGTACTGGGATAGCGGAGCCGCGAGCCTCACCGCGGCGACGAGGGGTCGATGTTGGTCGCCCCGCCAGCCAGACGCCCGGATTCGCGGGTCACTGCGCCGCCGATGCTCACGAGCACGCGGACCGCGTCGTGGGGCGCCATGAACACGGGCCCTCGCGCAGCGGTGACGAGTTCGCGTCCTTCGCTGTCCCAGGCCGACCATCGGCGCACGGGCTCGCCTTCGTCGAAGCCCTCATCCGTGGCCCAATACACCCGCCCCTCGTGATGCATGGCGCCGATCAGGTGCGGCTCGCCGATCGCAGCGGCATTGGCGGGGCCGAAGAACGCCTCGTCGACGTCGTCGAATCGCCAGTCGCAGTGCACGTGGGTCTCGTACTCGACCAGCATCCCGCCGCCAGCCTCGCATTGGCCTTCGAGCACAGCGAGCGAAACGTCGACGGGGTCGAAATCAAAACCATCGCCGTACATGTGGCGTGAATAGCCAGCGCCGCCGATCCCTGCGTTGTAGTCCGGCGATCGGAACCCGGAATTCACGCCGAGCGGACCCACGGCGTCGCGCAACGCCTGGATCGACTCGACGGCGTGGGGCTGCACGATCGCCCAACGGCCTTTGGCAGCCTGGGCAAACTCGCCCAAGGTAAAGTTGGGCGCAAGCGCGAGGTCGGGGTCTTCGGCGTCGAGATCGAGAAACGCCACCGGAGGTCGATAGTTCGGATCGCCGCCGAGCGCGTCACCGTAGGCGTAGCCCTCGGGCGGAGCCTCTGGATCGAACGGGTGCAGCTCGAGGCACGTGGTGTACTGATTGTCCGCGCCCGGGTAGCAGACCTCGGTGGGCAGGCTCGGCTCACCGGTCGAGTCCATGGCACCGTCGTCTTGATCGGGCGCGCCGGAGCTGTCGCCACCGCCATCGGTCGTCGCTGGCTCGTCGCACAGACACGGTCCCCATAGACCGTCCTCGCAGGACTGCACCCCTTCGCCGGGTCCATCCGGACACGGGCAGGCCTGGACCGCCTCCGGACCACACGCGAAGCCTTCATCGTCGCCCTCTTCCTCGCCCTCGCCCGGGAAGGTCGTGGTCCCGAGCGGCTCCACATCGAGGGTCTCGGCGCCATCGCTTGGGTCGCCACCACTGGGCTGATACGGCGGTGCCGCGCGACCCGTGCCCGCATCGGTACAGGCGGTCACCGCGAGCAGGACGACCGTAAGCCCGTTGCTCCTCACCGTTGGATAGGTTTGCACACAGCGCCCGAAGGTTCCCACGACGAAGATCCGGCGGTGCGTAACCCTACGTAGCGCAGACCTCGGCTGGGCAGGCTCGTGCCTTCGCGGCTAGGGCCGTTCGGTCACGGTGACGTTGCCCCCAGCGTGGATCTCTACGCGAATCGTGCCCGCCCCCACACGCCGCACGAGCCTGTGATCGGCGAGTGCGACCACCGTAGTGGTCTGGACCGAGATCGAACCATCGGCACGGATCTCGAGATCGAGGTCGCTGCTCGCTGCAAGCTCGAGCTCGACGTCGCCTCGCGCGTCGATGAACACGCGCCGGGGCGCGCCGTCCTGGACGAGCGTCACGTGCCCGGCGCCCGTACTCAGGTCGACGTCGCCACCGCTCGTCACGTCGATCTCACCGACGTCCACCGCAACCGCGACACCGGCATCACCGCCGTGCACGGCAACATCGCCGCGACCAACCTCGATCGTCACCGCACCGCGCACGCCGTGAACGTCGACGTCACCGAGGTCGGTATGAAACTCGAAGTTGCGATCCGCGGGCAACTCGACGGCACCGATCTCGAACTCGATCAACCCGCGGACGGCCAGTGGGACGTCCGCGCGTAGGCGCGCGAGCGCGCCGTCGCGCTCGAAGACCAATGCGGGTTTCTCGGCGTGGGCTCGCGCATCGCTGGCACTGCCGCCGGTGGCCAGGATCCGGCCTGCGTACCGCAGTCGTTCGGGACAGGTGCCTGGCGCGAGGGGCTCGCACGTGTCGACGACGAGCGGAGTGCTGGGCAGATCGATTCGCACCGTGGCGACGCCTTGCAAGTCGTGATCGCCCACGAGATCAGCTTCGCCTCGCCAACCGAACACGCAGCTCATGGTGGCGATACCGAACACCAGGACTTGGAGGTGCGGTTTCATCAGAAGTACACCTGGGCGCCGGCGATGAGTTCGAACGTGGGTGCCCACCGCGGCAGTGCCTTGCCGCCCCCGTAGTAGCGCGTCGCAAACGGCACCGACAGCCGCGGGCCCATGTCCAGCGACAGACGATCGAGGACGAACACCCGGGTCTCGAGTTGCCCATAGCCGATCGCGCCGAACCGGCCGCGCTCACGGGCGGCGGGCTCGTCGGGATCCTGAGACGCCAGGGATGGACGCGCGCTCGTTCCCTGGAAAATGACGCCGCCGGCGACGACCAGCCACACTCGGTTGCGCTCGACGACCCGCCCGGCGGCTCGCAATCCCGCCTGCAGCGTCACGCGGCCGTTCGAACGGCCGTGCACGCTGACATCCGCCAGACCGATCGACAGTCGGTCCATCACCTGGCCGAGCACGCCCAACGAAAGGTCTTCATAGCGCGCCATCGAGGGCTCGCCGGGGCGCAGGCCTACGGTACTGGCGCGATGCAACGAGACGCCGATGACATGACGACGCCGCGGCCGCACCGTCTTGGCCTTGGCCTTGACCCACGAATCTGCCGCCTGTCCCAGCCACAGCAGGGCCAGCGCGTCCGTGGTGACGACAAACGTGCCCAGTCTCAGGGCCTCACGCGCACTCGATCGTCCCGGACCACCGAGCGTCGCGCCTTCGCTGTCATCGGTCGCGAGAGCCAAGGCGACAGAAGCAAAGGTGAGGCCCGCCGCGGCGGCGAAGATCCCCAACGCCGCGCCAGGCCGCCGGGCCACCGCGTGCCCCGAGCCCGGCAGCAGCGTGGCGACCACGGGCGCCAACCACGGATGCCGCACCGCTGCCGGGACACCGCGGGGTGCGGCAGCGCCGGCGCTCAGTGGGCCGCCATCGGCGGTGGACGCTCGCGAACCCGCCGGCGTCGGGCCGCCCGAGAGTGAGGGCTGCGTCGCGCGATCCGAGTCGACGTTCGCGGGTGGCACGGCGGCACCCGTCGCGAATCGCTCGCCCTTCGCGAGGGTCACC
>CANLQR010000376.1 GCA_947492135.1 Deltaproteobacteria bacterium | reverse complement strand
CACGGCAAGGTCGCCGCGGACGCCCTCGGTGAGGTCAATCGCGGGATCGAGGTGGTGGAGTTCGCGTGCGGCCTTCCCCAGCTGCTCAAGGGCGAGTTCTCCGAGAATGTCTCCTCGGATGTCGACAGCTACTCGATTCGCCAGCCGGTCGGCGTGGTCGCGGGCATCACCCCGTTCAACTTTCCGGCCATGGTGCCCATGTGGATGTATCCACTGGCGCTCGCGTGCGGCAACACCTTCGTGCTCAAGCCTTCGGAGCGCGATCCTTCGGCGGCGAACTTCTGCGCCGAGTTGCTGGCCGAGGCCGGTCTGCCTCCGGGCGTCTTCAACGTCGTGCACGGCGACAAGGTCGCGGTCGATCGGATCTTGCAGCACCCTGAGATCGGTGCCGTCAGCTTCGTCGGCTCGACGCCGATCGCCAAGTACATCTACGACACCGGCACCGCCCACGGAAAGCGCGTGCAGGCGTTGGGCGGGGCCAAGAACCACATGGTCGTGCTCCCCGATGCCGACATGGAGCTTGCCGCCGATGCCGTGATCGGTGCGGCGTACGGCTCGGCCGGCGAGCGCTGCATGGCGATCTCGGTGATGGTCGCGGTGGGCGATGCCGCCGATCGCCTGGTGCCGTTGCTGCGCGCCCGCATCGCCAAGTTGCGTGTGGGTCCGGGCAACGACCCCGCCAACGAGATGGGCCCACTGGTCACGCGGACGCATCTCGACAAGGTTCGCGGCTATGTCGATTCGGGCGTCGCCCAGGGCGCAACCCTGGTCGAAGACGGTCGCGACCCCAAGATCCCAGGCCACGAGCGTGGATTCTTCCTGGGCCCTTGTCTGTTCGACCACGTCACGCCGGACATGACGATCTACAAGGACGAGATCTTCGGGCCGGTGCTGTCGATCGTGCGGGTGCCGACGTACGCCGCCGCGCTCGAGTTGATTCACGCCAACGAGTACGCCAACGGCGTCGCCATCTTCACCAACGATGGTGGGGCCGCGCGCAAATTCCAGCACGAGGTCAAGGTCGGCATGATCGGCATCAACGTGCCGATCCCGGTGCCGATGGCCTACTACTCCTTTGGCGGCTGGAAGGCCTCGCTGTTCGGCGACACCCACGTGCACGGCAAAGAGGGCATCCACTTCTATACCCGCGGCAAGGTCATCACCGCGCGCTGGCCCGATCCGCGGTTTCGCGGCGTCGACCTCGGATTTCCCCAGAACCGCTAGGGTCACCATGTCATCCATCATCGCCGTCAAAGTCGACTCACGGGGCGAGGTTCGCGACGGGCGCAAGACCGTCGCGACCACGACCACCGCGCGTTGTGATCTCTGTGAACAGGTGGTCGATGCGGTCGCTTCGATCGGCGCGGACACCTACGCGTGCAAGGTCTGCCTGCGGCAGCGACTCGAGGCCATCACAGTCGCTCTGTATGAGCTGCGCGAGCCGGGAACTTCGGGACTGCCGTGGGGCAAGGTCAGCGGTTAGGAGGCAGCCATGGCACGCATCGACGACTCCCGCAGCGAGTGTGTATTCGACGACTTCAAGGGGCCGCTGACGCCCGAACAGGCGGTGATCGAGGCCAACCGGTGCCTGTACTGCCATGACGCGCCATGCGTCACTGCGTGCCCCACCGCGATCGAGATCCCGGAGTTCATCCGCAAGATCTCGACCGGCAACCTCAAGGGCAGCGCCAAGACCATCCTCGAGGCCAACATCCACGGCATGAGCTGCGCCCGGGTCTGTCCGGTCGAGGTCCTGTGCGTCGGTGCCTGCGTGCACAATCACCAGGGGGTGCCGCCGATCCAGATCGGCAAGCTCCAGCGCTATGCCACCGATGTGGCCTACGACCAGGGCTGGCGCTTCTTCGAGGCGGGCGCAGCGACCGGCAAGAGCGTTGCGCTGGTCGGAGCGGGCCCGGCGTCGTTGGCCTGCGCCCACGAACTCCGGCGCTTTGGCCACGCGTGTACGATCTACGACAAGCGTGCGGTGGTCGGTGGACTCAACACCACCGGCGTCGCTCCGTACAAGATGCGCGCCGACCGATCGCTCGACGAGGTCGAGTGGATCCTCGGTATCGGCGGCATCGACGTGCGCACGGGGGTCGAGGTCGGTCGCGAGCCCAGCTGGGCCGAGCTCGAGGAACAACACGACGCGATCTTCCTGGGCTTTGGCCTGGGGGTGGACACGCCGCTGGACATCCCCGGCGAAGAGCTCTCCAGTATTTATGGTGCAGTCGACTTCATCGAGCGCATGAAGCTGGCCAAGGTGGCGGTCAGCAGCGTGCGCAATGCGGTGGTGATCGGCGGAGGCAACACCGCGCTCGACACCGTGCGCGAGCTGCTCGGCTTGGGCGCTCGCACGGTGACGCTGCTGTATCGCGGCACCGAAGCGGCCATGTCGGGCTATGCCCACGAGTGGGAGGCCGCGCGCATCGACGGGGCGCGGGCGCTGTGGCAGGCCCAGCCGGTCGAGTTTCTCGGCAAGGACCGCGTCGAAGGGGTTCGCTGCTTGCGGGTCGACGACGACAAGCGTCCGGTCGCCGGCACCGAGTTCGACGTCGAAGCTGATCTCGTGCTCATCGCGATCGGTCAGGCCAAGCTCGGCGGACTCGTGGGTGCTCTACCCGGGCTGCGGGTCGATCGCGGGCGCATCGTCGTGGACGAACATGGCTATTGTGGCCGGCCCAAGTACTGGGCCGGTGGAGACTGTGCCAACGGCGGCAAAGAGGTGGTCAACGCCTCCGCCGAGGGCAAGCGAGCTGCACGCGCGATTCATCAGATGTTGGAGGGGGCAGACCATGGTTGATATCAGTGCCAACTGCGGCGGCATCCGCTCGCCCAATCCGTTTTGGCTGGCGTCGGCACCCCCGGCGAACTCCGGTGGCCAGATCCAGCGCGCCTTCGATCACGGCTGGGGTGGGGCGGTGTGGAAGACGCTCGGCCAGCCCATCCAAAATGTGTCGAGTCGCTTCGGTGGCATCGACTACCGCGGGCAGAGGAACATCGGGTTCAACAACATCGAGTTGATCACCGACCGGCCGCTCGAGTCGAACTTCCGCGAGATCTACGACACCAAGAAGAAGTACCCCAAGCACGCGATCATCGTGTCGCTGATGGTCGAGACGCGCGACGAGTGGCGCGACATCATCAAGCGATCGATCGACGCCGGCGCGGACGGCCTCGAGCTGAACTTCGGATGCCCCCACGGCATGTGCGAGCGCGGCATGGGTTCGGCGGTGGGCCAGGAGCCCAAGGTCAACGCCGAGATCACCGCGTGGGCGGTCGAGTACTCGACCGTGCCGGTGCTGGTGAAGCTCACGCCCAACGTCGCCAACGTGGTGCCCCATGGCCTCGCGGCGCAAAAGGGCGGCGCGCATGGGGTGTCGCTCATCAACACCATCAAGAGCATCATCGGCGTCGACATCGAGACCTACGTGCCGCATCCGCTGGTCGATGGCCGGTCGACCAACGGTGGGTACTGCGGTGCGGCCGTCAAGCCGATCGCGCTGCACATGGTGGGCGCGCTGGCCCGCGAGCCCGAGTTCAAGCTGCCGATCAGCGGGATCGGTGGGATCACCAACTGGCGTGACGCGGTGGAGTTCATGTTGCTCGGCTCGTCGTCGGTGCAGGTGTGCACCGAGGTGATGCTGCGGGGGTTTCGCATCGTCGAGGACATGATCGAGGGCCTGACCGACTATATGGAGCGCAAGGGCTTCGCCACGCTCGACGAC
This sequence comes from Deltaproteobacteria bacterium, assembly GCA_947492135.1. Lineage (GTDB taxonomy): Bacteria > Myxococcota_A > Polyangia > Nannocystales > Nannocystaceae > Xiheibacterium. Next base: position 4,001 of record CANLQR010000376.1, on the reverse strand, counting down.
ATGATCGGCAAGGCGGTACCCAACTTCGGGGAGTGGGGCGAGCTCGACCTCAACTTCGAGACGGTCGCGAAGATCGACGCGAACAAGTGCATCGGATGCAACCTGTGCGTGGTCGCGTGTGACGATGGCGCTCACCAGTGCATCCACCCGGCGGCCGGCTCACGGGTGCCGGTGGTCGACGAGTCCGAGTGCGTCGGCTGCAACCTGTGCAAGATCGTGTGCCCGGTGCCCGACTGCATCACGATGACCGAGGTCGACAACGGGTACACGCGGGCGTCGTGGAACGACCATGTGGCGCAGGGCAAGTTGTTGCGGCCCAAGAAGGCCTCGCACTGACGTTGGGGCAGGGGATCAGGTCGGCTCGTCTTTGACGAGGGGCCTGCGAAACCGCTGCATGCGGCTCGAGCATTGGGCTGTGTGTTGATGGGCGAGAGCCGCGGGAACGGGTCGACCGGCGGCAACGCCGACGGCGGATCGACGTTGATCTCGATCTCGTGGTCCCCGTCTTTGGTGTCGCCCCGCGAACGATCGGGCTTGGTTAGGTCGATCGTCGCGTCGGGATCGCCGAGCGGGTCGATGCCGCGCGCGAGCGCATCGTCGAGTCCCCGCAGCTCGCTGACGTTGCCGCGGATCGACGCGCCTAGCAGCGCGGACGTCAGGGTGAGGTTCGCGAGCAGTGTCCGAGGACGCCGGTGTACGGTCGGGCTACTTCGCGTAAGGGGGCGCGGAGAAGACGATTGGCACGTGCGGCCAGTGGGGCCCGCCGGCTTCCTTCTGCTTGCGTAGAGCGTGCATCCACGACCTGATCCAGGTGGTCTGCGGATCCCGGCACTGCTCTTTGGTGAGCGGGGGCTCGTCGGGGAAAACGAGGTGATACATCCAGTCGCCGAGGTCGCGATTGGTGAGGCGAACGCGGGTGCGGGCGATCTCCTTGTCGGCGTCGGACATGTCCGGAAGGTCCGGGAACATCTTGCGACGGACGTAGATCGCGAGTTCGTGCAACGCCTCTTCGGTAAGTCCGGTGAGTTCTGCGTCGCCAACAAGGTCGCCGAGTACGAGGCCGTGGGGCCAGAGACCCTTGGGGAGATCGTCGTCCCCGACGGAGATGAAGTACTCGAGCGCGAGTCGCAACTCGTCCGCCAGCCCCAGGAATTCCATCTCGTCGCGGATGCCGGTGGCCTCGCCGTCGAGGAACGAAAAGTCCCCGTTCCAGTCGTCGAACTGCTGAGTCTGGAGCTGCTGCTCGACCATGCTCATTCCGAGGCTGCAGGACTTGATGAAATCGATCGGAATCTCAGTTTGCTTGGTCATATCGAGGTTCCAGGGGGTGGGGAGACCTTCCACTCGGCACGTACAGTGTCCGGCACTGCGAAGAGCTGGATCGGGATCCAATCGCTGCCGGTCCACCCAAACGTGACTTTCACCTTTCCAATGCCGAGCTCGCTCGGAGCTAAGGCACGGTTGGCTGCCCACGTCCTGTGCCTTCCCGATCCGGCGTGCGGACCGACGTCTGTGAAACCATGCGCAAGCAGTTCGCGCATCTCGAAAACACCGACGACCTTGCAACACTCCGCGCCGGTACGGTCACGCGGCAACTCCACATCGATGTCGATCCCTAGCGCCTTGAACTCCCGCCGAAACACCGCCCCCGCCGCATCATGCGCCGCCAACCACTGCGAGTTCGTCAAAAACCGCGTGCTCGTCCGCGTATGCGCCACCACGTCATCCGGCGCGACGCCCGTGCTGATCCGTCGCTGCAGCTGCCCGTCCGTCGCGTGCGCGCCGTGCCGCGAGATCGAGTGGCCCGCGAAGTCGCGGGCCTCCCGGTACTCCGCTTCCATCGTGGCCGCCCACATCGACGCCCAGAACTCGTCGTCGGTGATCGCTGGTTTGTCCACGTGGAGGCCCGCGAGGTAGTCGATGCCGGTCAAGCCGGTGTGGTCATGGTAGACCCGCAGCATCGGTCGCGGAATCGTGAGATCCGCCGCGCGCGCCCACACGGCGACGAACGCGTCGGCGTGGGCGGCCACGTCGAGGCGGTACTTCGTCATCAACAGATCGACCGCGGCACCGTCGACGTCGAGCATCCGCGCGATCGCGGCCTTCTGGGCCTCGTCGGCGCCGCGGGCCAGGGCCTCGTTGATGGGCGAGAGCCGCGGGAACGGGTCGACCGGCGGCAACGCGGACGGCGGATCGACGTCGATCTCGATCTCGTGGTCCCCGTCTTTCGTGTCTCCCCGCGAACGATCGGGCTTGGTCAGGTCGACCGTCGCGTCGGGATCGCCGAGCGGATCGACGCCGCGCGCGAGCGCATCGTCGAGTCCCCGCAGCTCGCTGACGTTGCCGCGGATCGACGCGCCCAGCAGCGCGGACGTCAGCGTGAGGTTCGCGAGCAGTGTCAGCACTCGCCGCGAACGCTCGGGCGCCGACAAGCTCGTGTCGTCGAGCGTCGCCTGGATCTTCTCGTAGCCGTCGACGGCGATGAGCACGCCCTGCGCGCCCTCGGCAACGATCTGACCGACGAACGCCATCTGCAGCACACCACTTTCGGTCTTCACCGAGGCGGCCGGCAGCATCACCCGCGCCCCGCGTCGCCATGCGGCCGCGACGCCGGGCACCGCAGCCAGGTTCGCTGCGATCGTCAGCAGGTCGAGTGCGTCCTGTTTCCAGTTCTCGGTGAGGTTGTCGTCGAGGCGTCGATCGACCAGACGGATCGCCGCCGCGGCGCTGCTACCCGCGAGCGAGGCCCAAAGCATCCCCGCGACCGGCGTCAGAACCGGTGCGATGACGAGCCCGACGAGCGCGGCCAGGCCCACCACCAGCGCAGCACCGTCCATCCACGCGGTCAGGTCCTCGACGAACGTGGACCCGCTGGTGTCGAACTTGCGCGGGAGGTCCTCGTCTGCGGCGAGGAATTCGACGTCGACCCAGCCCGGGAGATCGAACACCACCGTGCCTTCCGGATAGCGGTTGCCGCTGCGCCAGTGGGAGAGCGCCGACCGGATCGCCGTGAACAGGTCCGGGTCGACACCACGCCACACGCCGAAACCGCCGCGCGCCACGGGATCCGTCCAGTCCACGATCGTGATGAAGTAGACGCGGTCGTCGGCGGACAGAGGTGGGTCGGCCGAGTCGTCGTCGACCACGGCGAAGCTCGTCACCCGGCGCGCTACGTGGACCGAGATGTAGACGAATCGTTCGACTTCCTCGCCGCGGTCGCGCACGAAATGGGTGACGTTGATCCGCGAACGCTGTGTCCCGTGGTCGCGCCAGGTGATCTTGCGCAGCGCGTCGCGGTACTTGCGGTGCTTCTCGAGCAGCGCCTCACCGGCCTCGACATCCTCTGCACTGACCGAGGGCGCGCGGTGCTCGATGTGTTCTTGCAGTGTGATCAATCGGCTGACGCGTGCGAGAAAAACCTCGGGCCGGATCACGTAGTCGTCGAGGTCGCGCACGGGATCATCGGTCTTGCGCGGCCGCGGATTGCTCCGCGTCTCGTAGAACTCGGCCAGAGGGTGGTCGAACCCGAAGCGGTGTTCGATCTCGGCGATCCGCTGCGCCGCGAGTGTGACCTGCTGCACCCGCTCCACGACGTCGACCTCGTCGGGCTGTGAGGCCCACGGCGCCGGCACGAGCACCTCGCACGTGACCAGGTGAGTGCCCACCGCGTCGAGCGTGAGCGTCCATTTGTACTCGGTGCCATCCGGGCCTTCGGTGATCGTGTCTGCACCCGTGGCGAGCGCGGCCGGATCCGACTCGAGCCGCCACCGCACGCGGGGAGTCACGACCTCGCTCTGCTGGTACGGGTGCCCGGACGGAAAGATGCGAAAGATCGGATTGCCTTGGCCGTCGGCCGGCGGATCGATCTCGAGCGCGGACACGTTCGCGCGCACGAGTTCGTAGGTCACGCGCACACCGTCGGGCACCACCTTGGGGTGCGACGAACGAATCGCGTACCGAGGTCGCTCGGGCAACGTCATGGACGCTCCGTGCCCGAGACG
>CANLQR010000375.1 GCA_947492135.1 Deltaproteobacteria bacterium | reverse complement strand
CCTGAAGCAGCGTGCACGCTGGCTGCACACCCGGCGCGATCTGATCGGTATCGGCCACGCACGAGGTCATGCAGGCCGGCTTGATCTGGTCCTTGATCGTGTTCGCGATCGCCTCGAGGGCATCGGAGTAACTGTCCTGGCAGATGGAGTAGATGTTCGGCGCACCACCGACCTCGAACTCCTCGGCGAATTCACGCATACGCACCGGCGGCCGAGCGGTCGCGGGGGCGGTCAGCGGGTCGCCGTCTTGGTCGTATTCGCAACCAGGGCCGATACCGAAGTCGCCCTGATCGCCCGGGTCGAGCGAGTTCGAGTACGTCAGCTCGCCGTCGTACCCATCAGGCACGCCTGCGATGAGGCCGACGAGGACTTCCTGGCTCGGGGTGATCTTCTGCTTCGCAAGCTCGAGCTGCGAGACGAACTCGACGTAGCGATTGAGCGGATGCAGCACCGCGTCGCCGTCGGACACGCCGGTCGCGCCGGTGACGTCCTTGTTCGACGACTCACAGGAGTCGTACGGCGTGCCGGTTCCTTGGCAAACCACGCCGGCGTTCCAACACACCGCAGACGTCGGCGCGCTGGCGTCGGGATCAGACCAGAACACGGTCGGATCGCCGCCGTCGGCCTCGGGCAAGAAGATGCTCTGGTACTTGTTGTTGTACGAGCAGTCGACCTCGTCGGTCACGATGACGATCGAGAGAATCGCATTGCTGCGCAGGAAGCCGTACTGCTCCTCTTTGTCGTTCTGCGCGCGGAGGAAAGCCTTGTACATCGACTCGAGGTGGGACTCGAAGCCGCAACCAGCGATCCCTTGCGGGCCAAAACACTGGAACGCCTCGGTCGTCGTGATGTCGCCGGCGAGGTTGGTCTTGCCCTCGATGCTCTCCATCCACGGCCGCGGTGCAGGCTCGGGATCAAACTCGGTGGTGGTGGGTGCGATTTCGATGGAGTCCGCGTTGCACACGTCGGTGCAAGCAACTGCGGTCGCGTCGGCCGGTGGATTGCCGTTGAACACGAACTGTCCGGTGCGCGAGCGGCAGCTCGAGAGCTGCAGCTTGCCGGCCTCGGGAGACGTGCTGCCGCACCAAGGATTGCCGTTGTCGGTCGTCGTGATGCCCAGGCGATAGTTCGCCTTCACATCTTCGGCCTCGAGAACGCCAACGAACGCGGGGAAGTTCGCAGCGAGAAGACCCTGCTCCTCACCCATCGAACCCGAGTTATCGATGACGAAAAGGATGTCGACGTCCTTGTTCACCGTCAGCTGAATCGCGTTCTGCTCCTCCGATGCGGCCTCGTACTTCACATCCTTGAGGGGATGGTCGAGGCAAGCGAGCAGCGTCGGCAAAGCGACACCGGTGCCAGCGAGCAGGGTCAGACGAGAGACGAGCGAGATGCGTCGCATGGGATTCCTTGGGGTAGCGCAAAGGACCAGATGGATCGTCGAAGGCCGTTCGCAGCCCGATCCCACTGGAGCCCAGGATAAAGCAAAGCGGCCGCCAGCAGTAGCCGCTTGTCGCGACGGGCACTTGGCCGCCGCTCGAGGCCAGACGCCCGCCAACTGAGTTGGCCTTGTCCCCGCATCGGCGCAGCGAGGTTGGCATTGCGGGTGGTCCCGGGGCGGTCCCCGAGGCTCTGGGTCCCTAGTGCTCGCCCGGGGTTTCCCCGCCCTTGCCTCGGCCCCGGACCACCAGGCGGATCGGGATCCCGCGCAGATCCCAGCGCTGGCGGAACCGGCGCAGGAGGTAGCGCTCGTACGCCGGGGTCAACGGCCGGCCCCGGTTCGCCGAGATCGCGAACAGCGGCGGCTCGACGCTGGCCTGGGTCGCGAAGTACAGGCGGACCAGCGAGCCCCGATGAGACGGTGGAGTGAGGTCGGCCACCGCCCGCTGGAGCTCGTCGTTGAGGTCCGACGTGGTGATGCGTTTGGACAGGGCAAACGCGGTGCGCTTGCACGCCTTCATCAATGCATCGAGGTTGCGCGCATGGCCATGACCGATGTCGCGATCGTTGCCGATCACCGACGTCTTGATGACGTCGGGTTTCTCGAGGAAAACCAGAGCCTCTTCGACCTGCTCCACGACCGCATGGGCGGCGGCCTTGTCCCCGGCGATGAGATCCCACTTGTGGAGGAGCACCACGACGCCCTTGCCTCGCTCGAACGCCATGCGCGCGATTCGCTGGTCCTGATCGGTCACGCCGGCGGTCGCGTCGAGCACCAGGACCACGACACTGGTCCGCTCCATCGCGCGGATCGACTTGATCGCGGCGAGCTGTTCGTGGGCCCGCGCCACCTGTCGGCGTCGGCGCAGGCCCGCGGTGTCACACAGGACAAAGTCATCGTCGCCCCACTTCAGCGGTAGGTCGATCGCATCACGGGTCGTACCGGGGATATCGTCGACGATCACGCGAGCGTCGCCCACCAACGCGTTGACCAGCGTGGACTTGCCGGCGTTGGGCCGACCCAGGAAGGCCACGCGAATGCCCGGTGGCATCAGCTCCACCGACTCGGGAGTGGTGCCTAGCGATTCGACGATCGCATCACAGAGCTCGCCCATCCCACGGCCATGGGCCGCAGATACGGCGCAAACCACGCCCACCCCGAGTTCCCAGGCCCATGCTGCCGCGAGTTCCCGGGCCGGTGAGTCCGACTTGTTCGCGGCCACCACCACGGGTTTTCCCGAGCGTCGCAGTCGCTCGGCGATCTCGGTGTCGATGGCGCTGGGGCCCTCGATGGCATCGACCACGAACAGGACCAGGTCTGCCTCCGCGATCGCAGCTTCGGCCTGCGCGCGAATATGGGACGGCAGCGCCTCGTCGAGCGAAGGATCGATGCCGCCGGTATCGACCACGATGAACGCCGAACCGGTCCAGTTCGCGACCCCGTACATGCGATCCCGCGTGACCCCGGGGTTGTCCTCGACGATGGCTTTTCGGGCCGAGATCAAACGGTTGAACAGCGTCGACTTGCCGACGTTCGGACGGCCGACGATGGCGACGACAGGTGCGACTTGAACACTCATGATTTCCGCGGGGCTCCGTCGGGGGGGACATAGCCGAGGGTGGCCAGCCGGCTGGGATCGCGGGTCCAGTTCGGGGCCACGTCCACGCGTAGTCGGAGATCGCAACCGCGGCCGGTGAGCCGCTCGATGCGCGCGCGCGCGCCGATCGAGATGGCCTTGATCACGCGCGCACCCTTGCCGACGACCATCCCGCGCTGGCTATCGCGCTCGACGAACACCGTCGCCTCGATCGAGTCGACCGGCCCCCGCTCATCGTAGCGCACGATCACCACGGCGCAGCTGTACGGCAACTCCTGCTCGAGATGCTCGAACAGCTCCGCACGCACGAGCTCCGCGGCATGCCAGCGCAGCGGGCGATCGGTCAATTGATCGTCGGGGAAGTGCGACGGCCCCTCGGGCAGATGGTTGATGACCTCGCGCTCGAGTGGCTCGAGGCCCTCGTTGTGCAGCGCGGCCACCGGCACGATCGCGTCGAACGTGTGCAGGCGCTGCCATGCATCGATCACCGGCAGCAGCGCCTTGGAGTCCCGCAACTGGTCGGTCTTGGTCAGCACCAGCACGATCGGCCGACCGAGACCTACGATGCGCTCGAGTCCATCTCGGGCGACATCACCTGGCTCCCAGCGCGCGGAACGATCCAGCGAGAGACTCGGAATCTCGGCGAGCAGCAGGACCACATCGACGTCGCGACAGCCCGCCAGCGCTTCGGAGACCATGTAGCGATTGAGCGCGCTACGGGGCCGGTGCAGCCCGGGGGTATCGACGAGGACGGCCTGGAACTGCGGGCGCGACCAGATGCCCAGCATTCGTTCGCGGGTGGTCTGTGGGTGAGGCGTTGCGATGGCGACCGGCTCGCCGACCAACGCGTTGACCAGCGTGGACTTACCCACGTTGGGACGGCCGCACACGGCGACGAAGCCGAAGCGGTGGGCTGAATCGACCGGCATGGGCGGCGGAGTTTGGGCACCTCGCCGAATTCGTGCAACCGCTCGCGCGCTCTGATAACCGAAGCCCATGCTCTTGGAGCCCGTCTTGCGCGCGCGCGGTGCCGCGCTGTTGTCGTGTGCCGCGGTCACCGCCGCGGCTTTGGCGCTATGGCCTGGGATGCACGCACCGGCCTGGCCGGCCACCGCCATGGGCCTGGGAGCGATCGCGCTGGCCGTCGAACCGGGTCCGATTGGGCCGCGCGCCGCAGCCTCTGTTCTCGGGGCGCTGGCCGCCCTGTCGGGCTGGCTGCAAATCGGTGCGCTGTGGGGGGCGGCACTGGCCACATGAGCACGTTACCCGTCTGTCCTACATGTAGGATATTTGCCCTCATCCCTCGCACCGAGGCATGGTGGCGACATGGCCGATCTGCAAACCGACCGGCGTGCCGCGGCACGCATCGACAAGGTGTTTCGTGTGCTGATCGCCAGCGATCTACACGCCGAGCAATGGCACATCGCGCGCAACATCTCCGGCACCGGGATGTTCGTCGAGATGGCAGAGCCGCTGCCGCTGCGAACCAAGGTCGTCGTGCGCTTCGCGAGCGGCGACGGCGAGCCGTCGATCTGCGCCATCGCCAAGGTCCAGAATCACTACTACTTGCAGTATTCCGACGCGGACGGCTTGCGGGCGCTGTGCGGGGTTGGGCTGCGCTTTGTCCGATTCTTGCCCGAGGCGGGAACCACCGCCCCGAGCCGCGCCTTGCACTAAGCCAAAGGAGACCGTCATGAACGACGCGCGACCCTGGACCCGGTTGATCGCGCGTGGCGTGTCGATCACCGCCTGCGCTCTGGCTCTCGCGGCGTGTCGCGGCGACCTCGACGTCGACATCCAGACCTCGGTGGGCACGCGCGCCCACCATGAGGACCCGCGAGCCCATCTGGGCGACATTCGCACCGTCGCGCAAGCGTTGTTCTCACGCGCTGCGGCGCCGGTCACGGCAACCGCCGCCCCGGCTGGACCCGCACGGCCGCCCACGAGCAACACCGACTTGGCCGATCTGGCGCTCGCGATCCGCAAGGGCGCCATCGACGAGGTCGGCGGGCCGGCGCGCCGCATCGCGGCTTCGCCCGTCGCGCTGTGGCCCGAGATCCGCGCCGCGCTCGTTGTTCCTCGGCGTTCACCCAAGGGCGACTATCGATCGCTACTCGCCGCGATCGGCGGCGACGTACCCAACCGCTACGGTCATTTTGATCTGTCGTGGAAGAAGGCCCATGGCTTCACCGTGAAGCGCTCCGAGGATTGGTTCGAGGACCTGCTGGTGCTGCCGCGGACCAAGCTCTCCCCCGTCCTCGCGCCGGTGTACCGCGACTGCGTGTTGCAGACTGCGCTACTCCGCGCTGCGGCTGAAATCGGAAAGAATCCAGGCGTTTCGAGCCAAGTCATCGATGTACTTCTCGAGGTTGCATTTCTGCACGAAGGCACCTTCCGAGACGAGGTCGCGCGCACGATCCACGCGGTCGGCGACGAGGCGGTTGCCTCGCTGTGGCGCGCGACGATTCTGAACGACGATCCCGATGAGGAGGCCCAGCGCCGCGCCGAGTTCGCGGCAATTGCACTCGACCGCATGGACCGCTGGATCCCCGAGCGTGCCGAGGCCGCACTGCGGTCGGAGCCCCGCCGGCTCGCGGATCTGTTGGACGTCTGGGGCGAGGCTCGCAACGGGAACGCCGCCGCGACGATGCTCGCGCATGTGGACTCACGGGTGCCCAGGCTTCGCGCGGCCGCACGCGCGGCGTTCTCGGGGCTCGTCGAGGGCCCACTGCCCAAGACGATCAGCCGACGGGTGCGACTGCTCGGCGGCGGCACAGGGCAGGCCCAGGCGTTTCTCAACTATCGCCAGCGGGCCGCGATCGCCGTCCGGGAAGCGCTCGCGCGCTCGCAACCCAGCGCGATCGAACAACCCTGCGAACCACTGCCCGATGCTCCGCCTGACCCGCGCTGTGAAGGGCAACCCTCGCGGCATGCCGCAGCATTGTTCGCGGTCCTCGACGCGCGCCGCCAGGCCGAGTCGACCGCGGCGATCGATGCTGCGGTGTCTTCGGCGAATTCGGAGACGACGCTGGGCGAACTCGATCGGCTGCTCGCCGAGCGACCCGAGCTCGGGGACGAGCCCCGCGTCGCCGCCGCGTATCGCCACGGCGCTGCGCAAGCGCTCGTCGACGGTGACGCCCTACGGGGCGCGGCGCTGAGTCGCAAGGCGGCGGTTCTGCTGAGCGCGAGCGACCCGACGGCAGCGGAGACGCTGCGTCTCCAGGCCCTGCTCGCCGAGGCCGACTCTGGCGCGGTCCCGGCTTGGGGACGACAGATGTTGCTGCGCACGGCGGAACAGCTTCGCCCCGACAGCCCGCAGGTCGCGGCGGCCATCGCCGCGTCACCGCCCACGGTATTCGGCAGCACGCACCCGCTGCCCACCGATCGGCTGGCATTGGGCTGTGGATGTGTCGTGCTCGCGTTCGCCTGTATCGGCGGAGTGACTCGCCGACGCACGCTCGGGTGAACGGGCCGAAACCCCGCTGCACCTCAAGGGGGGGCGGGCAGATTTTTCAGTGGATCGCGCGGCGGCTTCTTCGGCTTGAGCCCCCGCGGGGGTTCGACCGCCGGCTTCGCGGGTTTGGGTTTGGACGGCTTCTTCGGCTTGCTCCCGCCGCCGGGCTTCGGGGCCGCAGGCGTCGGATCGACCTTCACGGGGTCCGCCGCAGCGGGCGCCGCCGGCTCGGGTGGCTTGGGTTCGACCACCGGCGGCGTTGGCTTCACGTCGTCGACTTTGGCCTCGTCGACCTTCGCCTCGTCCACCTTGGCCTCGTCCACCTTCGCGTCGTCGACCTTCGGCGCTTCCACCTTCGTGTCGGCGACCTTCGCCGCTTCGGAAGTCGCTATAGCTGCTGGGGCCGCGACGGGCGACTCTGCTTCGGGCGACGCCTGGTTTTCGCGGCCCGACATCACCAGCGTGAGTACGCCAGCGAGCGCGACGACGGCGAAGCCCAGGAAGATCCAGGTCGATGCCCCAGAACGCAGATTCGACTCACGGGAAGATGCGACGTTGGAAAGATCGACGTTCGCCCCCCCGATGAATGTCGGGCGCGAGCCCCCGCGCGACTCGGGCGCGGCGTTGCCGGTGAACTCGAAGACCGTTCGGCCACCGCCGACGATCAACTCATCGTCACGCCCGCGAGCTGCGGGCGACTGCGCACCCGCGGGTCCGCCCTGCTGCGGATACCCGCCCTGTTGCGGTCCGCCTTGCTGCGGGTACCCGCCCTGTTGCGGATGCCCGCCTTGCTGCGGATGCCCGCCTTGCTGCGGATGCCCGCCTTGCTGCGGGTACCCGCCTTGCTGCGGGTACCCGCCTTGCTGCGGGTACCCACCATGCTGCGGATACGGTTGCGCCGGCGCGCCCTGCTGCGGCGGATAACCGCTGTGCTGCTGCGGATCCGCGTGCATCGAAGGCGGGAATCCGGCCGGCGGAATGGACGCGCCGGGGTCGGCAATGCCGCCGCTGCCAATCACGGCGGTTTCTTTCATGCGTCCGGTCATGCCATCCCTCGTGCGCCGCGCAGGAGTGTGCCACGAGTGGCCGCCCGGCGCCCAGCAAGCGGCTCGGGACCGGCGCCTCGTGTGGTCCCATGCGACCGAAGTGGATGGACTGTAGCCACAGGGTTCGAGCGACGCGCCGAGCTGGTAGGCTGACGTCCCGCGTGGCAGGTCGCTTCATCGCACTGGAGGGATTGGACGGCGCCGGCACAACCACG
>CANLQR010000374.1 GCA_947492135.1 Deltaproteobacteria bacterium | reverse complement strand
CGCGCTCGTTCCCGTGCTCGAGGATCGTGATGCTCCCGCCCAGCCCGTCTTCGTGATTCATCGCGTCTCGGTCTCCTCGCCGCCGAGCATGCCTCGGGTCGACTTGCATGAAAATAGGCACCGTTTCAATATCATCTTGCATGAGTGCAAGACCATGGACGTGGGCGGACCTCGAGACCTTCCTCGCCACCGCGCGTGCCGGCACGCTCGCGGCTGCGGCCGCGGAACTCGGTGTCGACGCATCGACCGTGCAGCGCCGCGTCGGCAGGCTCGAGACGACGATGCGCGTGCGCCTGTTCTCGCGCAGCCAACGCGGCTATGCGCTCACCGAGGCGGGCCAGGATCTACACGTCCACGCGCTCGCCATGGAGGAGCAGGCCGTGGCGGCCTGGCGAAAGGTGGGCGCGCGCGACGAGCAGCCGATCGGCACGGTGCGCGTCGCGACGGTCGACGATTTTTCGGTGCTCGTGCTGCCCGGGATCGTGGCGTCGTTTCGCGAGCGGCATCCGAACGTGACCGTGCTCGTCGATGTGCGCACGAGCTTCGTCGATCTCACGAAGTACGAGGCCGATGTCGCGATCCGTTTCGGGGTCAAGCGCCACGTCGTGGGCGACGTGGTGTCGCGCCGGGTATGCGGCGTCGAGGTCAACTTGTACGCGAGCCGTGCATACGTGAAAAAACACGGCGCACCCACGACGCCCGAGGCGCTCGCCGAGCATGCCCTGGTGCGGGCGGATCCCGCCTTCGCGAGCTCGCGGATGGAGCAGCTCCTCGAGCGCTACGGCACGCCGCGCAACGTGGCGCTGCGCGCCAACTCGTTTTTCGCACGCGTCGCAGCGATCCGCGCCGGAGTCGGCATCGGCTTCGTCCCCGCCTTCCTCGCCACGGGCGACAAGAGTCTGCAGCGTCTCGATGTCGCGTTTCCCGAGCCTCCGAGCGGCGCCGAACTCCTGCTGCTCGTGCACGTCGACATGCGCAAGAATGCACGCGTGCGAGCGTTCGTCGATCACGCGTTCGCACAGCTGGTGGCGCAACGCGCTCTGTTCGAAGGCACGTGAGCTCAGAACGGATCGGGCGCGAGCTTGTCGACCTCATCGGCGACTCGGCGGCGTCGGTCGACGTCGCTGTCGCTGTCCCGCGGCACGATCGAATCGCATTCGACATAGGCGAACCACACGACCGCATCGACCTCGGGATCACCGGTCGGCGGGTTCATCCGCGGCGGTGATGCAGCTTGACGCTCGCGCAAGCTCGCCGCGAGCGTGACTGCCTCGGCGATGTAGCGGCGCCGCTCGGCGAGCAGATGGTTCTCCGACATCGGTGCCTCGTGATCACCCGCGGCGAAGCTCTGCGCAGCGTCTTCGAGCGCGGCGACCGTCAGCTCGATCGGCTCGATGTCCGGGGCGGGTCGCTCGATGTGGCGCCACACGCCATCGGCCCAGCTCAGGTGATAGAGCGGAACGAAGGCCGCGCCGTGGTTTGCCACGAACTCGACCGCGCCCAGCAAGTACTCCAGATCCTCGGCGTTCGCGTAGTACGGGATCGTCATGCGCACCCACCCGGGCTTGATCCCGCCCAGGCCGCGACGGATCAGGGCGCGGAACCGTTCGGACTCGGCGCGATCGATCCCCAGGAGCCGGTGGCCGTAGGGCCCCGCACACGAGCAGCCGGCGCGGTTCTGGATCCCGAACAGGTGATCGAGCAGGACACTGACGAGATCGTGGTGCAGGCCCTCGACGTTGAACGAGAGAATCGCCAGCCGCGGCAAGGTCATCGATCCGAGAATGCGGATCTTTGGATGTCGACCGAGGCGGTCGAGGGCACGGGCGGCAAGCTCCGTCTCGTGCTCGAGGATGCGTTCGGGCCCGATCATCTGCTTGACCAAGAAGGCAGTGCCGGCCCGCACGTCGCCGAGGATCGCCGGCGTGCCAGCCTCCTCGCGCTCGTCCAGACGACGGGTGTAGTCGATGGCATCGCGTGACGCGCCCGCGACGTAGTCCACCGTGCCGCCACCGGGTCGGTCGGGCACACGCGAACGGAACAGCTCGCGATTCGCGACCAGGACCCCGGAAGCCTGCGGACCACCGATGAACTTGTGGGTCGACAGGAAGATCGCATCGAGCCGGCGCGCCGGATCATCGGCGTGCATATCGATCGGCACGTACGGCCCCGCGGCGGCATAGTCGAAGCACGCGTAGGCACCATGGCGGTGAAGAATCTCGGCGATGGCGTCGACATCCGTGAGCAAGCCGGTCACGTTGGACGCGGCCGAGAAACTGCCGATCTTGAGCGGCCTTTCCGCGAAGGCCGCGAGCTTGCGATCGAGATCCGCGAGGTCGACCATGCCCGTCTCGTCGAGGTCGACCTCGACCACTTCGGCGACGGACTCGATCCACGGCAGCTCGTTGCTGTGGTGCTCGTAGGGTCCGAGCAACACCACCGGTCGCTCGTTGGGCGGGATGTGCTTGGACAGGCCCCACTGGCGGTCCAGTGGCTCCGAGAGCACGAGTCCGAGCAAACCCACGAGCTTGTTCACCGCGCTGGTCGCACCGGCACCCGTGAACAGCACCTCGTCGTGGGGACCGGCGCCGACCGCCTTGTGGATCAGACACCGCGCCTTCTCGCGCAGCGACGTCATGATCCGACCCGTTGACGACACCGCCGTGTGGGAGTTGGCATAGAACGGACGCACCCGCCGGATCCAGCCCTCCACGAAGTGCAGGTAGCGGCCGGTGGCCGTCAGATCCGCGTAGCAGATGAGTCGGCGGCCAAACGGTGTCTCGACACACGCGCGGCGGCCGACCTCGTGACTACGGATGAAGGCGGCGACCTCGTCGAAGTCCATTGGCGGACGGTATCACGACCGTCCGCTTTGGCCCCCTGGTGCGCTAGATCGAGCAGAAGGCCTCGTAGTCGATGAGCTCGATCTCCTCGCGTGGCTTGCTGCACACCCGGCACCCCGGGTCCTTGCGGAGCTTGAGCGTGCGGAACTTGGTGCTCAGGGCATCGAACACCAGCAGGCGCCCCGAGAGCGTCTCGCCGATGCCGAGGATGACCTTGATCGCCTCGTTGGCCTGCATGGTGCCGACCAGACCGGGCAACACGCCGAGCACGCCCGCCTCCTGGCACGACGGCGCCATGCCCGGCGGAGGCGGATCAGGGTACAGGCAGCGATAGCACGGGCCGCTGTCGGGCAAGAACGTCGTGATCTGCCCCTCGAAGCGGAAGATCGACGCATGGATCACCGGCTTGCCGAGCTTGAGCGCGGCATCGTTGAGAAGGTACCGCGTGGGGAAGTTGTCGGCGCCATCGATCACCAGATCGTAGTTCGCGATGATCTCGAGCACGTTGTCGCTCGAGAGGCGGGTCTGGTGCGGGATGATGTTCACGTCGGGATTGAGCAACTGCAGGGTCTTGCGGGCGCTCTCGACCTTGGGCATCCCCAAGCGCTCGATGTTGTGCAGGATCTGCCGCTGCAGGTTGCTCTCGTCGACCACGTCGTCATCGACGATGCCGATCGTGCCGACTCCGGCCGCAGCGAGGTAGAGACTCGAGGGCGAGCCCAAACCACCCGCGCCCAGGAACAGGACCTTGGCATCGAGCAACTTGGCCTGCCCGGCCTCGCCGACCTCGGGCAGCATCACGTGGCGGCTGTATCGCTTGACCTGCTCGGGCGTCAGCGTGCGCGGCCGATCGAACGCGTACCCGGCGTTTTTCCACGCTCGAAACCCACCGGCCATCGACGACACCCGGGTGTAGCCAAGCTCGTGCAGCGCCTGCGCGGCGAGGGCCGATCGGGTCCCGCCTGCGCAATAGAGGATGATCTCGCGATCGTGTTCGGGCACCGCGTCCTCGACCTTGAGCTCGAGGAATCCGCGCGGGATCCACTGCGCCCGCTCGACGAACCCCTGTTCGTACTCGTCACGTTCGCGCACATCGATCAGCACCGGCGCGTCGGTCCCAGCCCGCATTCGGGCACGGGTATCCTCCACGGAGATCTCGCGAATGCGGGATTTGACGACGTTGAGCAGCTCTTGGAAGCTCGGCATTGGATTTTCCCGCCTATGCGCCGTTCTTCTCGATTCGGGCCAGGCGGTGAGAAACTTGGCTGATCTGTGGCCAATGGTCAAACGCCCCGGCGCGCGCGGGGCATTTCCCCGGCATATCGAGCGACAATGGCTGCAAGCCTGGCCGAACTTCTCGGCAGCGGCCGACGCGCCGACGGGCTTCGATGGCCCGCGCCGGGTTCGACGGGTATATCAAGGCCGTCCGAAAGCTCGACCACTCGCGTGCCCGACAGCGCCCCCATCCAGCCCCTGGCCGCCGACGATGCCGCGGCGCTTCACGCCCTCGCCGACGCACGCACGCGCCTGGTCGATGAGATCCATCGGCGAATCGTGGGTCAGGCGCACGTCATCGATCTGCTGCTGGTGTGTCTGTTCGCGCGCGGGCACGGGCTGTTCGTCGGGGTCCCGGGCCTCGCCAAAACCCTGCTCGTCAGCTCGCTCGCGCAGGCCTTGGAGCTGTCGTTCTCGCGGATCCAGTTCACGCCCGACCTCATGCCTGCCGACATCACCGGCAGTGAGGTCCTCGAGGACGACGCGCAGACCGGTCGACGACACTTTCGCTTCGTGACCGGGCCGGTGTTCTGCAACCTGCTGCTGGCGGACGAGATCAACCGCACCCCGCCCAAGACCCAGGCGGCGTTGTTGCAGTCCATGCAGGAGGGCCGCGTGACTGCGGGCGGCAAGACCCACCGGTTGCCGCCGCCGTTCCATGTCTTCGCGACGCAGAACCCGATCGAGCAAGAGGGTACGTATCCGCTGCCCGAAGCTCAGCTCGATCGGTTCATGCTGCAGATCGTGGTCGGCTATCCCGACATCGAGGCTGAGCGGCGCATCGTCGCGTTCGATCCGAATGAGATCGAGACCCTCACGCCGGTGCTCACGCCCGAGCAGCTGCTCGCGCATCAAGACCTGGTGCGCCGGATTCCGGTGCCGGGCTCGGTGATCGATCACGTCGTAGGTCTGCTGCGCGCCTCTCGGCCCGACGACCCCTCGGCACCCAAGGCGGTGCGAGAGCTGGTTCGTTGGGGTGCGGGTCCCCGCGCGGGCCAACAATTGCTGGCCGCGTGTCAGGCCCGCGCTGCGCTGGCGGGCCGTGCGGCGGCCACCGTCGACGACGTGCGTGCGCTCGCCGGTGCAGTGCTCGAACACCGGCTCGTGCGCAGCTTTGCCGCCGAAGCCCGCGGCGTCGGCACCGACGAGATCATGCACGAGATCCTCGCGGCGATTCGGGCATGAAGTAGGGGTGGCCATGGCCGACGGCAGCTCGACATTGGGCGCGCTGGTCCCCGCCGATCTCGGCGAGCTACTCCGTACACGGGTGTTGCAGGTGCGGCGGCCTGTGCTGGGTCGCCGTCATGGTCGACATGCCGCGCGGCGCGTGGGCTTGGGCCTCGACTTTCGCGACCACCGTGCCTACGTCCCCGGAGATGATCCACGCCAGCTCGACTGGCGCGCCGTCGCCCGCCGCGATCGCTTGGTGCTGCGCCAGACCGAGGCCGAGGACGAGCTGTCGCTGGTGATCGTGCTCGATGCCGGGGCCAACATGGCCTACGGACAAGGTCCCCACGCGAAGTTCGCCGCGGCCAGGGCGTTGGCGGCTGCGTTCGCGTGGACGGCAATCCGTCAGGGAGATCGGGTCGGCCTCGTCATCGCTCGCGACGGCGACATCGACACCTCGTTGCTTCGTCCTGCCACCGGGCCCGACAGGCTCGAGGCGGTCGCACGCAGTCTCGGTCGCAGCGAGCCCAAGGGACGGGCTCCCATGCGTGGGCTGCTGACACGCGTGGCCGCTCGGCTGCCGGCGCGCACCGTGGTGTTGTTCGTCTCCGATCTGCTCGACGCGGCGACGCAGGTCGGTACCCCACCCAAAACCCCCAGCGCGCCGGGTGTCTCCCCCTCGACCACCGACGACGCCGACGAGGTCCAGGCCGAGGTGCTGGGTGGACTCGCCCAGCTGCGCGCGCGCGGGCATGACCTCGTGGTGCTGCAGACCCTGCATCGCGACGAGGTCGAGTTTCCGTGGGACGGACATCGGCTGCTGCGGTTCGTCGATCCGCGTGGACTCCGGGTGGACATCGAGGGCACCGCCGCCAGCCTCCGCACCCGGTACCTCGAGCGCTTCGAGACTCACCTGCGGGCGCTCGACTCCGCCTGCGAGGCGCAAGGCGTGATGCTTGCCCGAGTGATCTCGGACGAGCCGCTTGCGCGGACTTTCGCGACCTTGCTCGGTCGACTCGCCGGCGATGTCGACGCCGAGGTGGTACCGCGGTGACACTGCTGGCCCCCGCGCTGCTGTTGGGCCTGCTCGGCCTCGCGATCCCCGTGGCTGCCCATTTGCTGGGCCGCGAGCCCCCGCGCACGATCCCGTTCGCGGCGCTGCGATTCTTGCTGCCCGACGACCCGACGGTGACGCGGCGGCGCGCGCTCCAGAATCCCTGGCTGCTCGCGATCCGCCTGCTGCTGCTCGGCCTCGCGGTGCTGGTGCTCGCACGACCCGCGAGTCTCGACCCTAGCGGTATCTCGATCATCGCCGAGCCCCACGATGCGGTGCTGCTCGTCGATGGCTCGGCGGGCATGAGTCTTCGCGTCGACGATCGCACGATGATGCAGCACGTCGCCGACCGTGCGAATGAGGTCCTCGGCTCGCTGCCGTCCGACACCCGCGTGGGTCTGATGACGACAGATCCGGACGGACCGACCCTCGAGCCCACCGCCGATCTCGATCGGGTTCGCGACACCCTGAGGGATTGGATCGACGGCGGCGCGCCGCGCCCCGGTGCCTGGACGATGGGCGACAGCCTTGGGCGCGCGTCGACCCTGCTCGGCGACGCGCAGGCCGACCGCAAGCGGGTTGTCTACGCGATCTCCGACGGCACCACGGGCGGACTCGCAGAGCTGGGCTCGACGACACTCGACGGACTCTTGGTGGTACCCCTGCCCGCCGTCGCCGTCGACGCCGTCGCGCCGGAGCACGTCGGGATCACCGAGGTGACGTGGTCCGCGGCACCCGAGATCGATCCACGAGCGGTTCGCATCCAGGCCATGGTCCGACGCAGTGGTGGCAGCGCGGACCTTCTCTCGGTTCCGGTCGCTCTGGGGATCGGCGGTACCGAGGTCACCCGAGGCACCGTCGATCTGGCCGCCGACTCGAGCGCGCCGCTCGAGTTCAGCCACGTGCTGCTGGGTGAAGAGACCTTCGTCGCCGCGACGGTGACCCTCGATGTGCCGGACGATCCCTTGTCGATCGACGACACGCGCCACGTGTGGCTGTCGGCCGATGACGCCATCGAGGTGACCATCGTCAACGGCGATCCCAGTCAGCTCAGAGCCCACGACGAGGTGTTCTTTCTCGCCACCGCCGTCGGGGTCGCCGATCGGCAACAGCGGCTCAAGCTGGTCAGCCTTGCCCCCGACCAGCTCGAGAGCCGAATTCGCGAGCAGGGCGATCGTGCCTTGGCCGACACCGACGTGCTCGTGCTCGCCAACACCCGCGCTCCCGGCGAAGACGTCAGCCCGACGATTCTCGCGGCGATTCGGCGCGGGATGGGCTTGTGGATCACCGTCGGCGATCGAATCGCGCCCGATGCCTACAACGCGCGGCTCGGCCCTGCCCTGCCGCTGTTGTTGCGCGAGGCCATACAGGTGGGCACAGCGCCAGGGCTTGCGGAGGCGCGCATCGAAGGCTTCGCGCCG
>CANLQR010000373.1 GCA_947492135.1 Deltaproteobacteria bacterium | reverse complement strand
TCAGCTGGTCCCGGGTCGCGGACTCGTAGAGCTGCTGCTGGAACTGCTCTTCGAGCGAGTCCTGGTAGCTGAACTTCAAGATCGTGACCGAGCCGACCTGGATGCGGTCGCCGTCCTCGAGTTCCTGGCGATGAACCCGCATTCCGTTGACGTAGCTACCGTTGGTCGAGTCGAGGTCGACCAGCACCACGCTGCCCGATTCGTCACGCGTGAGCCGAATGTGGAGCCGCGAGATACCCTCGTCTTCGAGGCGGATCTCCGCGTCGAGCGAGCGACCGATCGTCACGTCGCTCGCGGGCAGCTTGAACATCTTGCCCACGCTGCGGCCAGACAACACGATCACGAACGCGTTGCTCTCACCGGAGGAGGTTGGCGGGCGCGCCCGCCGGATGACGGTTTGTTCCTCGTTCACCGCGAGAGTTCAAGTCCTTGCTTGCCACAGCGCCGGGAAAAAAGAAACCTGGAGCCGCCTTGTGGCCGCGGTTTGGCCGATCTCTCGACAGGGCCGGGTGGGGGTGGCGCCGGTCGGGCCGAGCGCTTTTGGTTGTGGTACCAGTGTTGGTGCATGTCGGACCCTGTGTCGCAACGTGTCGAGCAGCTCGTGGCGCATGGGGTGCAGGTCATCGATCCACGGCAGACCTACGTTGCCGCCGATGTCCGGCTCGAACGCATCCGCCCGAGCTCGACGCTGCATCCCGGGACCCGGCTCGTCGGTCCGCGGACCTACGTCGGCGAAAACGCCCAGATCGGTGCCGAAGGGCCGGCCACCGCGGTCGACGCCGTGTTTGGTCCGGACAGCCGTATCGATAGCGGGTTCGTTCACGGGGCGGTGCTACTGCGCGGCGCGAGGTTGGGCGCCAACGCGCACGTCCGACCCGGGACGGTGCTCGAAGAGGGGGCGTCGACCGCCCACGCTGTGGGTCTCAAGCACACTGTGCTGCTGGCGTTCGTCACGCTGGGATCGCTCATCAATTTTTGCGACGTGCTCATGGCCGGTGGGACTTCGCCGACCGACCACTCGGAGGTCGGTAGCGGGTTCATCCACTTCAACTTCACCCCGTGGGGGGCCCGCGGTGACAAGGCGACGCCGTCGCTGGTCGGCAACGTGGTTGCGGGCGTACTGCTTCGCGAGCCGCGGATCTTTCTCGGCGGTGCCGGAGGGATGATCGGTCCGCGCCGCGTAGGCTTCGGGGCGATCGCTGCGGCGGGGCAGGTACTGCGCCGCGATGTGGCCGCGGGGACGCTCGCGCTCGAGCCCCACACCGCTGTGGCCAGGTCCATCGCGCCAGGCCACCTCGACGGCGCGCAACCCCGTGGCCGCCGCAACGCCGAGTACATCGCCCAGCTCGTGGTGCTGCGTGCGTGGTATCGCCAGGTCCGCATGGTTCGCGCGGCCGACGATGAGCGCGTGGTGCTCGCGGCGGCGGTCGATACCCTGGGCGAGGCGATCGACGAGCGCATGGTTCGCCTGTGCGGGTTCCTCGAAGAACGCGGCAAGCCGATGCCGGAGCTCCATCTGGACCCCAACATCGCCTGTCCGCTGGAGCTGGAGGCGTCCACGCAGGACCACTTGTCGTGGGTGCGCGGGCTCGATGACGACGCTGTGGCGCGGCTGCAGGCGTGGTTGGGCGCGGTCGCTGCAGCCGTGGCCTAGCGCGGAGACACCAGGCGGGTCAGTCGGCCGTGACGCGCTGGGTCGTGTCGGGAACCGACGATACGCAGCAGTTGTCGCCCAGCGAAAAAACCACGTCGTACTTCTCCCCCTTCTTCATCGTCAGGCCGGCGCGCGTCTCGTTGTACCAACTGAACGTGAACCGCGTGCGATCGTCGGAGAGCTCGATGCTCCACTCACCGGCGCCGGCAGGCGGCGCTGGTACCAGTTCGCCATCATCGACGAGACTGGCGCTGATGCCCGAGCGCGGGCTCGAGACCACGACGCTCAGTGCGTCGACGAGGTCGAGCACGGCGGCGTCCTCGGTGCCATCGATGCGGAATGAAATCTCGGGCAGCGGGTCCGCGATCTCGAACTCGATCGACGCGACGTCGTCTTCGATGGCGGCAACGGCCTCTCCGTCTCCGTCGGGATCCAGAACAGTCGAGGGATCCTCGATGTCGACTTTGGCGACCCCGGACTCCGTGGATTCGCCGGAACAGGCGCCGAGGAGCAGCGCAGTGAGCAAGAACGTTGGTGTTTTCATTGGTGTGGGCTCCAGAACCGGTAGTCCCTGTGTTCGACCAAAGCGCGCGAAGGTCGAGCGCGAGATCGGGACACGTGGGAGGGCGACGCGGCCCGGGGTGGTCCTACGCGTCGACCCAAGAAGGCGCCGGGTCAATGACCTTCGGTTCGCGGCACTTGGTCATTGATCGACCCGCCGCCGACGTTATGAAGGATGGGTTGACCACTGTTGCACTCACGCGCGCACGACATCGACGCTGGCTACTGCCATGCTTCATGCTGGTCGTGGCTGTGGCCGGGGCAGGAGTGTCGACGACCGCGGCCGCCAAGCCGCAGGCGATCCCGGTCACGACCTCCGAGTGCGCGGCGCCTCGCCCCGAAACGACGCGCGAGCATCCCGACCTCGGTGCCGTGCGCTACGGTGATCCCGGGTGCCGTCGTCGGGTGTGGTTGGGTGTCGATCTCGGCGGCGTGGTGTTGCCGGCGCGCCTGGGCCTTTTCGATCAGACCGTGTGGACCCTGCGCAGCGGGCCGGCGTGGGCGATCCGACTGTCGCCGTGGCTGTCGGCCGGTGGTCGGCATGGTCTATCGGTGTTCGATGCCGCAAACGTGCGGCTGCGCGTCCACGACCATCAGGTCGAGCTTGCCGCGCACCCCGCCGAACAACGCCGCCGCGGAGTTCACGACCGCCTGACGCTTGGCCTCGAGACCCACGCGGTGCTGAAGTCGACCGTCGACGGTGTCGAGTTCCGGCTCGGTGGCGTACGCGACACCGTGTTGTACGCCGGCTACGGGATGGAACATCGCATCGCGACTCGGCTGCAGCTGGGTTGGCACCTGCATTTTCGCAATGCGTGGGTCTTTCGCGATACTCAGCGCCAGCTTCGTGCGGGCCTGCGCCTGGCATTCTCGCCCCGCCCCGCACACCGGCTGGTGGCGAGCGCGGTCGGGTTCGGGGTCGATCGCAGCCCCACCCAGGCCGGGCGCGTGATGCCCCGTCGTGGGGTCTATGGCCAGTTCGCGGTCGAGTACGCCTGGATGTCGCGGGCGGGTATCGGCCCGGTCCTGCAGGCGCGATACACCACGGGGTTCTTGACCGGCGAGGCGCCGATCTACGAGTTCCGTGCCGAGAGCCTGTCCGCACACTACGCCGACGCGACCCTCGGCGTCCGCGTCGTGTGGAGGTAGCTCGCCTACGCGAACGGTCGGCCGTCGGGCGTGGGTCGGTGCAGATCGCTGCCGACCTCGTCGATCCAGTTGCGTGCGAGCAGCCGCGCTAGAAACTGGCCGCGCGTGCCTTCACCCGGCACGTTGGTCTTGCCCACGGTGCGGTTGACCTGGAACCTGGTGCCAGCCGAGCGGAGGTCCTCACAGATTTCGTCGCCGTCGGGACCCCGCAACCAATGGTAGCGCTCGACATGGGCCAACAACGGCGTGTAGCCGCGTTCGACCAGCACGCGGACGACCTCGAACAGCGGGCCAGGGACGTGCTCGCCGGTGTGGGCCTCGAACAGCACGTAGCGCTCGGGTCCGAACGCCAACAGCTCATCGCGGCGAATCCGATCGGCCAGACCGTCGTCGAGAAAATGTTCGGCCCCGAGCTCGAGGGTGACGCCGACCCCGGCGGCCGCGGTCGCGTGCTCGAGCTGGGCGAACGCGGCGCGCAACCGGTCGGGGGTGTTGTCGTACTTGGCTGGATAGAGGTGCGACGTGCACACCACGGTCTGCGCGCCTGCGCCCGCGAGCAGACGCAGCATCGCGAGCGACATCTCGAGGTCGCGCGAGCCGTCGTCCACGCCGGGGATCACGTGGCTATGGCAGTCACGCGGGCGCAGCGGGATGCTCTGGCCCGCCGCGGGCCGCTTCTTGAACCAACCGAAGACGTCCACTGAGTGTGGTGCTTAGAGTTGCTTGCGGAGGTTCGCCAGGCCAGCGGCGCAGATCGTTCGGGTGAGGTTCGCTGTTGCAGGTCCAGCACGGACCCCAGTGGTGTCGGAGTGGGTCAAAGGGGTGGGGATGCCTTGCCGCGCGGTGGGCAGCGCTTTACATCGGACGACGCCTTGAAAGCTCACCCATGACTGCCTCCGTGCTGACCCGAAGCCACGAGTCTCCTCCAAGCGCTGCGCCCGGCTTGCACCGACCAAGTCGGTTGGTGCCGCTGCTTGCATCCGTCGTCCAGTGGCGCGGCGGTTTCGTCGCTTCGCGTAGGAGGATCGCACGCGCGGTGATCGATGCCGTTGTGATGGCGACGGCGCTGGGGTTGGCCTTCGTCGTGCGGTTCGAATCCATCGATCCCGCGCCGTGGGGTGCGATGTTTGCGGCGGCGTGCGTCCCCGTGGTCTTGACGCGGTTCGCCGCGGGACGGTTGCTGATGCTCCAGACCGCGAGCTGGAGGCTGTTTGCGCTGCGCGACACCGAACGCCTGGCCCTCGCGGTCGGACTCGGTAGCGCGACGATGCTGTCGGCGCGCCTGCTCTGGCCTGCACTGAACATCCCCGTGGGCGTCATCGGGCTCGAGGGGCTCTTCACACTGTTGGGCTGTTGGGCTACGCGCGTGGCGGTGCGGGCTGTCGATGAGGCGCAGGCGCGCGGCGTGCCGGCGGCAGACAAGCGGCCGACCCGAGCGTTGCTGATCGGAGCCGATCGCGATGGTCGTCTGGCTGCCGAGGCCCTGCGGGCGAATCCCAAGGCCGGCTATGACGTGATTGGCTTCATCGACGACGCGGCCGACCGTCAGGGTCGCCGCATCGCCGGCGTCCCGGTGCTCGGAACCATCGACCAGGTCGCCGACATTGCCCGAGCCGCGCGCGCTGATGTGCTGATCCTCGCGATGCCGCAGGCGTCGCGCAGTGCTCGACGCGACGTGGTCGAGCGCTGTCGACACGCCGGTCTGCCGTTGCGCACCGTGCCCGCGTACTGGGAACTGCTCGGTGGTACCGTCGAGGTGTCTCGAATCCGCCAGGTGAAGATCGAGGATCTGCTCGGTCGCGATGTCGCCACGGCCGACGAGGGCCGCGCTGCGGGGCTGACTGCGGCCTACCGCGGCAAGCGCATCCTGGTCACCGGCGCGGGCGGATCGATCGGCTCCGAGTTGTGCCGCCAGCTCGCGGGCCTCGATCCTGCCGCCCTGATCCTGCTGGAGTACGGCGAGAACAACCTGTTCGACATCGACGCGGAGGTCCGGCCCAAGCTCGGCGACCGCACCGTGACGGCCTTGGTCGATGTTCGCGACCAACGGGGACTCGATCGCTTGTTCGCCAAGCACCGGCCCGAGATCGTCTTTCACGCCGCGGCGTACAAGCACGTGCCGATGATGGAGGCCCACCCCGCGGCGGCCGTGGGCAACAATGTGCGCGGGACTCGACTGGTGGTCGAGGCCGCGCAGACCCATGGCGCCGCGAGAGTCGTGTTCGTGTCGACCGACAAGGCCGTCAATCCCACCAACATCATGGGCGCGACCAAACGTGTCGGCGAGATGATCGTGAATGCGCGCGCGCGCCTGGGTACCACGAAGATGTGCTGTGTTCGCTTTGGCAACGTGCTGGGATCGCGGGGCTCGGTCCTGCACACCTTCTGGCGGCAGATCGACGCCGGGGGTCCGGTGACGCTCACGCATCCCGACATGACGCGGTACTTCATGACGATCCCCGAGGCGGTGAGTCTGGTGCTGCAGGCCGGCACGGCGGGGACCGGCGGCGAGGTCTTCGTGCTCGACATGGGCGATCCCGTTCGCATCGCCGACATGGCGGCGCAGATGATCGAGCTGTCTGGCCGCGGTGACGACGGGATCGCGATCGAGTGTGTCGGCCTTCGGCCTGGTGAGAAACTCTATGAGGAGCTCGCCCACAATGGCGAGGATCTGCTCCCCAGCGGCATGCCTGGCATCAACGTCGTGCGTCAGACCAGCGTCTCGGGCTCGACGATCTTGCCGTGGGTTGCTCGACTCGAGGCTGCCGCGGAGCAGCGCGATGTTGCGACGATTCGCCAGTTGCTGGCGATGGGCACCGGCTACCGCAGTGGTGACGCTCCCGCCGTCGAAGACCAAGAGTCCTACGAAGACCAGTCGACGCGCGCCGCTGGCTGAACTCGAAGGCCCGGGCGTGCGTCCGTGCCCGCGGGGCTACACTGGGGTTCGCATGGTCACCAAGCCCCCAGAGCAGACCACGCTGGCCACCCAGGAGTCGGCCACCCTCGACGCCTACGAGCGCACGTACATGACGGGCCTCGGCGAGGTCCTGTATCGCGGCAAGCGTCCGGCGCCGCGATGGATGCAGCTGCTCACCGGCAGCATGGCCATCGTCGGCGTCGCGATGTTCTTCACCCCCGCATGGGCCACTGGGTTGGTGTTCGTGCCGCTGGGGATCGTGCTCTGGGCGCTGTTTTCTGTGCTGCGCTTCACGGTTGCGCACGGCGGGGTCAAGGTGCAGTACGGCATCTTCGGGCCGACGATTCCAACCCCGGCGATCGAAAGTGCCGAGGCCGTCGACTACGACTGGAAGAAGTTCGGCGGTTGGGGCATCCGTCGCTCGCTCGCCGGCGAATGGATCTACAACATGCCGGGTGATCACGGACGGGCCGTACGAATCGTGTGGCGTGATGCTCGGGGCGCGCGGCGCGTGACGCTCATCGGGACGCCGAACCCGGAGTCCGCGGTCGCGGCGATCGGCGTGGCCACGGCGTCGTTGCGGCCTGCCGCGGTTTCGGGGACGCTGGGGGTGGGGTCGCTGGACGAGTGAGGACGAGCAGGGCCATGGCCACCGCGTGACGATGCTTGCCGTGGCGCGCCGGCCCGTGCGATCCTCACTCTGCTTAGGAACTTAAGACCATGAAGATAACTTCGGCCCTCTCCACCCTCGTTGCGCTTGCCTGCCTCGCCTGCGGTTCCACCGTGGACAATGGCCCCGCCACCGACGCGAGCAGCTCGGGCAGTGAGACCGGCAGCAGCGATAGCGTGGGCGTGACACTCAGCACGACGACCACGATGACGACGGGGGACTCGATGAGTGCCACCAGCAGCGTGACGATGACGACGGATCCGACGGACAGCGACACCACCGTCGCCACCGACACGGATCCGTCGGCGACCACTGGGGTCGACACTTCCGCCGGCACCGAGGCCACCGATCCGACTGAGCCGACCACCACCGATCCATCCGGCAGCACGACCGGATCGGACTCCGCAACGACCACCGGCGGGGTCGTCGACGTCGACTACGGACCGTGCGATTTTTCGGATCCCGAGAATCCAACGTGCCCCGAGGGCGAGATCTGCTTGTTCGTGAACAATGGCCCGTTTGCCGGGAGCCACTGGTGCGCGGTGCCGTGCGATGGCGGCAACGCCGACGGCTGTCCCGCGAGCCCCAACGACACGGCCTTCGTGGAGTGCTCTGGCCTTGGCGGGTGCGCGCTCGACTGCGGCGATGGTGATTGTCCCGAAGGGATGGAGTGCCACCCGATCGGCAGCGGTGACCGCTGCGTGTGGCCGGCGGTTTAGGGCGGGAGAAGCTGCGCGCTGTGTGAGCGCGCGCGCCTACGGTGAGATCGCAGCCGAGCCGTTTCCCGAGCGCAGCGGGCCAGCGACGCGGT
>CANLQR010000372.1 GCA_947492135.1 Deltaproteobacteria bacterium | reverse complement strand
GCGGAGCTCTTTGACCATCTGGGCGGTGACTTCAGCCATGGTGTCCTCGTTAGTCCTTCTCGCGCTCGGCGGGTTCGACATCCTCTTCGACGTCCGGGGTCGCGGCAGCCTCGGGCGTCGGCAGCGGGCCTCGACGCGAGACGATCTCGACCTTGGGTCCGTCGCCGCCGGTCATCACGCGGATGGTCTCGGTGGCCTCGTCATCGTGGGCGTGGGCGATTGCACGGGCCTTGCCGATGCGACCGCCCTCGACGCAAGCCTCTGCGATCTTGGTGCAGAACAGCTTGATCGAGCGGATCGCATCGTCGTTGCCCGGAATGACGTAGTTGATCAGATTCGGGTCGGCGTTGGTGTCGGCGACCGCGACCACCGGGATCTTGAGCCGGTTGGCCTCGGTGACCGCGATGTGCTCCTTGGCCGGATCGATCACGAAGATGCAGCCGGGCACCTTGGGCATGTCCTTGATGCCGCCGAGGTTGCGCTCGAGCTTCTGACGCAGGCGGTCCATCTGCAGGACCTCCTTCTTGGTGAGCTTGCCGAACGTGCCGTCCTCGGCCATTCGCTCGAGGCCACGCAGCTTGTCGATCGACTGCTTGACCGTCTTCCAGTTGGTCAGGGTGCCGCCGAGCCAGCGTGAGGCCACGTAGAATTGTCCGGCGCGCTGCGCTTCGCTGACCATCACGTCCTGGGCTTGCTTCTTGGTGCCCACGAACAAGATGGGGTTGCCCTCGGACGCGCACGAACGCACGAACGCGTAGGCGCGGCGGAACAGGGCCGCGGTCTGCTGGAGATCGATGATGTGAACCCCACCGCGAGCGCCGTAGATGTACGGGGCCATGCGTGGGTTCCAGCGATCGGTCCGGTGACCGAAATGAACCCCAGCCTCGAGCAGCTGCTTGATGGTGATGATTCGCTGAGCTTCTTCGAGAGCCGCTTGTGACGGCTCGTGGGTCGTGGTTTCCATGGACGAGGGCTTTCTTGGCGTTGGGCCTCTGCCGCTGTCGTCGGGTTGCCCTTAGACCGCGCAAGCGGCCACGCCAGGGCGCCCTCGAGAGGCATGGGGATTTGGGTGGCGACTGGTAGCACGCGCTACGGCGGGGCGGCAAGCCGCTGCCGGCGGGTCGCCGACGCGCTGGCCACGGCAGCCCCGACCCAAAGGGCCCCAGTACGGGCCTGCCGTTGGCCCTTGGGGTCGTTGGAACGTACAGCAGCCATGGTGCCCAACGCCGCGCGATTCCCTTGGATCACGGCCGCGATCTGCGTCCCGGCCGCGGTCCTGATGGCCGGGGCACGGGCGGGATGGGTCCCCGGGGGCCTGCAACCCGCGGTTGCGGTCGACCTCGCCGACGCCTTACATGTCGTCGAGCTCGGCGCGCGAAGCACGGCGTTGGTCGGAGACGCCGATGAGCATTGGCGCCTGCTGACGGCCCACTTCGTCCACACCTCGTGGCTGCATCTGGTGTTCAACGTGGCGTTTCTCTTCCCGGTCGGCGGCGCCCTCGAGCAGATCGTCCGGCGGCGCGACTACGCATTCTTGATGCTCGTCGCCATGATGGGTTCAGGGCTCTCGAGTCTGGTCTTCACGCCCCAGGTATCCGCCGGGGCTTCAGGGTTGGTCTTCGCGGTGCTCGCCGCCGCAGTCATCACCGGGATCCGCCACCGCGAGCGGCTGGGCCCGCAGGTACGCCACCACTTTGGCTGGTGGGTCCTGCCCTTCCTCTTGATCATCATGGCAGTCACGCTGGGCAACCCATCGGTCGACCACGCGAACCATATTGGAGGTCTGTTGGCGGGAGCCGCGTATGCGCCGCTGATGCGGCTACGATTGCCGCGGGCGGTCGAGCGCGGATCGCCGGGCAACCTGGCCGCGCTCGCGTTGTGCGTGGTGGGCTTCGTGGCCGCCCCCGCGATCGCACGTGGGGGTGCGCCGACCCGCGTGGAGATCGGGGGTGGCTGGTCGGCCGCGTTGCCGGCGGCTTGGCGGGCGCGCTTTGGAGCACTCGGAGAGCTGGAGTGGGTCACGGCCGGTGGCCTCGTGGTGTTGACCGTGGGCGACGGGCCGACCGCTACGCCGGCGACCCAGCGTCGCTGGTACCTCGAACACCGACTTGCTCCGCTCGCGTCGATCGGCCGTTGCACGGATGCCCAGGAGGTCCCAACCGGCGCGGCGTTGCCGCTGCCGTCAGGTGCGCTACACCTGCGGTTCGCGCTGCGGCGTGAGCAGACGCCCATGATCCGCGACGTCGTCTTTCTCCCGTCCTCTGGGGCTCCGGGTCGCTCGGTGGTCGTGAGCTTGGAGGTTCCCCGCCAATGGGTCGAGCGCTACGATGAAACTCGTGACGCCGTGGTGGGGTCCCTGCGGGCACCGCGACCTGGCGCCGAGGTAACTCGCGCCGCGGTGGCTGCGATAGAGTGACGCCGACCCGCTGTTTGCCCATGCGATCCATCCTTACATCCGCAATGGCCGTGCTCGCCGGAGCGATCATGGCGTCGGCTTGCTACTCGGAGCGCCAACCTCCGCCGTCCTTTCGCTACGCGTGCGATGCCGACGGCGACTGCGCCGACGGCCAGTCGTGCATCGATGGGCTGTGCGAGACACCGTGCACCGTGGCGACCTTCGCCGACGACTGCGTCAACGGCGAGTTGGTGTGCCTCAACGGGGTGTGCTCGAGCGGCTGCGAGGTCGGCAAGGACTCGTGCCCGCCCGCACAAGAGTGCGCCGATCTAGGCATCGATGTCAGCGGCAGCGGCAGTTTCTTTGGCGGCGGTGGCTCTGGCGCGGCTGTCGGCGTCTGCATGCGCCCGTGCAGCGACGACAGCTGCGGCGACCTTGCCGTGTGTCTCGAGGGCTTCTGTGTGCCCACGTGCAGCGAGCAGGTCGAGTGCACCGCCGGGTTGATCTGCACAGGAGGTCTGTGCGCCCCGGATGTCAGCAGCCCCTCCGACACATCGAGCGACTCCGGCGAACCCCAGAGCGGCTCGGACTCCTCCGAGTCGGACTCCTCCGAGTCGAACTCGACGGGAGCCGCGACATGAGCCTGCGCAACCTTGCTGCCGTGGCTCTGGTCCCCTTGCTCGCCTGCGCGTTCGCCCAGCCGGGTCTGGTCCACGCGCCTGATCCCGCGACGGCCTACGGAGCCAAAGCCCACCGCACGGCCTTCGAAGAGGCCCAGCCGCAGCACGCCGCGTCCCCGATGGTCGGCCCTGCGCCCAAATCGGATGACACGCCGACGGACGTCGCCTCTGCCGACGCCCAACGTACGCGCACCGGCGTCTTCTGGGGCGGCATCGGGGCGACGGGCCTCGGCGGCCTGATGTTCGCCGCGTTTGGCATCGCCGGGCGTGTGACCCAGGGCCAGCTGAGCAACGGCTACGACGACGGCTCGCTGCGCCGCGACCGTGAGGATCAACTCCGAGGTCGGGGCAAGGCGTTCAACGTGGTCGCAGCCACGGGTGCCGGGCTCGCGGTGGTGGCCGGAGTGGTTTCAGCGATCGTCTACGGCATCGACTTTCGCCAATGCGGGACCTTGAGCAAGCGTCGCAAAGACTGCTCCGCGAAGTGATGCGGCCGCGGCGGTGATGCCATCGGGGCAGCGGTGCTCTACGATCCCAGCCTCGTGGCTGCAACAACGAACCTCGACATCAACGCGCTGCCACCACGCATCGTGATGGCAGGTGTGCTGTTGCTCGCCGCGCTGTTGTATCTGCCCACGCTGGGGTTCGGGTTCGTCTACGACGACCACTGGACCCTGCTCGCGAACGGATTCCTGCGCTGCCCCGAAGACCTCGGCAAGTTGCTCGGCCGCGACGCTCACGCGGCCCACGTCCCCGATGCGTTCCGCCCGACCGCGGTGGTCTTCGACATGCTGACCTACCAGCTGCTCGGCGCCCACGCGCACTGGCACCACCTGTTGAGCATCGTGCTGCACGTCGCCGTATGCGCGGGCTTGTGGCGGTGGCTTGCAGCGCGCGGCCTGGCGCCTGCGATGGTCGCCACGACCGTTGCGGTATTCGCAACCATGGCAATCCACGCCGAGACCGTCTCGGTCGTGTCGTATCGCGAGGACCTGCTGGCAGCCGGGCTCGGGCTCGAGGCGTTGATCTGGGCAGATCGTGCAGCCACGACCTCCACCCGCGGGTGGCCCTGGTTGGTCGTGGTCGCGCTGCAAGCGTTGGCGTGCGGGGCCAAGTCCAACGCGCTGGTGCTGCCGCTGTTGTGGGCGGTGTCGTGGATCTGCGGACCGTGGTCTCGCGGATCACGGCCGAACGCCAAGAGCCGAGTCCTCGGCTTCGCGGCGCTTGGCCTCGGATCCGCGCTCGCGCTCGCCCATCAAATCCACATCGTCGGCGCGCTGGGCCCCTACGACGCGCAAGTGGGGATCCATGCAGCCGCATGGCCGCGGAGCGCAGTGCTCGCCCAAAGCGTGCAGATCCACGTCGGCTACGTGCAGCAGATGATCGCGCCTGTGGGTCTCTCTCCGGAGTACGTCGATCGGCCAGGCACGTGGACGGACGCCGCGCCCCTGCTCGGAGCCGGTGGCCTCGCGCTGGCGCTCGTTCACGCACTCGGGACACTCTCGCGACGATCCACCTGGACGTTTGTCGTGCTCGCCACTTTGATCCTGTGGTTGCCGACCGCGAACCTCGTCCCCATGCCCAACATGCGCGCCGATCGCTTCGCGTATCTGCCGAGCATCGCTGCGTGCATCGGCATCGGCGCGGTACTGGTGTCCGCCGGCACGTGGCTCGCGCAGCGCAGCGGACGAGCCGCGCTCGCGATCGCACCGGCGGTGGCTTTCGTGGTGTTCCAAGGCGCGCTCGCTCAGGCCACCGCCACCGCCTACAAGAGCGACGGCCGGCTATGGGAGGTCGCGCTGCGTCGCGCCCCCGACTCCGCACGAGCGCACGCATTGCTCGGAGAAATCGTCGTCGCGAATCTCCGCGGTGAGGAGGGCCAGTTTGATCCGGTGCTCTACGCCCGCGCCAGCGCTCATTGTCTGCGGGCGCTAGCTCTGGCTCCCACCGACGCGCTGCCCCACCTGTGCGCGGCGCGACTCGCCTTGCTGGGCAAGCACTGGTCGCGCGCCCACCGGCACTTCGAGACTGCGCTGGGGTTCGCTCGGGCCCGCGAGGATCGCATCATCACCGC
Organism: Deltaproteobacteria bacterium; assembly: GCA_947492135.1. GTDB lineage: Bacteria > Myxococcota_A > Polyangia > Nannocystales > Nannocystaceae > Xiheibacterium. Next base: position 2,633 of record CANLQR010000372.1, on the reverse strand, counting down.
CTTGGCCAGCGTCACCCTCGACGTCCCGGAGATCCCCTACCCTGAGCGCATCCAGCGAGTCGACGATCTGCTCTCGCGCGCTGTGCGCGATTTTCCCTACGCGTCCGAGGTTGCGGCCACCGCCGGCCGGCTGGAGCACCGACTCGGCCGCGCCGATCGTGCGTTCCACCTGTATCGCCGTGCAAGGAAGCTCCGACCCGAGCGTTGGGATGTCGTGTTCTGGGGGCTGGAACTCGCACTCGATCTCGGCGATTCTTCCGCCGCGTGGATCATTTGGCGAGGTGCCCGCGACCTGTTGCCCGATGCCGACCCCAAATGGGTCGACGCCACGCGAAGACGGGTGTACGACGGGCTTCGCTCGTTCCCGCACGGGTCCTACCCACGCGTCCGCGGGCGCGACTTACCCCTGACCGACCTTGCCCCGGAGAGTTCCGCCGATGATCCGTAAGTTCTGCGCCCTGCTCGTCTTCGTCGCGCTCTCTATCGCAGTCGGCGGCATGGCGTGTGTGAACACCGTGCAAGATCTCGACAACTCCGACGAGACCGACGGCGCGACTTAAAAATCTCCCGCAGTCGCGGCTACGACTCAGACCGGCAGGTCTGGGAACAGCTCGGTCGTCGCGAGTGCCACGTACGGTGCCCGTTGTTCGGGATCGAGATGGCATTGTGCAGGACACCCGCAATGATCGAGGCGGAGTCCTAGCGGCGCTGCAATGCGGCGAACGGCGTGGCGCAGCACCCCGTCCGCCATGGGCGAGAGATGCACCCCAGCGACCGGTAGCACCTCGGGCACGGCCGGATCGACCCCGAACGCCCGTGCCATCGTCGCCACCTGAGACCACGGTAGAACCCGCGCGAGCGCCTCGAATCGCCCGGGTGTGAGGCGCCCGAGCACCACATGACCATCGACGAGGTCGGCGGCGACGACGTGGCGAATCAACGACTCCAACATGCGGTCGTCAGCGACGGTCGGCATCAGCGGCCCGAGCCAAGTCGCGACCTCGAGATCGCACGCTCGCAGATGCTGGGCGTGCAGCAGCAACGTCGCGGTGGAATCTGCATGCGGGCCGACGAGAGCGGCTTGAACCGCAGCGTGGGAGTGCGCGAGCTCCAAGATGACGGTGGCACCATGGCGCCGCGCCGCCGCGATTGCCGGCCGTGACAGCGTCACGCAGGTCCGCAACAGCACCCGCCGCCCTCGACCGACGAGCCAAGCGACCGTTGGCGCGATCCATCCCTGCTCGCGCCCGGACACCCGAAGCACGACCACCCGCACGGGATCCCCGGTCGCCTCGCGCTCGGCCAAGGCCGAGGCGAGCGCAAGCTCCGGCACCCCGGCCCCCTCGCGAGCTTCCCCCGCGAACACGATGGCTCGCCCGCCACAGCTGCGGAACTCGCCCAACGCGGTGAAAGCGGCGCTCATCGGATACCTGTACAGATGTATAGCTCCCTTCGAGAGACAGGCAAGCCGTTTCCAAAGTGTGCGCCGTGCCAACGCCAACGCCAGTGCGCAGGCAAATCCGGGGTTTGTGCCGCCCAAGCAGGCTTGTGTGGTAAAGTGAGCGAGAAAGCCGCATGGTCGGTCCGCAGGATTTCACAGAAGCGATCGATCCCGATGCCCTCAAGGTGGTGCGTCGGCTCCTGACGGCAGGCCACGAGGCCTACCTGGTCGGGGGGTGTGTGCGTGACCTGTACCTCGGGCGGCGTCCCAAGGACTTCGACATCGCCACCAGTGCGACGCCCGAGGTCATTCGGCGGTTGTTCCGCAACAGCCGAATCATCGGCCGCCGGTTCAAGCTGGCCCATGTGTTCTTCGGCGCGAAGATCATCGAGACGGCCACCTTTCGCAGCGCCCCGCTGCACAGCGAAGACGACCCGCTCATCACCCACGACAACGAGTGGGGCAGCGTCGAGGACGACGCGCGGCGGCGTGATTTCACCATCAACGGGCTGTTCTTCGACGTCGAGACCGAGAAGATCGTCGACTTCGTCGATGGCATGGATGACCTCGATGCGCGGCTGATCCGCACCATCGGCGACCCTGCGACCCGATTTCGCGAGGATCCTGTACGGATGATCCGCGCGGTCAAGTTCGCCGCGCGACTCGGTTTCAACTTCGAGCCGGCAACCTACGCCGCACTGCTCGAGGTGGCACCGGACATCGTCAAGTGCTCCAAGGCCCGCGTGCTCGAGGAGATCTACAAGCTCCTTCGCAGCGGATCGGCGCGACGCACCTTCGAGCTGATGCTGGAAGTCGGGCTGTTCGAACACGTCATGGGTCCGTATCTTCGGCTGTTCGGCGAGCCCGCTGCCGCCAAAGCCGCCCTGCTCGCCGCCGCAACGAACGCCGACGCTGACCCCCTCGAGCCCGCAACCCTGCTCTGGCGGCTGCTCGGGGCGCTCGACAAGTACGTGTCGCAGACCGACGAGGCCGTGATCAACGGGGTGCTCCAGGCCGTGCTGTTCGCCCCGATGGTCGGGCGCGACCTGGCCGCAGGCAACCGCCAGAACCTCGACCGCACGATCGACAACCGGATGGGCGCGGTGGGTGCAGTCATGGGTATCGCGCGCCGTGATCGCGAGCTCGCGCGGCAGATCTTGATGGCGCATCAGCGGCTGATCGAGCCCGCCGG
>CANLQR010000371.1 GCA_947492135.1 Deltaproteobacteria bacterium | reverse complement strand
CGCGCGGCGAATACGACGTGGCGCTGGTGCTGTATCGCGATGCGGCCGATCGCGCGGCGGCATTGTTCCCCACGACCGACAGCGATCGCGCGATGCTCGACGAATGGGTCGCACAGGCCATGAGTCATACGGGTGCACTCGAGGAGGCCCGCGTGCGCATGGCGGACCTCGTCGCCCGACTCGAGCAGGCGCGCGGCGCAGCGCATCCGCGCACCCTCGATCTGCTCGAGACCCTCGCGATGATCGAGCTGCGAGCGGGACACAACGCCGAGGCCCTCGCTCACTTCCAAGCCGCGCTCCTTGGCCGCGCCTCGCTGGCCAGTGGCGGCGACCCGATCGCGCGGGCATCGACGTTGGCCAACGTCGGCGGCAGCCTCTCGGCGCTCGAACGCTACGACGAGGCCGCGGATGCGCTTTCGGAGGCGCTCGAGCTGCTCGTGCAGGCCGAATTTGGACCCGCGCACCCGAGCATCATCGCCATCGAGGGCAACCTCGCGACCATCGATCACAGCCGTGGGCAGCTCGAGCGCGCCATTGCCAGGTTTGCGCGCCTCAGCCAAGGCCTGCACGAGGCCGGCCTCGAGCTGACCAGCGACGGCCTGATGATCAACCTCAACTACGCGCGGGCCCTCGAAGACGGCGGACGGCGACCCGACGCAGTCGCTTTGCTGATCGCGATCGTCGGGGCTGCGCGGACCGGAAGCGATCACCTGCTGCTCGGACGTGCAGCCCAAGCGCTCGCAGGGGCGCTCGACCGCCATGGCGACCCACTGGGCGCCGATGAGGCGATCGCGGTCGCCACCGAAGCGTTCGCGTCTCAACCCGCCGACAGCGGCTGGCGAACAGCGTTCGAGGTGTTCCGACGCCAGCGCGCGACGACCCACGGAGGGCAGCGGCCCCAAGTGCGGGGCTCCGTGAACGCCCCGAACTAGCGTTGGCCGAGCGCCCGACGGACCTCGTCGATGATCTCGAGCTCGTTCTCGTCGATCTCACCGTCCACCGCCGCCGCGGCCTCGAGCTCGCCGAGCAGCTGCGCCCGGCTGGCGGGATCGAGGCGCGTGAGCTTGTCCTCGACCGACTGGCCGATATCGACCCCGTTGAACACGGCCTGCTTGTGGGCCGGTTCAAAGCCAAACCGGTTCATGAGTCGCTCGAGAAAGTCATGCTCGGAATCGGTCACCGCGGCGTCGGCGATGAGAAGCTGCGCGACGATCTGACAGTAGAGCACGTTGCGCTCGTAGAAAGCCGGGTCCATCGACGGTGCATGATAGCATCTCGCGCCCATCGCGGTGCACATGCCGTGCACTGGTGTGGGACCACACAAACTCTCGCGACTATCCGGCCGCTACCGATCCGGTGTCACAGCGTCCTACGGAGAACCAATGACCGAACGAAATCCCATTCTCGTATTCTTCCTTCCGGCGATCACTTTTGGGATCTATGGGTTGATCTAGCTGGTGAAGAGCAAAGACGAGATGAACCAGCAAGGGGCTGGGATCCCCACCGCATGGCTGATCATCATTCCGATCGTGCAGCTGTGGTGGATCTGGAAGTTCGCCGAGGGCGTCGGCAAGGTCACTCAGGGTGAGATGGCCGGAGGCCTCGCGTTCATCCTGCTGCTGCTCACAGGCAACATCGGCATGGCCGTGATCCAGAATTCGTTCAACAAGCGGGCCCTCAAGGCCGCCTAGCCGGTCGAGGTCGATGAGCTGCGCTTGTGGGGTCCACCCTGCAGGCCAAGGCCCTCGAGCCGACGACGGCGAATCACCCGATCCGCCGTCGTCACAGGCCAAATCGCTGGCATGGGACCTGCTCTGTCACGGAGCATGTTCAACCCAAGTCGCTCGTCCCTGTTTGTCGCTGGCCTGACCGCTGCCCTGGGCCTGGGCGCCTGTTCGTCGGATGACGTCGATGACGTCGAGATGCGGGTCGCGCTCGACGAGGCGATCGCCTCCGGCGAGGCCCAGGGTGCCGAGACCGACCTTCTCGATCTGACCACCAACGAGGGCGACCCACCCGATGGCGCGCCCACGCGTGGGCGGTTGAGGGGCCCAGGTCTGCGCGATCACATGCGCGGATTGATCGCCAGTCAGCTGCCATGTTCGACGCTCGAGGACCTCGGCGAAAACACCCTGCGAATCACGTTCGGCACCGCCGAGCGCCCCTGCACCTTTCGCGAGTCGTCCTGGAGCGGCGTCGTCACGGTGTCGTATGAGTCCACCGACGACGCCACGATCATCACCCATGCGTACGACGGGGTCACCAACGGCAAGGTGCAGTTCGACGGCACCTCCGAAGTCACCCGCACCGACGAGCAGCGGCACATCGTCAACGAGTTCACGTTCCAGGGCCGCCGCGGCACGTTCAGCAGCAGCAGTGATCGCATCCACACCCCCATGCCCGGTGGCCTTGGCGTGCACATCGACGGAACCCGTGACGTCGAACGGCCCACTGGCATCGCCCATGTCGACATCATCGAGGTCGAGATTGCCCGTGGAGATGTCGTACCCCAAGACGGCAGCTACGTGCGGACGGCTCCCGACGGCCGCGAGATGACGATGACCTTCGCGCGACTCGACGCGGACACCATCGAGGTGACGATCGTCGGCGGGCGGCACGACCGAGTGTTCGAGGTCGACGCCGGCGGCCGGATTCACGACCGACGGCGATAGCACCCAAGAGTTGCCGCGAGCCGCTTTGGGGCCCGCAAAGACACCCCTAGTCGGCCGAGACCAGGCCCAAACGAACCGCGTGGCGGACCAGGCCCGCCACGTTCTTCGAGTCGAGCTTGGCCATGATCCGGCCGCGATGGCCCTCGACCGTCTTGACCGACAGCTCGAGGTCACGCGCAATCTCGGGACTCGAGCGGCCTTCAGCGACCATGCGGAGGATCTCGCGCTCACGGGGCGTGAGCTCGCCGGCACCCACCCGGTCGGCCGCCGGGCCGCTGCGGCGCGAGTCGTCGAGCACGATTCGCGCGACCTCGGGGCTGAAGAAGGCCTTGCCGGTCGCCACCGCATGGATCGCGGCGAGCAGATCGGCCAGCCCCGAGCCCTTGAGCAGATAGCCCGCCGCGCCGGCCCGGATCGCCGGCCTGACGTGCTCTTCGGTGCCATACATGGACAAGATGAGCACCTGGGTTTCGGGCAGCGCCGTGCGAATGACCCGCGTGGCCTCGACGCCGTCGACGCGAGGCAGGTTCAGGTCCATCACCACGACATCGGGCCGCAACAGGCGGGCCGCATCGATCCCTGCCTGACCGTCTTTGGCCTCGCCGACGAGCTCCACGTCATCGCGCCCATCGAGCAGCGCACGCAGCCCCTCGCGCACGATCGTGTGATCCTCCACGAGCAACACGCGAACGCGGGACTGCATCAGTGTGACATCCTACCAGCTCGCACCCGGTGGTGCTACGTTCGCCCCGATGAGCACCCACCTCGACACTGTCAAGCGCGTGCTCGACGGTGACTACAGCAAGGCCACCGCCGAGGAGCGCGAGACCGCCGTCAAGGAGTTGGTCAGGGTTTGCAGCATCGCGGCCGGCGCCGTGACGATCCAGCCGTTCCCACTGCTCGACACCGTTCTGATCGCACCGATCCAGATCGCGATGGTCCAGGGCATCGGCAAGATCCACGGTCACAAGCTCGACGCCAAGTCGACGCTCGAGATCCTGAGTACGTTCGGCGCCAGCATCGTCGCGCAGAACCTCATCATGGCGGCCGCGAAGTTCATCCCGTTCCTGGGATGGGTCGTCACCATCTCGATGGGCTACGCCCTGACATGGGCCATCGGCGAGGTCAGCGACCACTATTTTCGCAACGACCGTCGGGTCGACGAGCGCGAGCTCAAGGCCATGTTCGATCGGATCTACAAGGCCAAGCGCGCCGAGAAGACCGAGGAACACCAGGCCGACAAGACCCTGCGCGACAAGCTCGAGCAGCTCAAGCGGGCCCATGCCGACGGCGTCCTCACGGACGCGGAGTTCGAGGCCAAGAAGGCCCAGCTGCTCGCGGCGTTCTAGAACCTCGAGGGTAGTGCCGGGGCAGCAGCCGCCCGAGACGCCGACGCGCGGGGCTAGCGCTAGCGCCCGCGACGAGCACCGCCGCCACCGTTGCGACCGCCGCCTCGGCGCTGGCGCGGTGCGCCGCCGCCGGGCGCGGGGCGGGACGACCCACCGCCGGGGCGCGCGTTCGCTGCCGGGGCCGACGCCGCATGACTTGCCGGGAACCGATGTTCGTCGACGCGCTCGAGCCGGCGGCCGATCAACCGCTCGATGTCGGCCAAGAACTCGCGCTCGTCGCCATCACACATCGACCATGCAATGCCCGAAGCACCCGCACGGGCGGTGCGTCCGATCCGGTGCACGTAGGTCTCCGGGATGTTCGGCAGATCGAAGTTGATCACGTGGCTCACGCCATCGATGTCGATCCCGCGCGCGGCAATATCTGTCGCGACCAGCACGGTGAGCTCGCCGCGCTTGAATGCGTCGAGCGCACGCGTACGCGCATTCTGCGACTTGTTGCCGTGGATCGCTGCGGAGCGCACGCCGGACTTGTCGAGAAACTGCACGACCCGGTTCGCGCCGTGCTTGGTCCGGCTGAACACCAGCGATCGCTCGACGCCTCGCTCACGCAGGAGATCCAGCAGCAGGTTGGGCTTGTTCGCACGATCGACAAAATACAGGCGCTGCTCGACCTGATCGACGGGCTTCGAGACAACCTCGACACCCACGTTCACGGGGTCGCGTAGGAGTGTCTCGGCAAGCCCACGAATCTCGGAAGGCATCGTCGCCGAGAACAACAGGTTCTGTCGCCGCGCCGGCAAGGCCGCGACGATTCGCTTGACGTCGGGGAGAAACCCCATGTCGAGCATGTGATCGGCTTCGTCGAGCACCAGCACCTCGACCCCGCGAAGATCGACGAAACCGCGTCGCATCAGATCGAGCAGCCGCCCGGGTGTCGCCACCAGGATGTCGATGCCCTCGCGCAACGCCCTGATCTGCGGACCCTCGGCGACCCCACCGAAGATCACGGTGTGCCACAGATCGAGATGCTTGCCGTAGGTGCCAAAACACTCGCCGATCTGGGCCGCAAGCTCGCGCGTCGGCGAGAGCACCAGCGCGCGAATCTTCGGATCATTTTCGGCCGAGGCATCGAGCCGCTGCAACACCGGCAACGCGAACGCAGCGGTCTTGCCGGTGCCCGTCTGCGCGCAGCCGACGATATCCCTGCCGGCCAGCGCCGGACCGATTGCTGCCAGCTGGATCGGCGTGGGCTCGCGGTAGCCGGCCTCTGCAACCGCGCGTACCAAAGGGGCCACCAGGCCGAGTCGTTCAAAGCTCATCGGCCCGTCGATTCGCACGGATGGCCGCCGGGTGCAAGCGATCGGCCAATGCCGAGGCGTGACCGACGAAGCGACCGCCCATGCTCACGGATAGAAACAGTAGTTGGGGCACAGGTTCACGTCCTGGAACGCGTTGACGCAGTTCGTCGCGTCATTGGGCGTGCAGCGGTTGGTGAATGGAGCGACGCTGCGGCACACCTGCCCGAGCGGGCAATCGGCGTTCGCGGCGTCGCATGAGCAGCGGCCAGTGGTGGCCGCCGGCGCAAACTCGCAGCTTGCCGTCAACGCCACCGACTCACAGGTGTCGTCCGCGTCGCACGACGCGCCACAGCCGCCGCAGTTGGTTTCGTCCGACGAGATGTCGACACAGGTCCCATCACAGCAGCGATCGGCGCTGTCGTTCCCGCACGGTTCGCCGTCACCGAGCGGCGCGAACTGACACTCGCCAGCCACACACGACGCACTCTCGCAGGGATCGTCGGAGACGCATGGGTCGCCTCCACCGCAGACCCCAGCACCGTCACAGGTCTCGCCGGTGGTGCAACCATCGCCGTCGTCGCACGGTGAGTCCGGCGGCAACTTCTCGTAGTCACACGATCCGTCGTTCCCGCAAACACCGCGCGACGAGTCGCATGGCCCTGGCGGATTGTCGCAAGTCATGCCGCGGGTAACGAGGCAATTGCCGGCACCGTCGCACACGGCCGCGAGTACGCAGGGATCGGCGAGCACGCAACTGGTGCCTGCGATCTCCGGCTCGTAGACGCATCCGTCCTGCTCGCAGGTGCCCGCGGCCTCGAAGCAATCGTTCGGCGGCGCCGCGCAGGCACCGCAGCCTCCCGACTCTGCGCTCGTCGCCGACGCGGCGGTCGTGCCGTCTGCGGCCGCGGAGGTCGCGGCCCCGGACGAGTCCTCGACAAACGCGTTGGACTCGTTGCCACCGCCAGCCGACGGCACGCACTCGAACGCGAGGCCATCACCGGCGGCGGGACCATAGCGAAGGTCCGAGGGACAGCGCCCGTCCGGATAGGCGCAAAATCCAGTCGTGTGGCAGGTGCCCTGGAGGCCGTCGACGCGGCACTCGAGGTCGGTCGCACAGGGGTACTCGCGCCCCTCGAGACAGCCGCTCGCGGCGACGAGGGCCGCGAGCCACAGCGTCACGCGTCGGCGCACTCGCGGCCGACGCGATCGCCGATCGCAGCCCGATGTCACGTTGGGACCTCGGGTACCGCCGGGACTGCGCCGCACATGCCGGTCTCACCCATTGCCACGCACGCCTGGTCAGGCAGACACGCGACCTCGCAGCTCCCGCAGTGCTGTGCGTCCATGCTGACGTCGGTGCACACCCCCGCGCAGCACAGCTCTTGCGGCTGCGGCCCGCAGCCCGAGCCGTCGACCACGGGGAAGAAGCTGCACTGCGAGCCGCTGCAGGAGCCCGCCGCACAGGGGTTGTCGCTCGCACAGATCGGCCCCGGCGTGCACGTGCCGGTCGTGCTGCACGCGTCTTCGAGCGTACAACCATCACCATCCTCACACGCCGTGCCGACGCTGCGGAGCTCGTACGCACATACCCCGTCGACGCCGCACGTCCCCGCGGACTCGTGGCAGGGGCCCGGCGGATCGGCGCACTCGACGAGCTGATCGACGATGCACGCACCGAGCGCATCGCAAGATGCCATGACGACGCACGGATCGTCTTCGCGACACGGCGCACCCGTGGGCAGCGGCGAAGCCACGCACTGCCCGTCGACGCAGATCGCGTCGGGGTCGTAACAATCCATGGCGACGGCCTCACACGGTCCGCAGTCCGACGTGGAACTGCTCTCGGAGCTACCCGTGGTCTGGCCGGCATCGACGCACATCGAGGCGAGCTCGGACCCAGCCGCGGGTCCGAAGCGCAACATGGACGGACAGGTCGCGTCGGAATACGCGCAGTGACCCGGTGTGACACATTGCCCCTGGCGTTCCTCGAACACGCAGGCCGCGTCGGACTCGCACTCATACGTGAGCGACTCCAGGCAGCCCGGCGACAGCGAGAGCAGCGCGAGTAGCCCGCGGTGGACGGCGCGGCACACAGACATCACCTTGTCAGAACCGCACGCCGAGCGACAGCGCCGCGCTCCATCTGCGCGGGTTTGTCACTCTGTGCGGCGCCACGCGCAAGCCCCTCGTCAACCCTCGCGTGGCGCCCCCCCAACTCGACGTGGCACCCGCTTGCGCACGCCGTGAACGTGAACGTGAACGTGACGCGACCACCGCCCAGCGAATCACACCCGCGACGAGCAACGCGCTGCCCACCGAGAGCACGGCGATGCCGGCCTGATGGGCTGGGCGGACGCCGTCTTTGCGAGTGACGTAGCTTCCCTCGGTGTCGGCACTCGCGGCCTTGCGGTCCCGCGATAGCGCCAGACCCAGCACGCTCGCACCGATCACCATCGAGACGCCGCCCGTGGCCACGAGCACGC
>CANLQR010000370.1 GCA_947492135.1 Deltaproteobacteria bacterium | reverse complement strand
GAGGGCGGAGCCGAAGAGGGCGGCGTGGAAGAGGGCGGCGCCGAAGAGGGCGGCGCCGAGGAGGGCGGCCCTGCGAACTGCGACGAGGCCGCAGCGCTCTGCGAGCAAGAAGGGCTGACCGATGAGCAGTGCGCGAATGAGTTTCCCGACTGCTTCGGCGGCGCCGAGGAGGGCGGCCCCGCGAACTGCGACGAGGCCGCAGCGCTCTGCGAGCAAGAAGGCCTGACCGAAGAACAGTGTGCGAACGAGTTCCCCGACTGCTTCGGCGGTGGTGGCGAGGGCGGCCCCGCGAACTGCGACGAGGCCGCTGCGATCTGCGAGCAAGAAGCACTGACCGAGGAGCAATGCGCGAACGAGTTTCCCGAGTGCTTCGGCGGTGGTGGTGGCGTCAACTGCGAGGGGATCGGGGCGCTCTGTGAGCAAGAAGGCCTGACCGAAGAGCAGTGCGTGGCCGAGTTCCCCGAGTGCTTCTGAAGCGCTGCGCGACTTTTGCTGCCCCTCCCGTCGGATCTTCGCCGGGGCCGGGGCAGGGTTGCATGAGTGCGATGTCGGAGTGCGGGCGTCGTTGACGTGGCCCTGACGCGGCATGGCTCAAGCGCTCTCGGCCCGGTAGTTGCGCTCGCATCCGCACTGCGCGACGATGCTTCGCTGGCAGCCGGCCTGGCTGGACCCCGTCCGGAGCAAGTCGGCGGCGGGCTCACGTTTCGCGCCGACGTCGCGCTCCGCCGCACGCCCTGCGCGACGCTCAGCAAGCGCGTAGCACCGCGCGCGCGAGCGAGCCCTTACCTTCCCGGAAGGGGTAAGAAGAGCCGGTTCACGGGCCGATCGGTCCGGATCGTGGCGAACGCTCGGTTTTTGGTGCACTTTTATCGAGCGCCGAAGGGTGCATCCGGCCGATGTTGCCGCAGCGGCTAGCAGCGGGAGGCGAGGAGCCCCCCGAAGAGACGGGACCCATGCTGGAGATGCTCATCGCGCTTGCCCTTGGCGGCCAGGAGCCGTCGCACGAGCCGATCGACTCAGCAAGCTTTCGCGCCGTGCTGGTCGGCGGGGATCTCGGGTCGATCGACGACGCGTTCTGGCGTGCCGACGTCGAGAAGCTCTTCGAGCTCGGCGATGCGGTGGGCGAGCGGCTTCTCGGTCTCAGCGAGACGGACTTCGAGAGCCGGCTCCTCGACATCTACGACGACGACGACTTCGCAGAGCTGATCGGTCGCTACTTCATCGTCTCGCTCAGTCTTGCTTCCGAACCGGAGCTGGCCGACTACGTCTCTCACGCCCCACCACCATCGTCGCCGCTTGCAAAGCGGTTCGCGGCCGGACTCGCGCGTCTCAATGCGATGGTGGGTTCGAGCCTCCCGGCTCTGCACCTCCAGAGCCTGGAAGTCACGCCTCTGCTCAGCAAGGACCCTGTGGCCATCGGGCGGGAGTACATCGAAGTTCTCTGTGATCCGACCACGTCGCTGCTCAGTCTCCGAGTGCACACGAGTGTGTGCCGCACTATCGCGCGCGCGCTCGTGGTGCGTCGCTTGGACCGCGGAGACATCCCAGTCAGGCCTGCGTTCGTTCCGGGTGTGTTCGCCACGTCCGACGCGGACACGTCGAACTTGGCGGGGCTTATCGCGGCTGTCACCGGGCAGGACCCGCCGGAGGGAGCCCCACGGATCGACTTCCGGGACGAGCGGAGGACGCGGAGGTTCAACGAGTACATGTTGGAGGCTGCGAAGCACTCTGCGCGCATCGATCCTGATGCGTGGGAGCGGAAGTTCTGTCGGGCTGACGAGCGGATCCGCTGAACATGCCGGCGACGCTCAGACAGCGTCGCTGCGTCATGGTTCGCGAGACGCCCACGAAGAGGGTCTACGCGGTTGTCATCGCCATGGATGCCGAGTTCGTGTGGGTGGCGCGCGGAACCAAGAACGGAACCCATTCAGACCCGAGGATCATTCCTGAGCCGATCACGCCGGGAAGCGTGGCCGCGATGCGCTGGCAGAACCCGACGATCACGGTGGACACGTTCTTCTACGTGTTCGATATCCGGCGAGTCGAAGCCCAGCGCTGTGAACCGTCCGGAGGGTTCTGCGCAGACGATCTGTGGGAAGCGATCCTGAGTTCGTGGCAGCACATGGCGCCCGAGTTCGAGTCAGGGTGAGCCTGAGCCGCCTCCGCTAGGAGTACCTGCGCCGAAATGAGCCGGAAGGATGATCTCGTTCGCGTGCGAGTTGACGGCGAGCGCTCTACTCACGTCGGCGAGGGCGAGTCCACGGACTTCCGATCTCCGTCCTGAACCGGAGGTTTCTCCGAAGGCGTGCGCACGGCGAGGCGGCCGAGTTTTAGCAGCTGTTGGTGAGCCTGAGCGGGCTTGTTGATGGCGGGGTCGCCGAGGTTTTTGATGGACGGTTTCCGGTTTCCGTTTCCCACCGGGTCTAGGGACGGGGAGGAAACGGTCAGGGGGAAGCGGGTGTCGCGGGTCGCGGAGGCCAGGGCGTAGCCGCACTCGTGCTGGACGACGCGCCCGCTGGCGAGGAGGTCGACGAGCAAGGGTCCGATCGCGGCCGAGCGCATGCGGCAAGCATCGCGGAGCGCGCGACGGCCGAGCGGTGCGTCGGCGGCCGCGAGTTCATCGATGACGCGGTCGGCCGGCGTGCGCTGGACCACATCGATCGCGATCGTGGAGGAAGAATCGACGACGTGAAGCGCGACCGCGCTGCCGTGCGTGGCGAGCGTGAGCGCAAGCGCTGGCACCGATGCAGTCGGCTTCGACGGGACGGTCGGCCAGGTGGTCGGCTCCAGCAGTACTGGTGGGGACACCGACGCCTGGGTCGGCAAGCTGACGCCGTAGACTGCTGAGGGCAGGCGAGCGAGGGCCACGATTGGGCCCCGTCGGGCAAGCGCTCGCCCCCCGCCCGAAGCTGCGGGCGGGGGCAAACTCGCGCGCTGCGTGCGAGCCTCAGATCGGCGCGAGGCGGTAGATCAGACCATCATTCGAGGGTCCGCCGAACTGTCCGTCGGCCATGGTCAGGTAGACATCGCCCCACGCATTCCAGCCGTTGCCCAGGTGGGTCTCGGTGTTCAGCACCACGCCGAGATCGGTGGTGGCCGCACCATCCCACGCCAACGCGAACAACTCCTGGGTGCACACGTCGCCGTAAACGTAGAGCCCACTCCAGGCCGGCACCTCGCACGAACGGTAGACACCGCCGCCGGTGATCGAACAGCGCCCGCCGTCGTGAGTGTACTCGTGGATCGGCATCGTCATGCCATTGGCGTTCACCGCGTTGGGTGTCGCAACCTCGTCGCAGGGATCGTTGTAGCAATGGAAGCCCTCCATGCTGCTCCAACCGTAGTCGCCGCCCGGCACGACGATGTCGACCTCCTCAAACCCGCCTTGCCCAACATCGGCGACGTAGAGGTCGCCGCCCTCGGGATCGAAGGAGAATCGCCAGGGGTTTCGGAACCCCCACGCGTAGATCTCGGGCGCGAACGCAGGGTCGTCCACGAACGGGTTGTCGGTGGGCACCGAGTAGGGCTCGCCGCCGCTAGGATTGGGGTCGATGCGGAGGATCTTGGCGAGCAGGCTGCTGCGATCGCGGCCGGTGTTGTACTCATCGCCGGCGCCGCCACCATCACCCAGACCGAAGTACAGGTATCCGTCGGGGCCGAAGGCGATCATGCCACCGTTGTGATTGCTCGCCGGCTGCACACCATCGATGATCGTGCGCGCGCTGGCCGGGTCGACGTGGTTGGGATCGCCCTGGGCAAGCGTGAACTCGGTGACACGGGTCACCAGTGGGCCATCGGCGGGGTTCCACGCGATGTACACCCGTGGATCGTCGGGAAAGTCGGGGTGGTGTGCGAAGCCCAGTAGGCCAAGCTCGCTGCCGATGAGGCTGTTCCCCGCGCCGATCGAGTTGACCTCGAGAAACGTGTCGTCGGGGGCGGTGTTCATCCCAGGCTCGAGGATCTTCACGAAGCCGGTCTGGTCCACCACGAACAGCCGGTCGGGCACCGTGGGGTCGCCGACGGCAAGCACCGGCTTGACGAATCCGTTCGCGACGAGCTGCAGCCCGAGCGGGGGGTTGCCATCCATGGCGGGATACGGGCACGCCGGTACGCGTGTGTCGGTGTCGGTCGTCGTGGTCGAGCTGCCCGACGAGGTGGCGGTCGTGCCCGTGCTCTCGGAATCGGAGGTCATACTTGTGGTCGGGTCCGTCGCCGACGAATCCGCGGTCATCGTCGCGTCAGTTACCGGACTCGTGCCTTCGGTGCCCGAGCCGATGCCATCGACATCATCACCGCAACCCGAGAGCGCGACCCAAGCAGGAAGAGAAAGTGCAAGACGACGCATCACAAGCCTCCGTGAGTGTCACGTCGCGGGCCGACCGGTGCAAGTGTGGTTCAGCTTGGCTCACCAAAAGCTCCGCGCCGGCAGGCCGAGGCCGGCCTGTGCGGCCTGTGCGGAAGCGCCACAAAGAGTAGTAGCATGCGGTTCGCGTGTGCAACGACGGCCGCGGAGCGGTCGATGGGGATGGACCGATTGTGAACGCAGTCTGACGCCGCTTCTCGTCGCATCGTTCACCGGTGCTTGCTACTCCCCGAATGACCCGATCTTGACCGGGGACGACGGGACCGACAGCTCCTCGACCGCGCTGTCGACCGGGTCTTCGGGGCCGACAGGTCCGGCGACGACGCTGGACTCCGCGGAAGCGACCGACGCGACGGAAGCGACCGACGCGACGCAGGCGACCGACGCGACGGAAGCGACCGACGCAACGCAGGCGACCGATGCTGACAGCAGCAGCAGTGGCGGGGGTCCGCCCTGCGGCAACGGTGCGCCCGACGAGGGCGAGGTCTGCGACGACGGCATCAACGATGGCAGCTACGGTGGTTGTCTCCCCGGCTGTGGCGCGCTGGGGCCCCACTGCGGTGACGATGTCGTGCAGGCCGACGAGGCGTGCGACGACGCGAACGACCTCAATGCGGACGGCTGCAATATCGACTGCGTGGAAAGTGCGACGGTGCTGTGGACGGTGGTGTTCGAGGACGGCGCCGGCAATGGCACGGCCACGAGCGTGGCCGTAACCCCGGCGGAAATCTATGTTGTTGGAGGTGGGGGCGCGAACTGGATTCGTCGACTGGATCTCGACGGCGGGGAGATCTGGGAGGTTCCGTACACGTTCGGTCGGCCGCAGGGCGTAGCGGTAGACGCCGACGGGTCCATCCACGTCGCCGGGGGCGACGGGCGTGCGACGTACGAGGATGGCGGAGCCGTGACCCTCTCGCAAGGACACGAATTTGGCGGCACGCATGACGTCGCGGTGAGCGCGGACGGCAATGCAGTCGCTGTCGGCACCGTCGATCCTTTTTACGGCACCTGGGTTCGAAGATTCGCGACGGACGGTGGAACGCTGTGGACGCAAGAGGAACCGAACGCCGGTTTCGACGCGGCACGCGGCGTAGCAATCGGTAGCGAAGAAAGCGTCGTCGTTGCGGGGGACACCGGGATTGTCCCAACATTGTTGGATGGGTGGCTGCGCAAGTACGACTCGAACGGTTCGGAACAGTGGACGTACGTGTTCAATTCGATGGGAGGTTCGACGTCGGACACGTTCCGGGCGGTCGCCACCGGCCCGAACGACGAGGTCGCGTGCGTGGGTGGGGCTGGTGCGGCGGGCACCTTGGATGTGTGGGTCGGCTCGTTCTCCGCCGACGGAGACCTCGCGTGGAGTGATACGCAATCGACCGCCAACGGGGCCACGCGGGCGGAAGATGTAGCGATCGACGGGGCGGGGAATGTCATTGTCGTGGCGACGATGCCGACACCGGTCCAGCCTCGGACAGTTGCATGGGTGAGAAAGTACGCCCCCGAAGGCGTGGTCCTGTGGACGCAGGAGTTCAACGTGGATGACGCGGACGTTGCGAGCACCACCATCGAAGGCGTGGCGATCGATCCACAGGACGGTATCCTCGTCGTAGGTGCCTACAGCACGGGTGCGGACACCGATCCGTGGATCCGAAAGATCGCACCGTAGAGCGGTCGCGCCGCTGGTCGCGGCGCGATCACCCATCCACATCAGACCGGCGCGACGCGATAGACGAGGCCGTCGAAGATGGGGCCGTTGATCGGGGCATCCACCGTGGTGACAAACACGTCACCGTAGGCGTTCCAGCCGGTGCCGAGGATGCGCTCACCGACATCCAACACGCTGCCAAAATCCATCACGGAAGTGCCATCCCACACCAGGCTGTACAGCTCGCCGCTGCAATAGTCGCCGTACAAGTAGAGCCCGCTCCAGGCCGGGACCTCACAAGAGCGGTAGACACCACCACCGGTGATGGAACAGCCCTCATCGTGCGAGTACTCCGCGATTGGCATCGTCATGCCGTCAGCATTGACCGCGTTGGGACTGTCCACGATCTCACAGTCGGCACCACCGAAGCAGTGGAAGGCCTCCATCTCGCTCCATCCGTAGTCTGCACCAGCAGCCACGACGTTGACCTCTTCGTACTCATTCTGGCCGACGTCGCCCATGTAGAGAGTGCCGTCCTGGGGATCAAAGGTGAAGCGCCAGGGGTTGCGAAACCCCCATGCGTAGATTTCCGGGGCGAACGCCGGATTGTCCACGAACGGGTTGTCTGCGGGGATCGTGTAGTCGAAGTCTTGATTGCTGACGTTGTCGCAACCAACGTTTCCACACGAGTCGTAGGGTGGGTTCGGCGTGCCGTCTGGATTGGGATCGATGCGCAGCAGCTTCGACAAGATCACACCGGTGTTGCGCCCGGTTTGCTGCGGTGAATCGCCGCCGTTGCCGCCATCCCCGAGTCCAAAGTACAAGTAGCCGTCAGGCCCGAACGCGATCATTCCCCCGTTGTGATTGCCGAAGGGCTGGGCTCCCTCGATGACGACTCGCTCGCTGCCCATGTCGACGTGGTTCGGATCGCCGTCGGCGAGCGTGAACTCGCTGACGCGCGTCGGTGGAGAGCCACCGACGTTAGGGCTGTAGGCGACATAGACCCGCGGATCGGTCGGGAAATCGGGGTGAAACGCGAAGCCCAGCAGCCCGGTTTCGCAGCCAATGGTCCCTGCGTTGCCACAGGACACAGCGACTTCGAGGAAGGAGTCTTCTGGCGCCGTCATGGCGTCGGGCTCGAGAATCTTTACCGCGCCGCCCTGCTCGACTACGAACAACCGATCGGGTTCGGTGGGATGGCCGACGGCAAGCACCGGGCGGTCGAAGCCACTCCCGACCAACTGCAGGCCGACTGCCGGTGTGCCCTCGACAGGCGTGTATGGGCACGGCAGCACACCGGTGTCGGTCGTGCTCGACTCCCCGTCCGTCGTCGTGTCGGCCACGCTGGTCATCGTCGCCGAAGTCTCCGACGTGTCGGGCTCGGTGGTCATCGTGGTGGCCGTCATCGTCGTGGTCGGCGATGTCGCGGTGGTATCCGCCGAACTCGTGGCTTCGGTGCCCGAGCCGCTGCCACCGGCATCATCACCACAACCCGAGAGCGCGACCCAAGCAGGAATAGAAAGTACAAGACGACGCATGACGAGCCTCCGCGAGCTTCAGCTCGCGGGCCGACGCTAGCACGCAGCATCCGGCGCGCGACGCGGCGCTACTTTTTCGCGACACAGAACGCGGCGTAGCTCGCGCGCACGCCGATCTGCTGGACAACCTTGTTGCCGTCCCAGATCTGCTTGTCGGCAACCCAAGCTTTGCTCACGCCCGCGATCGCTTTGGCGTCGCCCGCCTTGATCAGCTTCCAGCCCTTGACGTGGCCGTACTTGGCGTCCGCCTTTTTCTTGCAGTCGGCCGC
>CANLQR010000369.1 GCA_947492135.1 Deltaproteobacteria bacterium | reverse complement strand
GAATGGGCGACTTCTACGAGATGTTCTTCGAGGACGCCGTGGCCGTCGCGCCGGTGCTCGACATCGCGCTGACCAGTCGAGACAAGGGCGTGGACGATCCGGTGCCGATGGCCGGCGTGCCGTATCACGCGATCGGCGGTTATCTGCGCACGCTGGTGGAGCGCGGGTTCAAGGTCGCGATCTGCGAGCAACTCGAGAGCCCCGAAGACGCCAAGCGTCGCAAGGGTCCCGGCGCCAAGATCGTGCGTCGCGATGTGGTCCGCGTCGTGACTCCTGGTGCGCTGCTCGACGAGGAACACCTGCGCGGCGAGGAGCCCAACTACCTCGCGGCCGTCGTCGCCGACGGCGAGATGCCTGGCCCCTGCAGCCTGGCCTGCTACGACCTTTCGACCTCGGACTTCGTCGTCGTGCGTGCGACCGAAGCCCACGTGGCGCGGGCCGAGCTTTGCCGACTGCTGCCCAAGGAAATCCTCGCCGAGCCTGCGGTCCACGCCTGGCTGCGCCAAGCGATGGCGGTGGAGCAGCCGCGGCTCGAGCCCTTGGGGGCGCCGTCGGCCGCCACCGTTGCGCGCGTCCGCGAACTGGCGCGCGAAGGCGGAGCGGGCGCGCTCGAGGACGCGACGGTGCGCGCGGCTGCGGCGGTGCTCGCCTACGCCGAGGCCACCCAGCCCGGTCAGACCTTGCTGGTCCATCGTCTGCGCCGCCACGACCCGGCGGCGCACCTGGTGCTCGACGAGACCTCGCTCCGCAACCTCGAGGTGTTTCGGACCCATCGCGATGGCGCGCGTCGAGGCAGTCTGCTCTGGGCGCTCGACGCCACCCGGACCGCAATGGGGGCCCGACTCCTGCGAGCCTGGCTCGGTGCGCCGGTGCGCGATCGAAAGCTCATCGCAGCGCGGCACGATGCCATTGGGGCCTTGGTGGGCGAGCCCAAGGTCCGCGCCAAGCTGCAGTCGCAGCTCCGCGACGTCCGCGATGTGATCCGCCTGACCGCGCGGGCGCGGCTGGGCACCGCAACCCCGCGCGAGCTCGGGGCGCTGCGGGGCTCGCTGGTTGCCGTGCCGGAGCTCCAACGCACGCTGGCCGACCTCAAGAAGCGCCGCACCGATCGGATGCTGCCCGAAGCGATCGAGCTCGGCGACGACCTGCTCGCCGACGTGCGCGACGATCTCGCCGCACTGCTGGTCGACGAGCCGCCGGCCGGGACCCGCGAAGGCGGGATGATTCGCGACGGCGCGGACGGCCCGCTCGACGAGCAACGGCGCCTCGCCGCGGGTGGGCGCGAGGCGCTCGCCGCAATCGAGACCCGCGAGCGCGAGCGCACCCTGATCCCGACCCTGAAGGTCCAGCACAACCGGGTATTCGGCTACTACCTCGAGGTTTCGCGCGGGCATCTCTCGAAGGTCCCGCCGGACTGGGTACGCAAGCAGACCATCGCCGGCGGCGAGCGTTTCGTCACCGAAGAACTCGCCGAGCACGAGGCCCGCGTGCTCTCGGCCAACGAGCGAGCACTGCTGCGCGAGCAAGAGCTGTTCGCGGCGCTACGGAGCCGGGTCAGTGCGCAGGCCGAGCGACTTGTGACGCTCGGTGAGCACATCGCGGGGATCGACGTGCTCGCCGGGCTCGCCGACATCGCCCAAGCCCACGACTACGTGCGACCAGAGATCTCCGATGAGCCGGTGCTGCAGATCGAGGGAGGGCGGCATCCGGTGGTCGAGCGCATGCTCGAGATCGGCCGTTTCGTGCCCAACGACATGGTCATCGCGGCCGGGGCCGGCGGGCAGATTGCACGGCTATGGGTCATCACCGGCCCGAACATGGGCGGCAAGAGCACGGTGATTCGCCAGGCGGCCTTGATCACCATCCTCGCGCACGCCGGGAGCTGGGTGCCGGCGAAGCGGGCGGTGGTGGGGCTGTGTGACCGCGTGTTCACGCGGGTGGGGGCCGCCGACGACCTCGGCCGTGGCGAGAGCACGTTCATGGTGGAGATGCGCGAGACGGCGCAGATCCTCGAGCGTGCGAGCGCGCGGAGCCTGGTGTTGCTCGATGAGGTCGGACGCGGCACGTCGACCTTCGATGGGTTGTCGCTCGCGTGGGCGATCGTCGAGCACCTGCACGACCAGATCGGCTGCCGCACGCTCTTTGCGACCCACTACCATGAGCTGTGTGCGCTCGAAGGCGTGTTGCCGGGGGTCAAGAACGTTCATGTGGCCGTCCACGAGGATCGCGGACGCATCGTGTTCCTGCATCAGCTCGCACCGGGCCCGGCGGGGCGCAGCTACGGCATCGCAGTAGGCCGGCTGGCGGGCTTGCCGGGCCGGGTGCTGCGCCGCGCAACGCGGATCCTCGAGCGGCTCGAAGCCGACCCCACCGGCACGGCGCGCCCCCAACTCGAGCTGTTCGCCCCCAGCGCGTCCGGCGTGCAGCACTCGGGCACCGGGCCAGCGACTGCCACGGATCCACTCGCTGCGGCCCTCGCGGTCGCGTTGGCCGGTCTCGACCTCGACGGGATGTCGCCACGCGACGCCCATGGCTGGCTGTTGGACTGGGCCGAGCGACTGCGGCGATAAAGCCCGAGATCCTGTACGCCGGCGATCCTCTCGCGAGGCACTCGGGTTAGGATCCCGTAGCAGGTCGTCCAAACCTGCCCTTTTGGGGGCCGCGGCCCCAGGCAAGGGACAACTAAAGGGGACACCAGCCCGCCTGTCCCCGTCCCCAGATCTGGAATCAGTGCGTTTTTAGCTGAGCACAGTTTCTGCTCTGCTTTCATGTCGAACGAGGAGTGACGCCGATGCGACGCACACAAACCCTGGTCCTGCTGGCTGCGGCCCTGTCTGTCCCTGTGCTGCCTAGCTGCGGGGGCGAGGCCGAGACCCAAGACGAGGGCCTTCGGGTTCTGGCGGGCGGAGGTATCTCCGAGATTGCGTTCATCTCGCGTCCCAAGCGGACGGAGGTCGGCGACGTCTTCCAGTACAACTCGTTCTCGGTCGATCCGAAGAGCGCGAACATCATGCGAATGAGAACGGTGTCGGGCGGCGGGGACGCCGATGCGATCACCCCGTTTGGTACCGGCGAGTGGCCCAACGCCGACATCATGGCGATGGACGTGTCGTTCGACGGTCAGGAGTTGGTGTTCTCCGCGCGGCTCGAGACCGACGCGACGTTCAACCTCTACCGGATCAAGATCGACGGCAGCAATCCCGAGGAGCCCGGCAAGATGGGCCCCGCGCTGATCCACACCGGGCCGTACGACTCCGTCTACCCGGTCTACATGCCCAACGACCGGGTGTTCTTCATGACGAACGAGACGTCGGAGCCCGGCGTCAAGCAGTTCCGTGACGAGTACGAGCGTGGTGTGACCGCACAGGCTGCGACCATCGACAAGCGCGGCGGGAGCCTCGCGTTCGGACCTCGCAACCTGTCGCATCGCGTCGCGCCGACGCTGGTGAGCCTCGAGGACGGTCGTGGGCAGATCCTGCACACCAACTGGGATCACCTGACCGACGTCAACGAAGGCAACCTGATGGTGATGAACCCGGACATGACCGGGGGCGCCGAGTTCTTCGGCAAAGAGGGTTCAGGGCTGGCGAACAGCTATCTGAAGGCCAGACAGGTGAACACCGAGCAGTTCCTGGCGATCGCGACCAGCCGCGATCGTACGTTCCAGGCGGGTGCGATCATCCTCATCGAGCACGGCATCAACGAGGCGACCTCGACGGCCAAGGCGCTCACGCCGGACGTGCCGGTCGATCGCGAGCCGTCCTACGACAAGATCGGCCGCTACTACGACGCCTTTCCCGTCACCAACGACGCGGGCACGTTGACGCACGTGCTGACCTCGTGGGCCAACGGCCCCGTGCAGTCCGATGTCGCGGCGGGTGGCATGAACGAAGAGGGTGTCGACTACGGCGAGGGTGCGGGTCCACCGGACTTCGGCATCTACGTGCTGGATCCGAAGACCAACGGGCGGCTGCCGGTCTACAACGACGAGGACATGTGGGACGTGCTGCCGATGGCGATCGGCCGGGCTCGTCCGGTGCCGACCGCACCGGCCGGTGCCACCGCACAGACGCCGGATGGGACGGCGCTCATCGGCGCCCTCGACGTTCGGCAAAGCAGTCTGGGAGGGGCACCGACCGCGGGCATCTACCGAGTCCGCGTGATCGAGGGGTTCTCGGCAGAGGAGGGCATCCCGAACGACTTCGGCCTGACCGAATCCGACGGTGCACTGCTGCTCGGTGAGGCCCCGGTGGTCCACCAAGGCGACCACTCGTTTGCGGCGTTCGTGCCCGAGTCGCGACCGCTGCACCTGCAGACCCTCGATGCATTCGGGATGTCGATGCTCAACGAAGACCGCTGGTTCTCGGCTGCGGCCGGTGAGCAGCGGTTTTGCGGTGGCTGCCACGAGGAGCGCGGCAAGACGCTCTCGGTGGATCCGGGTCTGTCCGAGGCGATGGGCAATGGTCCCACCAACCTCGCGCTCGCGTATCCCGAGCGCAAGCTGCCCGATGCGGCAACCGCAGACTACGCGGCCATGATCGGCAAGCTGGTCGACCCGACGGACCCGGCGTTCGCCGACGCACCGCGGGTTCGTGGCATCCCTTGGGACCTCTCGGTCCAAGCGGTGCTCGACGATGCGGGCTGCGCCAACAACGGCTGCCACGATGGCGCCCAGACGGCAGCCAATCCCTGCGTGAGCATCACCAGCGAGATGCCTGCGGGAGAGCCCGCAGCCCCGGCGGTGACCTGGTGTCTCGACCTGCGTGGCGAGAAGATCGACTTCGAGTACGGGATGATGACCGGCAACTACACCCGGTCGCACATCTCGATGCTGCTGATGGCTGGCATGGCCGGCGAGGAAGATGTGGAGGTCGAGAACCTCGACCCCGCGCGCCCGTACCAGTCGTACATGGTGCCGCAGTCGGCGCGTGATTCGATCCTGATCAAGTATATCCAGCCCGAACAGGTCTATCCCTCGCACGACCCGAACACCCTGGCGTTCGCGGGCGAGATGAAGGCCAACGGACAGCCCTACGAGTCTTCGCATCCCAATGCGAGCACCCCCGGCTTCGATGCTGCGCAGCACCGCGTGCTGACCAAAGAAGAAAAGTACCTGCTCATCATCGCAGCCGACCTCGGTGGTCAGTACTACAGCCTCGAGAACGCCCCGGGCGAGAGTGGCTACGAGAACTAAGGAGACCGCCATGCAACACCGCAACCGAAGCAACCTTCTGCGTACTGCAATGTTCGCGCTCGCTGTGGGTGCCCTGCTCCCGCAGGTCGCCCAGGCGGGCAAGGGATCGAGCTACCAGTCGATCCGCAATGCGATCTCCAGCAACAGCCGCGACAGCATCCTCGCGGAGCTCGAGCGCGCGGAGAAGCTGCCGTGCGCGCCCTGCATCGAGCTCGTGCTGCCTCTGATCGACCATGACGACGCCGCAGTCCGCGACGTCGGCGCGTGGTGGCTCGCAAAGCGAGCGATCCGTGACAAGGTGCGTGACGACATGTTCACGCGGCTGCAAGGCGCGGACTCGGTCGCGGCGCGCAACGCTGCCGAGGTGCTCGGGCGGTTCATGCACCCCGACGCGCTGATGGCCCTCGAGCTGGCGATCCACGAAGGCGCACTATCCGAGGAGGCTCGTGCGGCCGCCGCCGCCGCGGTCGGGACCATCGGTGACTTTCGCGGCAAAGCTGTGCTCGAGGGTGCGATCACGTCGGACTCGGCCCAGGTGCGCGCTGCTGCGGCCAAGGCTCTGCGCGAGATCCGGGGCAATGTCGAAGGCGTGGCCGTCATCGATCTGCTCGACGACGAGGAGGAATCCGTGGTCCGCGAGGCTGTCCTCACGGTCGGCGCGCTGCGGGAACTCAGCGGCATCGGGGCGCTCTCGGATGTCGTACGCGACAACACCTTGTCGGCAACCGTGCGACGTGACGCGGCGTGGGCGCTGGGCAAGATCGGGGATGGCTCTGCACGCGAGGTGTTGACCGCCGTGGAGCAGGATGACGCGAGCATGCTCGTGCGCGGAGCGGCCCGCGCCGCGCTGCAGAGTCTTCGCTGATCTGCACCGACATCGACGCTCTAGCGAAGTTGCCGGCGCCGCGCACTTGAACGGTGCGCGGTGCCGACGGACACTGTGCCTGGTGGTGAAACGATGAACTCTCGTCGGACTCGGCAGCCGCGCGCACCCCTTGGCCTCGTCGTGCTCGGGTTGGTCGCATGTGCCGATCCCGAGCTCTCCGAGCAGACCTTCTATGGCCAGCGCATCGCGCCGATCCTGCAGGAGAACTGCGTTCGTGGCACGGCGGATGGCCTGTGTCACATCGAGAGCGACCAGATGCCCGGCCAGGCTCTGGGCAACCTGGATCTGAGCACGTTCGAATCGATCCATCGGCGTCCAGAGTTGCTCGCGGCCTACGGCAGCTACCCCGAGCCGGTGCTGCTGCTCAAGGCGGTCAAGCCTAGCGAGCTCACGCTGCTGTACGCGGGCGAGTCGTTCCCGAGCGAGATTTTTCACGCCGGCGGCGGGGTGCTATCGCTGTCGTCCGAGGCCTTCATCGAGCTCCAACAGTGGCTGCGCGACGGTGCGACGCAAGATGGTGTTCCTGTCGATCAAACCCCGCCTGATGGCCAGGGTCCGTGCTCGACCGCGCTGCGCCCCGACGTCCAGCCGTTTCTTGCGACGGCCACGGGTCCTGCCTACGACGCGTTCGTCGCCGATGTCCAACCAATCCTGACCTCGAAGTGCAGCTACGGCAGCTGCCATGGCTCGAGCCAGAGCGATCTGTATCTCACCTGTGGCGACACCCCCGAGCAGCTCCAGCACAACTTCATCGTCACGCAGTCGTTCGTCGCCGATCCCAGCGATCGCAGCGAACTCTTGCTGCGGCCGCTCGCGGTCGGAGCGGGCGGCGTGAACCACTCGGGCGGGGATATCTGGAGTTCGACCAAAGACTCCGAGTTCGCCGCGCTGCGCGAGTGGAGTGCGCTGGCCGGTCCGCTCGTGTTGAACGGGGAGACCCCGGAGTTCGACTACTATGCGTCCCATGTGCTGCCGGTCTTGCTCAAGCGTGGCTGCGCGATGCCGCAGTGCCACAGCCCGCAGGGATTCAACGACTTTCGCCTCCGTGCCGGATCGCGGGGCTTTTTCAGCCCGCTGGCGCTGCGGCGCAACTACGACACCACGCTCCACGAGTTCGTGAACCTCGATGCCGCCGACCCCAACCAGTCGCGCATCCTGAAGAAGAACATCTCCACCGCGCGCGGTGGCATCCAACACCGCGCCGGCGTGACGTTGCTCGATCAGCTCGGCGGCGACATGGGCGGAACCCCGTCGGTGTGCCCCGCGGGCGAGGACGAGCAGCCGACGTCGTACTGCACGGTGGTGGAGTGGATTCGTCGCGAGCGGGCCGCGGCGGTTGCCGAACAAAAAGTGACCGCGCTGGCCGAGGGCGACCCGGTGCCGGTGATCTACGTCGATCGTCCCGCGGATGCCGACCGCGTGATCGACTTCGCGACGTTCCGCCCCGGCGCGCGTTTGATGCGGGTCGATCTCACGATGGCCGCCGACGGCCGGTTGAGCGACCCCGGTGCGCCGCTCACGGCCGTCGAGATCGACCTGACGGGCTGCGGAACGTTCACGGCCATGGACGTCCGACGCCCCGAAATCTCGTACGACGGCACGCGGATGGTGTTCGCACTGCGCGACAGCGAGGCGGACGGTCTCGACCTGTTCGAGTCCGACCTCGACGGCGCGAACTGCCGACAGGTGACGACCGATGGTCAAGGCAGCGCCAACGGCGTCCCGATTCACAACTTCGATCCCGTATATATCCCCGATG
>CANLQR010000368.1 GCA_947492135.1 Deltaproteobacteria bacterium | reverse complement strand
GCGTCAGCGGGATGCGGCCCACGCTCTCGTCACCGCGTCGACGCAACGGACCGCCGCGGAGGATCCGTGGCGCCCCCCACTGTCCGGCCACGCGCGGCAAGGACTCGACCTCTCGCGACGCGGGGATCTGAACCTCGAGGTGGTGGATGAACTCCCGGTTCGAGGTCATCGTGCGGGGGCCTGGCTCGATCTCGAGGGTGACCCACGCCCCGGCTCGCTTGCGCGCGCGCACGGCCGCAAGGCCCGCCGGTGTCAGGCCGTCGTCGACAGCGCCGAGCCAGTTCGCGGTGCCTCCGTCTTCGAGTTCGCTGCGGAGGTCGAGCGTCGCGTTGGAACCCGGGGTGTCGAATCCAGACTTCCAGAAGGCCACCCGTACGCGGCCACGTGCGCACACATACCCGCGCTTGGCGTAGGCCGCGAGCACCAACCCCAGGTCCTTGCGCGCGGAGACGTCGGTGAACCGGCGACCCGACTTGAGGGCGCGCGAGCGCCCGACCTCGCGCTCGATCGCATCGATCACGGCCGTCGGCACGCCGGTCGGTCGCGGAATCTCAACCTCTCGGATCTGCACCCGCGGCCCCTCGTTGATATCGAACGTGAGCTTGTACAGGCCGCCGAAGTCCTGGAATTTGCCGCTCACGTCGGCGAGCATGAACCCGCGACTCTGATAGTAGTTCCGCAGGTGGGCGGCCTCGCGAGCCGCAGTGGCGCTGTTCGCCGCCTCGCGGCGCTCGAAGATCTGCAGCTGCGCGCGCAGTCGATTCTCCGACACGCGGGCATCGCCGAGAAACCCCGAGTCCACGCCTTTGCCGAGCTGTACGTCGATCTGCAGCGGGATTTTCTTGGTCTCTGGCACATCGGCCGGACGCATGCGATCGAAGTTGGTCTCGACCCTGACCCCCGGGTAGGGCAGCGTGAGTCCGCGGCGCGATCGGCTGCGTGGCCCGGAGCGAGGGGCCGAGTATTCGCGCTCGACCTTCTCTCGTGCGGCCTCGACGTGCTTGCGTGTCAGTCGCTTGGGGATCGGGAGCACCGGTCCGAACGTCGGCTTGAACACCCGTCTCACCCAGCGTTGATCACCGGTCGTCAGGTTGCCGGTCACCGTGGTGCTCTTGACGCGGAAGCCGAAGCCCTTGCGGAGAAGGACCCGCAGCTCGACCTCGTCGGCGTGCTTGCCACAGACAAAGGCGAACTCGACGGTGCCACGGAGGTAACCCTCGTCGAACAGGTGCCGCTCGACCCGGCTGCGCTCGGCCTGCTCCCAGGCGTGACACACCAGGTCCCCGGGTTGGCACAGCGGTGCGACGTTGGCCCGGCGAGCGCGCGTCCGCATGGTGCTCTTGTCGACGCACGGTGCGGGGGCGAGCGCCCCAGGGCGAGCTTCCAGGGACAACACCCGGCGAACGTCGCGCTCGAACAGGGGCGTGTGGCCGTGAACGCGGACCCGACGGATCGCCCGCCCCGGAACCACGCGGACCTCCACGCGGCCGGAGGCGATCGGCCGCAAGACTGCGCGATAGCCCACGGGCCTGAGGGTCTCTGCGACCTCAGCCGGGATGAGCAGGCTGGCGTTGACGTCGACCAACTTGTTGAGGGTCTCGGGGTTTTCGCCCGGGCGGAACTCGCCGACGATCACGACGGCGTCGACACCCAGAAACGCCAAGCCACGCTCTTGGCCTGGTCGCGCCCGCAGCACGAAGATCTCGTAGCCGTTGACGCCGCTGGGGCGGAGCAGCACGGCAAAGCCATCGGCTGCGACGCGCTCGAGCACGAACTGCGCCCAAGCGTGCTCGGTGGTCTCCAGCGTGGTCGTCAGGATTTCGCCTTGCAGCGGATTCGAACTGCGTTCGATGGTGCCGACCTTGGCGCCTTTGTCCGCGAGTGCATCGAGGCCCGCGAGCACCGGTGCCATCGGGTCGGCGAGGTCGACGACCGTAGGCGCCGGCTGTGCGATTGGATCGACCGCGGTCTGGCCGGCCTCGGCGTCAGCAGGCGTCGCGGGGGCGACGGACGGGGTGTCGCTCGGCGGTGGGCCCGGCGTCGCGGGGGTGTCGGTCGGCGGTGCACCCGGCGTCGCGGGTGTGTCGGTCGGCGGTGTGGTGGCGGATGCCGCCGGGGCGATGGCCGCCGACAAGACGGCAGTGCCGCCGTGCGCCCGCGCGCTGGGTATCGCGACCATCGCGACCATCGCGACCAGCCCCGCGATCAAGAACCGGAAGAGCCCGCGCACGCCCGCGCAAGAGATCGCATGAATCGGCCTCGCCGTCACCCGGATAGGGCGCATGTGGGCTCGTACGGGGGCCATGGTCGGGCGCCTACTTGGCGCTGGGCAACGTAAAATCGAAGCGCAACTCCAACGTCCGTTGGGTGAGCGGATCGAAGACCACGCGCTGGTTGAGGTACGAGCGAATCCGGCGACTGAACTCCAGCGTGATGGGCTCGAGCAGCTCGAGGCGGAACGTGAGCTGGCGACTTTGGCGCAAGAAGAATCCTGGATAGCCGCGGGTGTAGTCCCAACCGAACGAGAACCGTCCGTAGTCGAAGTCGAACCATTCCTGGGGGGTCGCGATGCGCAGCTCGGGGCCGATCTGACCGAGGCGAAGCCGCATGTCGGGGATGTAGCCGCGCAGTCGCGGCACGGCCTTGCTTGCGCGCTCGTCGATCTCGAATTCGGTGACGTGGCCGACGACCTGGAGCGGCTTGCGGGCCTCGGACAGGCCGCCGCCGCCAAAGCGGCGAACGTCGGCCTCGGACACCTGGACGTCACCCGTGCCCAACACCAGGTAGTCGAAGCACGAACGGGCGGTTTGGCTGGACCCTCCGGTGTCGCCATCGGTGAGGCAGGTCCAGCTGATCTCTGCCAGCGTGCCGCTGAGCAGGAGTTGGAGCTGGCGGGCCTGACCCTCGATGTAGATCGGTTCTTCGCGCAGCGCGCCGATGTCGACCTCGGCGTCTTCGATGGCGCCGAGCAGGTTCACACGCCCGCGCTGAATCGCGTAGGTGCCGCTGAGGAAGGGCAGGTCGACGCGACCGCCTGATTCGAGATCGATCCGACCCGAGAACTCCGGCGCGTCGTAGGTCCCCGTGACGCTGACCGAGGCATTGGCCTCGACCCCGGAGGCGACATTGTTCTCGATCCGCAGCGGATCATCGGTGTCGACGCGGAGGTCGAACTGCAGGTTGCGGATCAACTCGGGTGGTGGGGTCTCGGCGATCTCGACATCGTCGGCGAACGCGAGGATATCGGCGCCCTCGACGGCGTCCTTGACGTAGCGAGCGCGGGCCAGTTCGATATTGCCCTGCACGACGATGGGATCGGCGCCGCGCATCGACAGGCGAGTCGCAGACACCTCGGCTTCTGCCACCGGGCGCCCACGCGCGTCGAAGTCGCGGTAGGCGACATCGACGACGCGCGCGTCGAGTTCAGTGTGCAGAGGCGCTCCGGTGTCAGGATCGAGATACACCCGTCCCCACATCGACACCCGCCCGCGAGCACCGAGTTCGGCAACCAACGCGTCCGCGGCAGGGCGCTCGCCCGGAGCGGTCTTGACCCCGCCTACGTACACCGCGATCGCACCCTCGGGAACGCCACGAACCTCCTCGCACTCACCGGACCCGCACCGTGCGATCAGAATCCGGCCGGCGTTGACGGCCACCTCCTCGAGTCCCTCGGTGGGCCGGAGTCGCAGTTCGCGATCGTCGAACGACAACGTCCCTTGCGCGCGTTCGATCGCGAACGGCGAGGCGTTGCCACTGACCACCGCGAGCTCGACGTCGACCCCTCCGGTCGCGTCGATGGCGGCGTCACCGAGGAACGCCGTGAGCAGACGGGTGCCCAGCGTGCCAGCTGCGGCGATGTCGAAGTGGCCGGCGCACGGGCCCCCGTACGCGAACCCGGTGCGTTCACCCGCGTGCGCGCCAAACGTGATGGTCTCGCCGAACACGCGCACGGCCCCGCGCGCGGCCAGCCACTCGGGCGAGACCGCGAGCGCGACCTCGGACAGTTCGATCGGAAATCCCAGGCCCTTGGGCTGGATCCACAGGCTCGAGGCCTCGCCCGCACTGTCGAGCCGGCCCGAGAGACGCGGTGCCTTCACCGGCCCGCTCAACGCGATCTCGACGTCGACCAGTCCTTTCGCAGTGGAGAGTCCGTAGGGCTCGAGCAACGCCTGCAAGGCACCCAACGCGACCGCGCCGCGCAGCGTGGCCTGGCTTCCGATCGCCGGCGTGGGCCCTGCAATCGCCGCGACCTTCGGCGGTGGTGGCGGTGGAGCCCGACAGACCCGGGCCTCGCCTCCGGGTTGAGCCTCGAGTGCTGCCGCAACCGCGGGGGTCGACAGATCGAACTCTCCGCCGAGTTCGGCGTTGGTGCCGTCGGGCGAACGCAGCGACAGCGGGCGGTCGAGTCGGAGCGTATCGCCGTCGAGCGTGGCCTGGAGGTTCTCGGCGCACAGGGTCCCTGCGACGGCGCACGGCGACTTGGCGTTCGCTCGCTGCTGCCTCGCGACGGTCGATCGAGCCTCGGGCCGGATCCACGCCCGGTCGAGGGACACCGCGAGCGCGAGGCGGTCGTCCTGGGCGGCTGCCTCGGCACAGTCAGACAGCATCGGATCGCCGCGGTTGCACACCAGCAAGTGCGCGGCGAGTCCCTCCAGCTGGCCTTCTACACCGGGCAGTTCGATGGCCGCGGCCCGCAGCAGCAGCGGCAGGTCGACGCGGGCGAAGCTCACATCGAGCTGCGCCGCGAACGGTGGCGTCCGTTCGCCCCGCTTGACCTTGCCGATCGCGACGATGGCGTCGATCGACCAGTCGATCTGGGCGTCACCCCGCGCCCCGGTGGACAGCTCGCCTTTGGCCCAGACCTCGCGGTGTGCCGCCAACGGCCCTTGGGCCCCAGCATCGGCGCTTTCGACCTCGAGCACGCCACTGCCTAGCGGGACGCCGAAGGCAGTGAGGCCGACCAGCGCCACCTTGCCCTCGACGCTGGGTCTCGACAGCGTGCCCGTCACGTCGAACTCGGTGCCTGCACCGACCTGGCCGCGCAGCGGAATCTCGGTCGCGAGCAGGTCTGCGACGGCAGTGAGTGGAATGCCGCCACCGCGCACGTGCAGATCGAGCGCCGAGTCACCAACCAGTCCGACAGTGCCATCAACGACCAGACGTCCGACCTCGATGTCGCTCGCGGCCTCGCGGCTGGGGCTCGTCCGGCGACGCAGCGGCAGCACCAGCCGCTCGATCGCAAGCTCCTGCGCGGTCCAGCGGAAGGCGAGCGTTGCGTCGTGGTACTCGGTGTTTGCGTAGCGCAAGACGGGGACCTCGGCGGTCCCGCTGACGCGGAGATCCGAGACTCGCGCCGTGCCGCCGGCACCATCTCCGATCTCGAGTTCGATCGCGGCGGTGCCGTCGAGCTCACCTTTGCTGAGCGGTCCGAGTTCGACGCTCTGCAGCTTGACGACCGCCGCGATTCGCGGGTCCTCACTGAGTTCGCCGCGCTCGAAGAGGTGAACGGTGAGGTCGAGGGTTCCGACGCCGCCGAGCAGATGGACGTCTTCGCCGCGCGCGTGCAAGACGCCAGCGTCGATCGAGATCCGCGTGTCGGTCGCGCCCGACAAGCCGCCGCCAAACTGTGTGAAACGGACACGGCCGTCGCGACCGGTCGGGGCCCCGATTGGGCCGGCGATGCCCAGGTGGGCTCTGACGTCGTCGACGTAGTGGGGAATGTCCAGCGTGCGCGCGAACGCGTTTCCGTCGGTGATCGTCAAGTCGAACTGGGTTTCGGCGAGGACTCGAAGATCACCAGCGATGCCGCCGGTGGTGCGCAGCTGGCCGCCGTCGACGCCGATCGTCAGCTCGTCCCAGTCGATCGCACCCTGCTCGTCGATCGTCACGGTGCCGTCGAGGGTCAGCTCGCGCGGCAGCCCATCTTTGGCGGGACCTCGATCGCGACGCACCTCGATGCCCCCGAACGCGAGCCGAGCGCGCTGGAGGCCGAACTCCGGGGTGATCGGAGCGCCGTCGGAACCGGGTTTTCCAGTGATCGGTCCGAGCCGAAGTTCATCGATGCGGACGCGGCCAGAGGCGGTGCCCGCGAGCGTCTGCCCGAGCTCTTGGTCGTCCGGGACGAGCTGAGCGGCGTTCGCCGAACCGAGGTCGAAGTCGCCATCGATCAGCAGCGGTTCGGTATCGTCACCGGGCAGCACGATGGTCGCGAGCTCGCCGTCGCGCAGCCGGACCGTGCCATCGAGCGCGCTGCCTTCGAACGTGTCGAAGGTTGCCACCAATCGCTTGGCTGGATAGAGGTCGCTCCAGCGGTCGGGCGGTCGCTGCGCGGCGAGTCGGACCGACACCCGAGCGTCGTCGATCACCCACGCCGGTTCGTCGAGCGGGTCCACCAACAGGCCCTCGGCTGCGAGGTGATAGACCGGATCGGACAGCGGTCCTTCGATGCGGGCCACCAGCGCACTGCGGGTGCCGTCGAGCGAGTAGTCCGGCAGCTCGAGTTCGGCCAGGACGTGGGCGAGCACGGGGCCGGCGTCACTCGTGGCGGCCCACATCTCCACGGTCGGGGCCGGTCCCCACACCACGGGTGTGCCGTACGCGACCGGCTCGGTGCCAGGATCACGTGCCCGAGAGAAAGCGTGGCGCAGGCGACCGTCGACATCGATCTCCGACCCTGCGGCCACGGCATGCGCCGTGTAGCGCACGTCGCCGTACGGCGTGTCGCCGGTGCCTCCCCGCATGTGCACCTCGTGAATCTCCTCGAGCGGAAGATCGATGTCGTCGATCTTCAACGCCCCGAATCCGCCGGTGCCGACCAGCGAAAACTGTAGCGGCAGGGCCGCGGGGATGCCCTCGCGTGGGGACAGCGACATGAAGCGCAGCGCGAACTCGGCGGCATCCAGGGTGCTCGCGAACCGCCAGTCGCCGAGTTCTTCGAAGTCGACGTTGATCGCGGTGCGGGCCAGCACGGCGTGATCCACCGCGAAGGACAGGCCGCGCTTGTTGTTCGGTGTGGGCTTGTACGGCAAGAACGCATCGCGCAGGCCGATCAGTGAGACGGTTCGCCCGTCGTCATGTTCGCCGCGATAGCCGCGTACGTCGAATCGGCTCTCGCCGATGATCTCGACCTCGGGAAAATGCAGCGCCCAGGGGATCTCGAACACTGCGGGAATCGCCAGGCGATTCCACGGGATGATCTCGTGCAACACCAAGGTCGCCTCGATGCGCTCGGCGTGCGCAGCAACCCGCCGGTCGCCGCCGTAGCTCTTGCTGGGCTCGTAGACCGTCACGTCCTCGACAACGACGGGGCTGGCCTGTCCGGTCAGCAGATCGAGCAGCAGCCGACCGCTCCAGTGCACGCTCCCGAGCTCGAGGTCACCCTCGACGATCCCCGAGACCTTGGTGGTGATGAAGCGGCCCAGGACCTCGTCGTTGAAGAAGTAGTAGGCGCCCACGTACGCGACATTGAGCAGCGTCAGCAGGGCGAGCACCAGCTGTAGCGGCAGCTTGATGAAAAGATAGCTGGCCAGTGGATGGCGGCGGACCTCGGGCTGCACCGATGCGAGCAGCGCGATGATCTGGGGGTGCAGCGCGCGGATGGCCTCGGGCCGAGCGAGCACGGCGCCCAACACGGTGTCACGGACCTGTTGCATCGCGCGCGCACGCGAGATCGCGGGCGTGCCCGGCTCATCGGGGGCCGGGGTGGCGCCGCTGGGCGCGAGCATCTGTTGGGCCACCACCCGGGTGTCTTCGTCGAGTCCTTGCAGGGCGTCGCGCACGAACGCGGGAGTGATCGCGGCCGCTGGGTTCCGCGGGGTCGGGAGTCCATACGCCAGGCGGCGATTGCGGGCC
>CANLQR010000367.1 GCA_947492135.1 Deltaproteobacteria bacterium | reverse complement strand
CGTCGTCCGTGAGCTGCTCGTCGGTCACCTGGTCGAAGCGATCTTCGGCGGGGCGACTTCGGAGCTGTCGACGCCGCTGGCGTCGATGGTTCACTTCGCGAACATCGGCTACGACGAGTTCGGGGGGGGCGACCTGGCGGAGTACACGGGCGAAGGCCGGCTCGAGCGCGCCGGTCAGGTGCTCGAGCTACCGCTCGAGGGTGACGCGACGACCGCGACGCTCACGTTGGTCGGCCTGCGGGAGTTCGAGTTCGCGATCGGTGGCCTCGGCCCCGTCGAGGAGCCCAAGGGCGCCTACCATCGGCTGGCGAGCCTCGGCTTCACGACGGCCTCCCCACCGCAGCCTCGGCCCGGCGTGCAGGCCGCCAGCGATCCACTCGCCGCTGCCGTGATGGCGTTTCAACGCGCGCACGGGCTGCCGCCAAGCGGAGCACTCGACGCCGCCACCCGCGACGCCTTGCATGCTGCGTATGGTGCATGAGCGACTCGCCCCACATGCCCCTTGTGGCGGGCGCGGACGTGGGGGCGGCACTTCGACGCCGCTTGGGCTGGTAGAGTGGAGCCGATGCGGCGGTTTGTGCTCGGGAGCGGCGCGGTGGTGATCGCCGCGGCGTGTCAGACCGGTGGGTTCGCGTGCAACGACGATCTCGAGTGCGCCGGCAGTGGGGCCATCGGCGTTTGCGAGACCGTGGGGGCCTGCAGCTTCCCCGACGAGGCGTGCGCGTCAGGCCGGCGCTACGGCGATGCTGGGCCCCACGATGTTGCAGGCACGTGCGTGGCCGGCGGCGGCACGTCGACCGACGCGACCACGACCACGACGGCGACGGCGACCACCGTCGAGACCACCGTCGAGACCACCGTGGATCCGGTGAGCACTGCGACCCTCGACGGCTCGAGCGGTGCCGACGACGATTCCACGACCACCGGCGCCGCGAGCTGCCCGCCCGATTGGTGGGACTGCGCGTGGGCTCATCGCCACCACTTGACGCTCGCAGCACCACTGGGTGAGCGGCTCGAAGACGTGCCGGCGCTGGTGCTGCTCGGCGGGTCGCGCATCGACTACGAGCACCTCCAAGCCGACGGCGAGGATCTCCGGTTCGTCACGCTCGAGGGCGTCACCGTGCCGTTCGAGATCGAGCAGTGGGATCCGCTGGGCATCTCGAGCGTCTGGATCTCGGTGCCACAACTCGGCGCAGGTGCCGACGACGTGTGGATCTACTACGGGAATCCCGTCGCGCGCGACGCCCAGGACGCGGCCAGGGTGTGGGCCGCACCCCACGCTGCGGTGTGGCACCTTGGCGAGCCGCCGATCGATGTGACCGCCAATGCTGGCGAGCTTCTGATCAATGGCGAGGTCCCGCTGGTCACCGGCCAGATCGCGACCGCAAGGTACTTCGCGGGGGGCAGCGCGCGGCTCGACGCCGCCGCGTCGGGCGCGTTGGCCGACGTGTTCTCCGAAGGTGGCACCGTCTCCGCGTGGATCCGTCCCCATGACTGGGGCGCGAATGGCTTGGGTCGGATCGTCCACAAGGAATCCGCCGGCGTGGGTTGGCTGTTCTACGTGGCGGAGAACGGCAGGCTGCGCTTTGCGTTCAACTTCGTGGGCGGGCCCATCACGTGGTCCACGGCCGACGGCGTCATTGCGCCCGAGACCTGGGCGCACGTCGCACTGACCTTCAGAGCCTCGGCCGGCGAGGCGCCGCGGGCCTACGTGGATGGCGCCGAGGTGGTCTTCGTCGAAGGCGGTGTGCTGCCCGAGGCCCCACCGCTGCTGGATCTCGACGTGCCGCTGACGATCGGCAATCGCCCCGCCAACGATCGGCGCTTCAACGGTCGCATCGACGAGGTTCGCGTCGAACGCATCGTGCGCTCTGGGGCGTGGATCCAGACCCAGGCCGAGTCGGCACGCGATGCGCTGTTCGTGTTCGGTCCGCGTGAGAGCCTGGAGGTGGCGCGGTGAGGGCTTGGGCTGCCGCCACGTGGCTCGCCGTCTCGTTGGCGTGCGGCGATCCACAATCGAAGGCAGCGCAGACCGACGCGTCCTCGAGTACGACCGCGAGCGCGACGACCGGTGCGACTGCGACCTCCGGTGCATCGGGGGCCGGATCGACCAGCACCGGCGCCGTCGAAACCTCGGCCGGGCCGAGCACGACCACGACCACGGACGACTCGGGGAGCACCAGCGGAACGCCCGCGGCGCGGTGCGGTGACGGCGTCATCGATCCCGAAGAGGCGTGCGACGATGGCAACCTCGTCGACCACGACGAGTGCAGCAACGCGTGTGCGGGGCCGGCTTGCGGCGACGGGATTCTCCAGGGCGGCGAGGAGTGCGACGACGGCAACCGCGACTACGCCGACGAGTGCACGACGTGCGTGTTCGGATTCTGCGGCGATGGCTGGCTCGGGCGCCAAGAGGCCTGCGAGCCCGGCGACAACCCCGAGTGTCACGGCGACTGCACGCTGAACGTCTGCGGTGACGGCGTCGCGCAGGGGTCAGAAGCCTGCGACGGCGAAGACCTGGCGGGTGACACCTGCGCAGACTTCATGTTGTTCGACGGCGCCCTGCAGTGCACCGACCGATGTGCGGTCGACCTCAGCATGTGCTGCGTCGCGCCGTGCTGAACGCCACGGCGTTACCCGTGGTCCGAACTGGGTGACGTGTTGCTGGCGGCGGAACACTTGGCCACGGCGGGGTCAAGCCACGTTTGGGGGGCTTTGGCGTCGGTCCGTGGCGAGAGGCACCCGCGACGGCGCCACCCCGTGCAACGACCACGCACCGGCGGCCGACCTGCGGCGCCGGATGACGTCGGCGGTTTGGGGTCCATCGCGCTGGGGTATCGTTGCGGCACTCGGCCCCCGCGGCGAGAGGCGATAAGGCCATGGCAACCGTGATCTCTCCCGTGCAGTACCAGTTCGAGTGTGGCGACTTCGACTGGCGCGTGCGGTCGATCGTCCTCGAGGAGCGCCTGAGCCAGCCGCTGTGCGCGGAGCTGCGCGTGTTGACGCCGAGCCTCGTGGTCCCTGCGGATCTCCTCGGTGTCGGCGCCCGCGTGACGATCACGCGGGACGACGTGTCGCGTTCGTTTGTCGGCGAGGTCACGCGCGTGGAGGCGTTCGCGACGCCCTCGGGCGAGACGCACGCGCGCGTGTGCTTCGAGCCGCTGCTCGCCAGGGCCCGCCGGGCTACAAAATACCGGATCTTCCAGGACATCCAGGTGGTCGACCTCGTGTGCGAGTTGCTCGGCGCGGTCGGCGAGTGCGACTTCGAGGTGGTGCTGGATCACGAGCGTGACGTGCGGGACTACTGCGTGCAGTACAACGAGAGCGACCTCGACTTCGCGATGCGTCTGCTCGAGGACGAGGGCATCGCGTGGTTCTTGACGTTCGCTGGGCCCCGGCCGGTGATGCACCTCGTCGAGGCCACGCGGGGCTTCGGGCAGATCGCGATCGAGGAGCCCGAGCTTCACGTGATCCCCGAGCACTTCGAGGAGGCCGAAGTCGAGAGCCTCCAGGCGCTGACGATCGTTCGCCGGACACCCGGCCCTGCAGTGGTCGAGCGCAACTGGAAGTGGATCCTCGAG
This sequence comes from Deltaproteobacteria bacterium, assembly GCA_947492135.1. Taxonomy (GTDB): domain Bacteria; phylum Myxococcota_A; class Polyangia; order Nannocystales; family Nannocystaceae; genus Xiheibacterium. The sequence continues at coordinate 4,279 of CANLQR010000367.1, read as the reverse complement.
GCGGTCGTGTACGAGCAGAGCTACCCCGCCGAGGCGACCGGATCGGCTTCGGAGGTGGTGGATCCGCGGCGATTGGGCAGCCCGATGGAGGTGATGACCATGATGGAGACCGAGCAAGCCACCACCGCGTCCGCCCAGCGCGAGCAGCAGCGGCTGGCGAGCCGAGATGCGCTGGTGTCGGGGAGCAGCAACGTGTCGGCGCTCGCGGTCGGCACGTACTTTCTCTTCGACGTCGGCCACGACGCGGTCGAACCACTGCTGGTGCTGTCGGTGCTTCACCGCGGTGATTGCCCCGAGGTCGAGCTTGGCGGTGGCCACCATCGCGCGGGCCCGAACTACACCAACACCTTCGAGTGTCAGCCACTCGCGGTGCCGCACCGTCCTGCGCACACGATCCCGCGGCCGCGGATCCACAGCCTGCACACCGCGGTGGTCACGGGCCCAAAAGGCGAGGACATCCATGTCGACTACAACGGCCGGATCACCGTGCGCATGCACTGGGATCGCTCCGACGGTCCACCCGAGCTGTCGTCGTGCTGGTTGCGGGTCGCGCAGATGTGGGGCGGAAACGGCTGGGGATCGGTGTTCATCCCGCGCGTGGGGATGGAGGTGCTCGTCGCGTTCATCGACGGCGATCCCGACCGGCCACTGTGCGTCGGCTGCGTCTACAACGGCGCGAACTCTCATCCGTACGCGATGCCGGACGATCGCACCAAGAGCACGATCCGCACCCAGAGCACCCCGGGTGGGGATGGCTACAACGAGCTGACGTTTCAGGACGCGGCGGGGGCCGAGCAGATCTATGTCCGCGCGCAGCGTGACCTGCGAACCCAGGTGCTGAGCAACGAGACGCGCAGCGTCGGCGCCGATCAATCCCTCACGGTCGGTCACGACCGGTCGATCACCGTCGATGGCGATCAGCGCACGACGATCAAGGGCAATCAGACCCTGGCGGTCGAGGGTGGTGGTGTTGCCGGGCTTCCGGGCACCGCGGTGACGGTCAAGGGCGCCGTCGAGGTCCGGGTGACCGATATCGGCACGGTGCTGATCGACGCGGCCGAGCGCATCGAGCTGCGGGTGGGCGCGAGTTCGATCGTGATGGACGGCATGACGATCCAGTTCCAGGCCGGGGCCGGCACGATGCAACGACTCGACGAGACCGCCGTGGTGCTCGCCGGTCGCGGCGCGCTGATGCGGCTGGGCAGCTCGGTGATGGTCAACGCGGCCTCGGGTGCGACGCTGCAGATGGACGACAAGCAGGCGTTTCTCGCCTCGAACGCCGGCAGTCAGGTGCTGTTGACCGACGGCGTACTCGCGACCGCGGGCCTGGGCGCGACGCTGGAGCTGACGGCGGATGCGGCGTTGAACGCGGCGAGCATCGCGGCGACCGCGGGCCAAGGCGCGACGCTGACACTCGACGCCAACGCGGCGCTCGCCGGCATGGAGGCGTCGTGTACGGGTGCGAGCGGGTCGCTGACGGTGGGTCCGTCGGGCGCCGCGCTCGATGGCACCAAGGTCGACGTCACCGCGGTATCGGTGGCGAGCTTGGTGTCGGCGCTGGTGAAGATCAACTGATCCATGTCTGCGCGAAGCGCCAGCATCGAGGACCTCGTCGTCAGGCTCGCGGGCTTCTTGCGGGAGGAGGGCTGCCGTCTGCTGCAGGTGGTGGTCGATCCCGAGCTGCGGCGATCGATCGTCGGCCTGGTGATGGCGCAGGAGTTTCGGCCGACCAACCGCGCGCCGTTCGTGGCGTTCGAGCACGAGCACACCGGGGCGGTGCCGGCGTGGTCGCAGCGCGCCGAGCATGCGCGCAGGCAGCACGAGCGGCGCCGGGAGGGCGCCGAGGCCTCGATCGCCCCGCTGCCGGCAGCGCCGGTGGGCGGCGACGAGCGGCTGGTGTTCGGCCTGCAGCTCGGGCAGCTGTTGCTGATCGCGCCGCCGCACAGCGAAGGGTTGGTGGTGGTGCTAGCACCGGGTCACGTCGAGGCGCCGACGAACTTCCGCGAGTCCGTCGCGTTGCTGCTCGGCCGGCGCGAGCTTGCGGCGGTGCGGTGGATCGTGATCGAGGCCGACGGTGACGCGACCGGGCCCCTGGTTGCGACCCTGGGTGCGCAGGCCCAGCGGATCGACACCCGACTGCCGGCCGCGGACGCGGATGCCGAGCTCGAGGCGTTGATCCGTGATCGGCCGCCGGCGGGTCCGCGTGGCGTGATGCCACCTTCGCGGCCCGACGTGCTGTCGCGGGTTCCCGACGCCGATGGCGAGCGCCGCCGCGAGATCGGTCGGCTGTCGCTGGGCGCCGCGCTGGCGTCCGGTCGTGGTCGTGGCGCCGAGGCGGTCGCGGCCCAGCGTGGCGCCCGCGATCTCGCGGCCGAGGCCGGCTGGACCGGCGATGCGGTGACCCTCGAGCTCGCGCTGGGGGGCCATCTGGTCGCGGCCGGAGCGACGCGCGAGGCCGAGCTGTCGTTTCTGCGCGCGATCGAGACCGCCCGGGCCAGCGGGATGCATGACAAGGCCGCGACCGCGGGCTTCGGGCTCGCAGCGACGCGAACGGTGCGGGGTGAGCGACACACCGCGCTGGTCGCCTACGCGGATGCGGCGCTCGCCGCCGAGAGAAGTGGAAGCTCGATGCTCGCGATCGAGGGCAGCCGACTCGCCGGGCAGGCCGCGCTCGAGCTGCGGATGGAGCCGCAAGCGATCACGTTTTTGGCCAAGGCCGTCGGGCTTGCCGAGGCCGCGCCGGTGGGCGTCGGTCTGTCGAGTGCTGCGGTGGCGGCACGGACGCTGGCCGCGATCTGCCGCAAGCGTGGTCTTGGCGAGCGTGCGGCGGCCCTCGACGCTGCGGCCGCGCGCTTTGGCGAGCACGCGCAGCCCGAGGTCTCGACCGCGACCGTGCCACCGGTCGCGTTGCCATCGATGCCGGCAGCCCAGCCCAGTACCCCGCCGACGCCCGCGAGTGTTGCCGCGCCTTCGGCTGCACCTGCGGCGTCACAGCCCGCGTTCGTACCGTTCGACGAGGGCACCGGAATGCTGACGCTCGATCAGATCGCGCGGCTGCACCTGCGCGGTGTCGCGAGTGACCCGACACCACCCGTGCAGGGCGCACGAAGCTGGACGCGCGACGAGATCGAGTCGTTGCAGCACGCCGTCGACCACTCGCTGGGTGACGATGCCAGCCGCATTCTCTCGCGTGACGAGCTTGCGGCGCTGAGCGGTCGGGCGGTGGTGCCTGATGACGCACCCGCACCGCCACCGTTGCTCTCGGATCGCGAGGATCGAGGCTGATGTCGATCGCGAGCACCTGGCTCGACATCGTGGTCGGGGTCGATCTGCATCTCGAGATCGTCCCGACCCCGGTCCCGACGCCGACGCCGTTTCCGCATCCGCACTGCAGCGTGGTGTTCGATCCGGTGGGCTACGTCGTCGGTGAGGTCACCGGTGCCCTGTTCGCGATGGCGATGGGTCAGCCGGTAGACCCTGGCGGCCCGGTGCTGATCGGCGGTCGGATGTCGACGGTGACTGGCGACGCGGCAAGCATGCCGATCAAGCACATCTTCATCCCACCGGGCACGGCCTTCGTCAAAGGGATCACACCCAGCGACGCCGAGCTGCTCGTGGGATCCAAGACGGTGCTCGTGCGCGGCAGCAATGCCGTGCGTGCCGGAGACATCGCGCTGTCGTGCTCCGAGCCGGTGCGGTTGCCGACCGCAGCGGTCGTGGCGACGTCGGGGGGTCCGGCAGTGACGATGATCGGGGGACCGCCGGCGATCGATTTCGGTGCCGCGGCGGGCATGCTCGGCATGCGAGCGCTGCGCAACAAGTGGACCGCGAAGAAGCTCCACGGCCTCGTCGACGCGGTGCTGCCGGACAACTGGGGGCGCGCGCGTCGGCTCGCGCACAAAAGCGCGTGCTTTTTCACCGGACACCCGGTGAACGTGGCCAGCGGCACCGTGAGCACGTCGGCCGTGGACCTCGAGCTGCCCGGGCCGATCCCGCTGCGGCTCGAGCGCGACTACGACAGCAACTGGTGCGAGCGGCCGGGGCCGCTGGGCTACGGCTGGTCGCACGCGTTTGATCAGCGGGTGTGGATCGAGCGCGGCTGTGTGGTGGTGCAGGGCGGCGACGGTCGCGAGCTCGAGTTTCGCACCGCAGGGCTTGTCGATGGGGTGATGCGCAAGGGCGATCGGGTCTGGCATCCCGTCGATCGCTGCACACTGGTGAGCCGGGGCGAGCTGGTGTGGGAGCTCGAGGATCCCGATGGCTCGGTGCGGGTGTTTGC
>CANLQR010000366.1 GCA_947492135.1 Deltaproteobacteria bacterium | reverse complement strand
GCACCGCCAATCACGACGCCATCCTGGGCGTGAACAGCAGCGGCGGCCGCCAGGGCTGGGACATCACGCAGCTGCCGCTGTCGTCGACCGAAGGGCAACTGGACAACGGCCAGACCGAGGCGGTGCTGCGCACCACGACGACCGGAGACTCCTTTGTGCCCACGGCCGTGGCGTTCGCGATCGGCGTCAACGCGCCAGACTTTTCCGGGCGCAACACGTCGGTTGGCGCCGCCCCCGGCGAGATCACGATCGACGAAACCGCCGACCTCACGATCTCGATGACCAACAGCGGCCTGGTCAACGCGGACAACGTCACGCTGGTGGCACCGCTGCCTGCAGGCCTCGAGCTCGATGCCTTCACGATCGATGGCAACGCGGGTGACGTGGACGGCAACGCCGTGGTGACCGCCGACCTCGATACAGGCGTCGCGATCGGAACGGTCGGCCCTGACCAGACCCGTGAGATCGTGATCACGGTGCGGGCCACCGACGCGCCCGCGGACGCCGCCGGCTGGGACATCGCCCCGCAGTGGACGTACAGCTACGTGAGCTGCGTGGGCCAGGATCCGCTCGAGGAGCCCTACGTCGCGATCCCGGTGCACATCGACTATGCGGAGCCACCCGCCGAGGACACCGGCGCGGCCACGACCAGCGGGGGTTCGGCCGCCGACACCAGCGCGGGGGACGACTCCGACAGCAACTCGGCGAGCAACAGCGATGGTGATGCTTCAGCGAGCGCCACCGAGACCGACAGCGCGAGCGCCGACAGCAGCGCGAGCGATAGCCTGGGTGGAACCGGCGGGACCGACAGCGACGACGGCTGCGGGTGCACCGAGGGTGGGCAGGGATCGCGGGGCTGGCTCGCGTTGGGCGTCCTCGCCTGGCTCGGTCGTCGCCGTCGGCGCTAGAACCGGGCAGGGCGCCTAGGAGCCCCTCGGGGGGCCCCTTCAGGCGTCTTTCTTGGTCCGCGGAGCTCTGCGGACCGGGACCACTCCGCGTACATAGCGGCCCTGGTACGGCTCTGCCGCGAACCCGTGGTCCACCAGCCGGCCTCCGGCAAAACGCAGGAACACCGCCCGGTTCATGTACGCCCGCGCGGTCGCACGCTGCAGGGTGAACAGCGAGACGTCCTTGCCCACGGCCACCTGCTCGATCACGCGGCGCACGGCGGTATACGTGGTGTGGAGCGCCCGCAGCCGCAGCGGAATCGCGTGCTGCAGCGGCGACATGCTGGTGACTGTGCTCGACAGAAATCCGAACGAGGCGACCAGGATCCGCGACGCGGTCGTGGGCAGCGGGGCGGCGAAGATGTCGTACGAGAGCCAGGCTTGGGCATCGAGGCGCGTCAGATACAGCTCTTGTTCCGCTGGCGTCAGGGCCCTACGATCGTCGCGCCGGCCTCGCTGCAGCGCGATCGTCAGTCCGAGCCGCCGCGCATCGGAGGGCGGGTGCAGATCGAGCGCCGTGAACGGCCCTGCGAACAGGTCCTCGACATACGGGGTTCCAAAGCCCGCGCCGAGATCGAAGCGCACCTCGACGTCTCGGGGGAGGCGGATGAACCCAAGATCGGGGTCGTCCCGGATCCAATCGTAGATGCCGATGATGGTGTTGGTGTCGCCACCGTAGTGCTTGAGAGCGTCGCCGCGGGCAACGATCTCGTCGACCCAGGTGCGCAGTCGTGCGTGCTCGTCGAACAGCTGGGGTACCCAGTGCTGGGCGAGGCGCTCGGGCGCGGCCTCGAAGACCCCGAAGATCGCGGCTGCAGCGTTCTGCAGCAGGACTTCGAGGTACGGAACCATGTGTTCGTTGTGCTGCGCCACCGCGTCGAGGTGATGCATGGTCTCGCGCGTCGTTCCGACGTCGGCCTCGTACAGCTCGAACACGCGCTGGTTGACACGGTTGATGCGGCTCGCGGCCATCCGCATGACGCGCGTGGGCACGTCCGGGTCCTCGAGCCGCGCGCGCCAGTGCGAGGCGCCCAGACAGGCTTGCATGAACGTGTGCGGCTCCTTGGTCAGCAGCCGACACACGATTCGCGTGGCGTGGTCGCACTCGGCCTCATCGACCTGCAGTGCGCCCAGAGCCGCGATGAGCTCCGCGTTGGTCCGCCGCGAGCCTGCGGCGAGGCGGCGCAGGACAGCGACCAGCGGATCGTCGGGCTCAGCCATACAGGTCGAGTATCACGCGCGGTCCACACCAGCGCTCCAAAGGCTGGCCAGCCCAAACGCCGATAATATAGATTATGTAAACTAAGAGCCGGATGCCAACTCGGGCCGGGCCAGCCTCGGTCCGACTCTGGGCGGACGGCTGGACGCCGGGACGCGCGGGCCACGGCCTACTTGATGGGTAGCCAGAAACGCGCCAGCGGCAGCCAGATCCGCTCTGCACGGCCCTTGACGTTGCCGCGCGGCACGAAAGGCCGCGGCCGCTCGGCCTGCGGGTCGATGAAATTGGTCGGATCGACGGCCTTGGCGGCGGCCCGGTGCGCCAGGGCGAGCGCAACGTCTCGGGTCGCACACAGCCCCTTGCGGCACTCGATCCGCACCACGGTCTCGGACTGCGGAACCGCGAACACGAACTCGAAGGCGTCCTCGCGCTCGAGTCCCAGCGCGCCCTCGGCCACGCCGGGATCGGGCACCAGGCCTGCGGGCGTTCCGAGCGCCTCGACCTTGGCGGCCAGGCCCTCCGGAGGTCGCAGCCAGGCCTCGATTTCGACGGTGTGTTCCTTCCCGCGAACCGTGCCTTCGAGCCGCACCCGGTCGTACTCGGCGAGCTCCGGCAATCCCACCGGAACCTCCTCGTAGCCCGGGACCTCGCCCGACGTCAGCAGCACGCGGAGCTTGCGACGATCGCCGGCGGCCGCCGGCATGCCCTCGACGACGATCTTGCCCAACGCCGTGGCCGCGGCAGCGTCCTTGCAAAACGCCGAGCCGCACTCCAGCACGACGACCATCTCGCGGGCGCTGTCGGTGAGCACGAGCACGACACCATCGGTTCGCGCAACCCGCAGCGCCTCTTCACCGAGCTCGGGTACGGCATCCGCCATGCCCGTCGAGCTCCCGAAGGCCCACAGCGCAGCGTCGCGGACGAACGCAACGCCATCGGGTGGCTTGCGGAACGCACGGATGCGCACCTTGTCCTTGGGCTTGTCACCACCGGGCCTGACCAACGTGCGCTCGAAGTAGTGCTCGCGGGCGTCACTGCGGCCCGACCAGTGGGTCGTATAGCGGACCGCCTTGGGCGCATCGAGCAGCGTGCGCGAGTCCTGGGCATGGTTGCGATGGAACTTCGCGAGCACGTCCGCGACGATCTTCGCCAGCTTGGGGTCGTCTTTGCAGACGCCAGTGCCGCACGAGATGCTGAGTACGGTCTGGGCGGGCTCGAGCAGCAGGACCACCTGTCGGGCGTCTGCGTCTTTGGCGGTCACCAGCCGGTCGATCCCTGCGCCGAGTTCGATCGCCTGATCGCGGGCTGGACCGGCCGCCGCACCCGTGAGCAGCTCGGCCATCGTGGTCGGTCGACTGCTCGCGAGCCCGGAGGCGACGGTGTCGAAGATGGCCTGGGCACCGAGCGTTGGCGAGCGCCAGACCTCGAGCGTGACGTCATGACTCTCCGAGCGGTGACTCGCGAGATACGTGACCTTGTCGTGGCGACCGTCATTGAGCTCGCCGACGTCGTCGTCGCGGTCCATGTTGAACATGCTGTCAGCGGTCAGATCGCGTAGATCTTTGAGCGTCAGCAAGCTGTCGACGCCGACCGCTTCGACCTTCACGGTCCACTCGCGCGAGTCATGGGACTGGTTGCGATTGTCGCCCATGACCATGAGGTGGCCCGCGGGCACCTTCCAGGTGCGGGCCTTGGGCGCCATATCGTCGCGCTCGTCGATCGTGGCGGTGTAGCGGACCAGATAGGTCTTGCCGTCCAGCGTCTCCTCGAACAGCGTGCAGTTGGCGATGTGTTTGACGCCCGCCTCGTCGAGGCACCGCTCGGTCGACGCTGCCCGCGGGACCTCCTCGAACTCGGTGGCCCCCGCGCGCTTGATCGAAAGCGTGCGACCCGCGACGCGGATCTCATCTCCCGGCAGACCGATCACCCGCTTGATGAAGTCTTCGGCCTCGTCGATCGGGTAGCGGAACACCACGACGTCCCCCCGCTCGATGTTTCCGAGCGACTCACCAACCACTGTCGTGGTGAACGGGATCTGGATGCCGTAGATGAACTTGTTGACGAAGATGTGATCGCCCGAACGCAGCGTCGGCATCATGCTGCCCGACGGGATCTTGAAGGGCTCGTAGAAGCACGAGCGTAGGCCCAAGGCGACCAACACCGCGATCAGCACGTTCTCGAGGGTCTCGCGCAGCGCGCTCTTGCGGCCGAAGCTCGCGTGCTGGTGCAGCGTCTCGTCGAGTCGTTCGGCCTCGTCTTCGAGCCCATGCCAGTCCTGCGCTGTGCGCAGCGTGTCGATCGCAGCGAGACTTGCCCGGATCGAATCGGCGGGCTCGGCCGCGATCCGTGACGCGTGACGCTTGAGGATCCGACGCCCTTCCTTTTGGAGGATGCTCGCCGCCGCGCGAACCTGCCGCGGCGAACGACGCTTGCGTTCACCGCGGGGAGCACGTCCGGAGGACCCGGTCGGCTCGGTCGGCGCCGCGGGCTGCCCCTCGAGGTTGGGGCCCGTCACCCATCCTCCAGGCTGAGGACGGCGTGGAAGGCTTCCTGTGGGATCTCCACGTTGCCGATGGCCTTCATCCGCTTCTTGCCAGCCTTTTGTTTGTCGAGCAGCTTGCGCTTGCGACTGATATCGCCGCCATAGCACTTGGCCGTGACGTCCTTGCGCATCGCCTTGACCGTGGTTCGCGCGATCACGCGAGCGCCGATCGCTGCCTGAATCGCGACCTCGAACTGCTGGCGTGGCACCAAGTCTTTCATCTTGTTGCACAGATCGCGGCCACGATTGTAGGCGGTGTCGCGGTGGGTGATCAGCGACAGCGCATCGACCTGCTCGCCGTTGACCAGCAGATCGAGCCGGACCATGTCGCTGGCGCGGTACCCTGCCAGATCGTAGTCGATGCTGGCGTAACCCCGTGAACGGCTCTTCAAGATGTCGTAGAACCCGAACACCACCTCGGCCAGCGGCAGTTCATAGACCAGCTGGACCCGGGTCGGCGTGAGGTACTTGAGGTCCTTCTGAATGCCGCGGCGTTCCTCGCAGAGCTTGAGAATCGGTCCGACGTACTCCTGAGGCAGTTGGATCCGCGCCTCGATGACCGGCTCGTCGATCACATCGGCGTGGCCCAGATCGGGAAACTTGGCGGGATTGTCGATCACCGACGTCGTGCCGTCTCTCATGTGCACGAGAAATTTCACCGACGGCGCGGTGGTGATCAGATCGAGGTCGTACTCGCGTTCGAGACGTTCCTGGACGATCTCCATGTGCAGCAGCCCGAGGAAGCCGAGGCGGTAGCCAAAACCCAGCGCCAACGAGGTCTCGGGCTCGTAGGAAAAACTGGCGTCGTTGAGCGAGAGCTTGGCCAGCGCATCGCGCAGCTGGGGGTATGCGGCGTTGTCGGTGGGAAACACCCCCGCGAACACCATCGGTTGGATTTCCTTGAACCCCGGCAGCGGCTCGGCGGTGTCGTCGTCGGGATTGGCGATGGTGTCGCCCATCTTGCTCTCCGCGACTTCCTTGACGTTGCACACCACGAACCCGACCTCGCCAGCGCAAAGCTCGGTGAGCTCGAGCATCTCGGGCGCGAACACGCCGACGTTGATCACCTGGTAGGTCTTCCGGCTGGACAGCAGGCGGACCTGCTGGCCCGGACGCAACCGGCCCTCGAACACCCTGACCATCGAGATCACGCCGCGGTAGCTGTCCCACCAGCTGTCGAGGATCAGGGCCTTGAGGTTGCCTTCTCGATTGCCCTTGGGCGGCGGAATGCGGTCGACGATCGCGATGAGCAACTCTTCGATCCCGATGCCGCTCTTGGCGGACACCAGCAGCGCGTCGCTAGCGTCGAGCCCGACCATCTCTTCGATGTCACTGCGGACCCGCTCTGGATCGGCCGACGGCAGGTCGATCTTGTTGATCACCGGGATGATCGTGAGGTTCTCGTCGAGCGCCATGTAGACGTTCGCGAGGGTCTGGGCCTCGACGCCCTGGGCGGCGTCGACCACCAAGAGCGCGCCCTCGCAGGCCTTGAGGCTGCGGGACACCTCGTAGCCAAAGTCGACGTGGCCGGGAGTGTCGATCAGGTTGAGCTCGTAGACTTCACCGTCCGGCGCCGTGTACGCCATGCGCACGCTCTGGGCCTTGATCGTGATCCCCCGCTCGCGCTCGATGTCCATGCGATCGAGGTACTGAGCCTTGGCATCGCGTTCGCCCACGAGGCCGGTGGCCTCCATGATGCGATCGGCCAGAGTGCTCTTGCCGTGGTCGATATGCGCGATGATGCAGAAACTGCGGATTCTCGCGGCGGGCGGTGCCGTGGGAATCGGCGCCTTGACCTGTGGGTCGTTCATGGGTGCTTGCGGCGGGGGCGTCCGGGCGGCAGACGTATCATAGAAGCCCGTGGCTTGCCGAAGGTGTCGCCGGACCCTAAAGTATCTCGGTGGTGAGACGTTGGCTGACTCTCGTGGTGCTGCTGGGCATGCCGGCCGCCGTGGCGGCGTGTGCGGCGGAGAAGGCCAAGGGTGAGTCGAAGGCCCCCGACGAGGGCGCCGAAGATGCCGCGGTGACCACGCCTCCCAACCCGAACCTCCGCGCGCTGGTGGTCGATACCGGCCGGTGCAACGCCAGCGGCGGTCGGACGGACCAGGTCGACCTCAACCACGACGGGCGCGGCGACTTGGTGGCGATCTATCAGGGCCAGGGTGAGCAGCTCGCCTGCAAGCAGGCCGACCTGAATTTTGACGGTCGCCTCGACGCGTACTTTCACTTCGATGACAAAGGCGAGATCGTCCGCGAGCAGTTCGACCTCGACTTCGACGGGCGCATCGATCTCGGTCGCCAGTACAAGGGCAAGGACCTCGACTTCGACGAGCAGGATCTGAATCGCGACGGCTTCGTCGACGCGTGGCGTCGCTACGACAAGGGCCGGCTGCTGAGGATCGAGACCGATCGCGACGGCGACGGCAAGCCGGATATGTACACGTACTATCTGTCCGGGCGGATCGATCGGGTCGGCTACGACGTCAACGGCGACGGCCGGGTCGATCAGTGGGATCACGACGCTGCTCGACGCGCTCGGCTGGCCGAGAACTCGCGAACGTCCAAGCGCACCGACGAGGCTGAGAGAAAGGGCGACCAGGGGTACGTCGAAGAACCCGGCAAGAAAGCCGCGGAGGCTCCGGCGGACGCTGCTGACGCGGGCAAGGCTGACAAAGGCAAGGCCGACAAAGGCAAGGCCGACAAAGGCAAGGCCGACAAACCGGTCGTCGAGCCCACAGCGACGAAAGACCCCAAAGCCCCGGCGCCGACGCCCGCGGCGACGCCACTCCCGTCGACGGCCACCCCCAAGGCTGCGGCCGCCCCCGCGCCCATCAAGCCGAGCAAGCCCACCACGCAGTCACCCAGCGCGCCGACACCGGTCAAGCCCAAGGCTGCAGGCGCCCCCAAGTGAGTCGGACGCGCCCTGCCCTGCGCTGTGGGGTTTTGCGGTAGTCTCGCCGCCGTGATGGTCGATACCGACGCGCCCGAACTGGAAGAAGCGCTGCCGTCCGAGCCTGCGGACGCGGTGCTGTTGAGCGAAGATGAGTCGTCGGATCGCCCTGACGAGGAGTCGGATTTCGGGCCCCCGTTCGCGGCCAAGAGCTTCGGCGCGTCCTTCGTTTGGGCGCGCGGCGATCAGTACGTCGCGACGGTCCTGCGGGTGAAAGAGGGCGAA
>CANLQR010000365.1 GCA_947492135.1 Deltaproteobacteria bacterium | reverse complement strand
ACCTCGACCTTCGCGCGCAACGCCTCGAGTCGGGCTCGCTCCGTGTCCGCGGAGACGCGCAGCTCGTCCAGCGCCTTCTGCATCGCCTCGGTCCGTTGGACGGTTTCCTCGAAGCCCTGCTGGAGCTTGCGAATCTCCTCGGTGCGGGTCGTGATCATGCGCCGCGTCGACTCGACCTCGCGCTGCGAGGCGGTGAGCTCTCGCGCCGTCTTGACCTGCCCGGCCTTGGCCTTGCTGGCGCGCACCAGATCTTCTTCTTCGGCGAGCTGAGCGCGTTGCGCCTTCTCGAAAGTCCGGGTTTCCTCGGACTTCTTGCGCTCGGCCGTAAGCATGGCCTCGAGCTTGGCGAGGTCGTCATCCAGCTCGCGAAGGCGTTTGGGGATCGCATCGAGCTTCCGCTCGAGGGCGATGAGCTGGCGATCGCGGTGCTGGAGCTCGTAGAGCGCAGTGATCTGCGGATTCATGGGTGCTCCCGGGAATGGAAACGGTAGGCCCACCTGGGTTCGAACCAGGGACCAGCCGGTTATGAGCCGGCCGCTCTGACCGACTGAGCTATGGGCCCGAAGTCCAAGATGGACGGGATGAGGACGCGAACCATAGGGACGCTTGGCGGGGGCGTCAAACCCGGCGTCGTGCGCCTGCACACGTACTTGCAGACGGCCCGGCAGGGCCTGTGTGCGCCTCGCGATGGGTTCGTGCACACTCGCCCGCCGTGGAGTCAGCCCCGCGAAAGTCAGGCTTAGGCGGCGCTGGAATGTGGCTCGGCGGCGCGAAGCTGTGGTTCCTCGTCACCAGCTACGCGATCACGATCTCGCTGACCCACCTGCTGGCCCCCGACGAGTACGGGTCGTACTACGCCATCTCGCGGCTGATCGCCGTGCCCAACATGGTGATCATCTACACCTTGTTGTTCTCGGTGAGTCGGCCGCTGGCGGCCCAGTTCGATCACGGCTGTCCGGACTACACCGCTTTGCGCAGCCGCGGCATGCGTGTGGCGCTCGTGCTCGGCGGGCCGACGATGCTCGTGCTGCTGCTGGCGGCGCCGCTGCTCGCCGACTGGGTGCTCGCGGAGCCGGCGCTGGCCGGGCCGCTGCGGGTCGTCGCCCCGATCTCGCTGGTCTACGCGCTGTACGCCGTCAACCTGGGCACGCTCAACGCGGTCCGGCGTTTTCGCCGGCAGGCGCTCCTCGACATTGCGATGGCGGGCAGCAAGGCCGCCTTGATCATCGTTGCCGCCTCCACCAGCCTGGGATTGTCCGCCACCGTTGGCGGTTTCACGCTCGCGAGCGTGCTCGCGCTGCTGTTGTCGCGTGCGCTGGTGAGCGGGGCGGCCCCGCAGCCGACCGGTACCACCCAGGTCGTCGCGTCGATGGCGACCTTTGCGGGGCAGCTCATCGTCTTCACGGCGATCACCAACCTGTTGCAGTCGGTGGACGTGCTGCTGCTCAAGTCGTTCGCCGATACCGCCGCGCGCGACGACGCGGTCGGCTACTACTCCAGCGCTCAGCAGATCGCCCTGGTTCCCTACAGCCTAATGAACGCAGTGGCGTTGCTGGCGTTTCCGCTGATCGCCGCGATCGACCATCAGCGTGAGGTCGAGAAGGTACGTCTCTACGTCTCGCAGACCGCGAAGGTGACCCTCGTACTGCTCGCGTTCATGAGCTCGATCGGTTCGGCGTGCTCCCGCGACATCCAGGCGCTGCTGTTCCCCAAGGCCTACGGCGGTGCGGCCGATCAGCTGCGCCTGATGGTGTGGGGGTTCTCGGGCTATTCGTTCGCGGTCACCGTGGCGTGGATCCTCAACAGCGCGAAGCATCCCCGCGCGGCGGTTGCTCTGGTCGCGCTTCCGCTGGCTGCGGCCGCGCTGACCGGCTGGATCTTGATCCCCGGGATGTTCACGACAGGGGCTGCGTGGGCGGTCGCGGGCGCCGGCGCGTTGGCGGCGATCGGGGCAGGGATTGCGCTGGTCCGGGTGTTCTCAGCGGGGGTAGGGGCGACGCAGCTGGCGCGGCTGGTCGGCTGCGTGGTCGCCGTCGAGGCGGTGGCGTGGCTGTGGCCGGCGGTGTCCACCGCGGGAATCGTCGGGAAGCTGGCGATCGTCGCGAAGTTGGGAGTGCTGGCGGCGACATTCGCGGCGGTGGCCCTGGGTATTCGCTTGTTGACGATCGCCGAACTCAAGGGGTTGCGTCGTGGCAGCTGACCTCCGGTGGCTGATGCTCAGCAAGCCGCTGCGGGCGCCGCTGCGCGACGGCACCACGGTGCTGGCGTCGACGCTGGTCCGGGGATTGCCTAGCGATCGTCAGTGCGCCTACCTCGGGGATCCGAGCGCCCCGCTGCGGCCAGGGTACGATCGCGTGCTACCAGCCGCGGCAATTGGCTATGCGCCGGGGCTCTTTGACCGCGCGCGGTTGCTTGGCACACTGCTCGATCCTCGGCTGCGTGAGCTCGACGTCCACCTGTTCTTCTCGCCCAATCGTGCGAGCCAGTCGGTCCTCGCCGCGGTCCGCAAGTTCGGCGGGCGACGGCGCTTCGTCCAGACCATCCCTGCCTCGGAGGGCGCCGAGGCCCACGTCAGAGCCCTGCGCGGGCTCGACGCTGTCATCGTGACGTCCCAGGACGCGCGGGTCCGTCTCGAGCGCGCAGGCCTCGATCACCCGGTCCTGCGTTGCATCTACCCGGGAGTTTCGGTCCCGACGCACGCGGTCGTCGATCCCAGCGCGTCGCGGTGTCTGCTGTATGCCGGTGATCTCGACGACGCGGTCGCGACCCAGGTGATCGTGCTGGGCGCAATGATGGCCCGCCCGGAGTTCGCCGGCTGGCGTCTCACGCTCGCCTGTCGACCCAAGGGCGATGGCGACGCGGCCGCACGAGCCCGGGTGCGCCGCGAGCTCGCCGATCCGATCGCGGACGGCCGCGTCGAGGTGATCGCCGAGGTCGAAGACATGGACGCGCTGCTCCGCAAGGCTTCGCTGCAGCTGTATCTCGCCGATCACACCCGACGCAAAGTCGACCTGCCGCTGGTCTTGCTCGAAGGCCTCGCGCGTGGCGTCGGCATCGCCGCGCTCGACGTGGCGCCGGTGTCCGAGATCTTCGATGTGGCTGACGCCGAAGGCCTCGAGGTCGGCATCCGACTCCCCCGGGAGCCGCCCGCGGCGGCGTTGGCCATCGCCGCCGCAGCCATCGACCCAGCCCGTCTTGGTGCCTGGGGCGCCGCGTCACGCGACTTGGTCGAGCGCCGATTTTCCGCTGCGGGCATGGCCGCCCACTACGTCGACCTCTACGTTCAACTGGAGCACCAGTGATGACTGACAATCGCGAGTACTACGACGCGTTTTCTGAGCGCTACGATCGCAACCGCGACCGCGGGTACCACAAACTCATCGACGATCAGGCGGCGGCATTGGTCCGTCGCGTCGGTGCCGACCGCGACGTGCTCGAGGTCGGCTGTGGCACGGGTCTGGTGCTCGCGCGGGTTGCCGCGTTCGCCCGGACCGCGCAAGGCATCGATCTGTCTCCCGGTATGCTCGAACGCGCGCGCGAGCGGGGCCTCGATGTCCGCGAGGGATCGGCGACCGCCCTCCCATTTCCCGACAACAGCTTCGACGTCGCCTATAGCTTCAAGGTGCTGTCGCACGTCCCCCAGCTGTCGCTCGCGCTCTCCGAGATGGTTCGCGTGATCCGACCCGGGGGGCACCTGGTCTTCGATATCTACAACCGCCACTCGCTGCGCTACCTCATCAAGCGCGTGTTCGGCCCGAAAGCGACGTCGACCAAGTTCGACGAAGGAGCGATCACGACGGCGTTTTTCACGCCCGATGAGGTCGTGGCGATGTTGCCGACCAACGCCAAGGTGACCGGGGTCTCGGGAATCCGAGTCATCACCCCCCATCCTGCGGTCTTCGCGGTGCCCGCTCTCGGTCGCGCGGTCGAGGCCGCGGAGTGGGCGTTGATGGACTCGGCGGTCCGAAAGTTCGCGGGTTTCTCGGTGTTCTTCGTGGAGAAACAGGCGTGAGTCGGACCCTCGTGGTCTCGACGACGTTCCCGCAGTATCCCGGAGATCCGCGCGGGGAGTTCATCTTGCGCCACTGGGAACAGGCCGCGAACCGCGGCGTGGCGGTGCGGATCTTGGCCCCGCGTACCGCATGGTGCTCCGGGGTGTTGCCTGGGCCCTGCGAGATCGTTCGCTTCGACTACGCTCCGCGTGCGCTCGCGACCCTCACGGGCAACTTCGGCATCCTCGAGAACATCCGCGACAGGCCGTGGCGGGCGCTGCTGGTCTGGCCTCTGGTCCGCGCACTACAGGACGCCGTGCGTCGCGAGCTGGAGGCCGGCGGGATCGAGCGCGTGGTCGCCCACATGCTCCTGCCCGGGGGCTGGATCGTGGCCCAAGAGTGCGTGCGCTACGGTGTGCCGTTCGAGCTGTTCGGCCACGGGACCGATGTCGACGTGTTGCTGTGGCTGCCACGGCCGCTTCGCGATCGCTACGCTGGGTGGATGGGGCACGCAGACGCGGTGCGATTTCCCTCGGCGGAGAAGCGCTCCCGCTTCGAGCGGCTGTTCGCCGGTGTGGTCGCGCCCGAGCGTCTCATCGTCGAACCGATGATCCACTGCGTGCCCGCCGGGCCACTCCGGGCCGTGCATGGGCCCAGATCCGGACCGCCCACGATTCTCTACCTCGGGCGCCTGATCCCGCAAAAGGGCGTCGACGATCTGTTCGCAGCAGCGTTGGCGATGAGTCCGGTGCCGCGTCTGGAGATCGCTGGAGACGGGCCGCATCGCCGCCGGCTCGAGCGGCTGGCTCGCCGCCTCGGGCTGCCGGCCCGCTTTCACGGGTTCGTTCACGCCCACGCCAAGCACGAGTTGTTGTCGCAAGCCGATGTGGTTTGTGTGCCGTCGCGGGACGTGGCCGGGCTTTCCGAAGGTGCGCCGCTCGTGGTGCGCGAGGCGTTTGCGTACGGCGTCCCGGTGGTCGCGACACGGGTAGGTGGGATTCCAGAGATGGAACACGACGCCGGCAAAATGGTGCTCGTGCCGCCGCGAGACACTCCGGCGCTGACCCGGGCGTTGACGGCTGTGCTTGCGGGCGAAGTCGAAGCGCAGACCGGGCCACGTGGATCGACGCGCGCGGGCCTGGCGGTCTAGGCAGCCGACGAACGTTGTCCGTGCGCCGATTCCCGGGCTCGCCCGCTCTAGGAACGCACCGCGGTGCGGGTGTGATAACAAGCCGTGGCCGACCGCCCCTTGCCCGGTCCACAAGGAGTTGACATGCGATCACGACTGTCCAGTGTCCTGCTGTTCTTCGCGGTTCTGACGGCCCTGGTGGTCGCGGTCGCGGTGCCATCATCCAGTGTTGCGCACGCCCAGACCACGGTCGCGGTCTTCGATGCGGCGCCCGCGGGCGCGCCGGCGCGCCCGCCTGAGGCGACTGCGCCCGCGAGCGGCCCGACCTACGACGACTGGACCGTGAAGCTCCGCGTGCTCGCCTCGGACGAGGTGGTGCAGACCGCGTCGCGAGTGGTGCTGGCGATCCTGTTGTTCATCGGTGGTTGGATCGTCGCCAAGCTGCTCAGCTACGGGGCGTTCCAGCTGTTGAGTCGGACCAAGTTCGACAACATCATCGCAGAGAAGCTCGGACTCGCGATGCTGCTCCGACAGCGGCACGGCGAGAGCGGTGCAGACGGCGGCGTGGTCGAGCGCTTCGTGGCCCGGATTGTCTTCTGGATCGCGATGCTCCTGGTCATCGTGGCGGTCCTCGAGTTCGCCGGGCTACAGCAGGTCGCTACTCCGATCGAGCGGTTGGTGGACACCGTGGCGCAGGCGCTGCCGCGAATGGGTAAGGCGGCGCTGATCATGCTGGCGGCGTACGTCGCGGGTCGCGTGCTCGGCACAGTCGTCACCGCTGCGCTCGATCGCGCCGGTGTCGACCGCCGTTTCGCACAGCTCTCCGAGGCGGGCCCGGCCCAGTCCCAATCGCAGCCGTTTTCCCACACCACGGGCAAGGTCGTGTTCTGGCTGATGGTGTTCTTCGGCCTTGCGGGGGCGTTCGAGGCGCTCGAGATCGAGCCAATCGCGGGGCCACTGCGCAACGCCATCGACCGCGTTGTGTCCTTGGTGCCGCGTGTGGGCGTCGCCGCGTTGCTCCTCATTGCTGGCTACGTGATCGGCCGCATCGTACGCGCGGTGGTGCGGAACCTGTTGCAGTCGGTCGGGTTCGACGGGCTCGCGGCCAAGGTCCAGCTCGACAAGCTCACCGGCAAGTCTTCGCCGTCCGCGGTGCTCGCGACGGCGCTGTTTGTGTTCGTGATGTTCCAGGCCAGCGTTGCGGCGCTCAACGAACTCGGCCTCGAAACGCTGAGCGTGCCGCTGACGGGCATGATGACCCGCTTTTGGGCCCTGATGCCCGCGCTGGGCGTCTCGGTGCTCATCATCGTCGTGGGTGTGGTGGTCGGAAAGTTGCTGCGCCGTGTGGTCGCCGCCGCGCTCAAGAACATCGGGTTCGACCGTCTGCTGAGCAGCTTGGGCTTCAACAAACTCCCCGATCGCCCGGATCATCTCGACGAGTACAGCGAGATCGTGGGGCTCGCAGTACAGGTCGGCGTGATCCTGCTCGGCGTTGCGCAGGCGCTCGACAACCTCCAGCTCGACACCTGGGGCGGGTACGTCAACGCGTTTCTGGCCTACATGGTCAAGAACGTCGTCGTTGCGATGCTCGTCGTGGGCGTCGGGTTCGGGATCGGCAACTACGTGCGTGATGTGATTCGTGCCCGGCGCGACGACGCAGACCCGACAATCGGCGAAGCCCAGGGCCGCGGCGAAGCCCAGGGCCGCGGCGAAGCCCAGGGATGGTTGGCCGAGTTCGCCCGCTACGCCGTCCTGGTCTTTGCCTGCACGATGGGCGTGCGCCAGCTCGATGTCGCCGAGGATTTCGTGTTGATCACCTTCGGCTTGCTGTTCGGCGCCCTGTGCCTCGCGGCCGCGCTGGCGTTCGGGCTCGGTGGTCGCGAGGTCGCGAGCGACCTCCTCAAGCGACGCTACGAGGCGGCCCGCGGCAAGCTCACGAAGCTGCCCCCGCCGGCGGGGCCCCGCGGTCCCCAGAACCCGCCCTCCACGTAGCCGTCACCGCGCCAACGGGGCCTTCGCGAACCCCCGGGGCGGGGTCGCGCGGTCGCTGCGGCCGACCACGCCAAAGCGCTCGTCTATCGGTTCGTCACTCGCAGTCGTACAATCCTGCGAGCAGTGCGCTTGCTCGAGGACTAGGCCCGATGTGTACGCTCATCGTCGCGACGCGCGTGTGGCGGCAATCGCCTCTGATCGTCGCGGCCAACCGCGACGAGCGTTTGGGGCGCCCGTCGCGGGCGCCGGCGTTGGTCGTGCAGGCGGGCGTGCGATTCTACGCGCCGCGCGATCTCCAGTCCGGCGGCTCGTGGATCGGCGTCAATGCGCATCGGTTGTTCGTGGGGATCACCAACCGCTTCACCGGCAGTGCGAGCGCGCGCGCAGGGCGCTCACGGGGCCTGTTGGTGCTCGATGCGCTCACCGAGGACAGCGCCGCTCACGCGGTGCGGCGCGTCGCTTCCGAGGCGCCCACTTGGCACGATCCGTTTCACTTGGTGATGGCGGACACCAACGAAGCCCACCTGGTGTGGAGCGACGGCGTCCGACTCCGTCATGAAACTCTCGCGCCGGGGATCCACGTGATCACCGAGCGCAGCCTGGGCGCCGCACCCACTGCCCGCGTCGACCGCCTGCGCGGTGAGTTGCCCGCGCTATTCGGTGCCCGCCCGCCGGCTCCGGAGCGATGGATGTCGCTGTTGCGCGAACACGGCGATCAAGGGATGGAGGGCACCTGCGTGCACGTCCCGTCCCATGGCTACGGCACCCGGTCGGCGAGTTTGATCGAGTTCGGTCGCGAGTCCGCCGACGCGCGCTGGTGGCACGCGGACGGCC
>CANLQR010000364.1 GCA_947492135.1 Deltaproteobacteria bacterium | reverse complement strand
GGTCCTGACGGTCGAGCCCTCCGAGTCCGTCAGCACCTGAGCAGCCCCACGGGTCGGGTCGTTGTCCCGCTCGCCGGTTCGCCTGATCACGTCAGCATTGGTGATCTGGCGCCCCTGGAGGGGGCCCGCCGCCGGGCTTGACACTGCCGGTGCGCGGCTTAGGTTTGCTGCGATCGTCGACCCCAGGGGTCGGCTCTCCCGCCCCCGGACGCCGCTTCGAGGGCATCGCTCGTCCCCCATCTCGCCGTGGCTCCGGTCGCGTCCTCGTACGTCCCGCCGCGGCATCATTTTCCCCTCATCGAGTTCCATCGCACGCGAGAAAAGGCAGCCATACCGACATGGGCAAGATTATCGGCATCGACCTCGGCACCACCAACTCGTGCGTCGCCATCATGGAGGGCTCGGAGCCCAAGATCATCGCGAACGAAGAGGGTGGCCGCACCACTCCGTCAGTGGTCGCCTTCGAGCAGAGCGGCAATGTACTAGTCGGGCAACAGGCCCGTCGGCAGGCGATCACCAACCCCGAGAACACGATCTTCTCGGCCAAGCGGTTCATCGGACGGAAGTTCGAGGAGGTCGGCGTAGAGGCCAAGAGGATGCCGTTCCACGTCGTGCGGGCGGCCAACGGTGACGCCCACATCGAGGTCCGTGGCAAGGCCTACCCGCCGCCGGAGATCAGCGCTCGCGTGCTGATGAAGTTGAAGAAGGCCGCCGAGGACTACCTCGGGGAGCCCGTCAGCGCCGCCGTCATCACGGTGCCGGCGTACTTCAACGATGCGCAGCGACAGGCCACCAAGGACGCAGGGCGAATCGCCGGACTCGACGTCAAGCGCATCGTCAACGAGCCCACCGCGGCGGCGCTCGCGTATGGACTCAGCAAGGGCACCGAGCAGGAGAAGATCATCGCGGTCTACGACCTCGGCGGTGGAACCTTCGACATCTCGATCCTCGAGGTTGCAGAGAGCGTTGTCGAGGTCATCTCCACCAACGGCGACACGATGCTCGGGGGTGACGACTTCGACGAGCGCATCATGAAGTGGCTGCTCGAGGAGTTCCGCCGCGATACCGGCATCGACGTGTCGAACGACAAGCTGGTGATGCAGCGGCTCAAGGACGCCGCCGAGAAGGCGAAGATCGAGCTGTCGCAGTCACCCGAGACCGAGGTCAACCTGCCGTTCTTGACCGCTGACGCCAGCGGCCCCAAGCACATGCAGATCAAGTTCTCTCGGGCCAAGTTCGAGAGCCTCGTGGGCGACTTGGTCGAGAAGACCCTCGCGCCGTGCAGACGTGCGCTCGAGGACGCGAAGAAGTCGGTCAAGGACATTCACGAGGTGTTGCTGGTCGGCGGCTCGATCCGCATCCCGTTGGTCCAGGAGAAGGTCCGCGAGTTCTTCCAGAAAGAGCCGAGCAAGGGCGTCAATCCCGACGAGGTCGTGGCCGCCGGCGCTGCGGTGCAGGCCGGCGTCTTGTCCGGCGATGTCACCGACATCGTGCTCGTCGACGTGACCCCCTTGTCGCTCGGTATCGAGACGCTGGGCGGCGTGATGACCACGCTCATCCCTCGCAACACCACCATCCCGACCCGCAAGTCCGAGACGTTCACCACCGCAGCGGACAATCAAAGCTCGGTCGAGGTGCACGTGCTGCAGGGCGAGCGTTCGATGGCGCCGGACAATCGAACCCTGGGGCGCTTCAGCCTGCAGGGCATCCCGCCGGCTCCCCGCGGCGTGCCGCAGATCGAGGTCTCCTTCGATATCGACGCCAACGGCATCGTCAACGTCTCGGCCCGCGACAAGGCCACGACCCGCGAGCAGAAGATCACGATCACCGCCAACAGCGGCCTGTCGGAGGATGAGATCAAGCGGATGGTCGACGATGCGAAGTCGTTCGAGATCGAGGACAAGAAGCGCCGCGAGAAGGTCGAGAACAGCAACGCCCTCGAGGCGATGATGCTGCAGACCGAGAAGCTGATCGCCGAAAATGGCGACAAGCTTCCGGCTGACTCCAAAGCCGAGGTCGAAGCGGCAATCGCCGAGGCCAAACAGGCGCTGGAGTCCGGCGATGCGGGGCGTATCTCGGCCGCCCGTGAGAAGCTGACCCAGGCGTCGCACAAGATGGCGACCGCGATGTACTCGGGTGGGCAAGCCGCCGGTGCGCCCGCGGGCGACGGCGGGGCAGGGGAGCCCGGCGCCGGCGCGGGTCCCAGCGCGCCAAGCGACAAGCCCAAGGACGACGGCGAGGTCATCGACGCCGAGTTCGAAGAGAAGAACTGACGTTTGCGGGGATGACCCAAGAAGCGCCCGTCCGGTTCCCCGGGCGGGCGTTGCCATTTTGTGGCCTCAAACTGGCGTTCGGTCCGCACCGCGGTCCATGATGAGGGGGTGCGTGCCTTGGTGCTCGGGTTGGCGTTGGCCCAGACGGCTTGCGCCGGCCCGAACCTGTGGACCGATGGGACCAGCGTTTCGGTGGCGAGCAGCAACCGCGGGCGGATTCGCAGCCCCGCGCGCCTGCCCTTGCGCGGACCCGGGTTCCGCGTGCCGCCGCGCTGGAAGGAGCGGGGGTTTCAGTTTGGAACCGATGAGATTGTTGGGGCCGTGGCCAGGGCGGCGGGTCGGGTGCACGCCAGCGACCGTCGCGCCACGCTCGGCGTCGCGGACTTCAGCCGGAACCGCGGTGGGTCGTCCAAGTGGCACAACAGTCACCACAGTGGTCGCGATGTCGATCTGTTGTTTTACACGGCCGACGCCAAAGGCAAGCCGCTCGCGCCGCCCGACCACGACATGATGACGTTCGATGACGAAGGCGTCCCCTACGTCGGCAAGCGCGACAAGACTGGCTACGCCGATCCGATCTGGGCCGACCGCCGTTTCGACGTGCGTCGCAACTGGGAGCTTCTCGAGGCGTTGCTCGGCGATCCTGCAATCCGTCTACAGTGGGTGTTCATTTCGAATGGACTCCGCGCCAAGTTGCTCGCCTGGGCGCGACGCAAGCAACGACCTCGGTGGGCCGTCGAGTACGCCGAGACCATCCTGCGCCAGCCCGCCGACTCGCTGCCGCACGACAACCATTTTCACATCCGCGTCTATTGCACGCGTGCGGATCGGTTTCACGGCTGTCTGGATCGCGGCGCGGTCTGGCAGCACGAGAAGAAGGCGTTCAAGTACGGCGGCCCGGAGCACTACGACCCCGTGACCTGGCGACGCCGGCTCGGCAGCGAACCATCACCCTGGCGACTGTGACCTCCAGGGAGTCCGTCACGACATCGCGCTTGCCTTGACGGCCAGGGCTGGTCGGCTCCACTCTCGGGATACCGTGGCGCATCGTGTTGGTGACTACGAACTCGGGCGTCGCATCGGCAGCGGCGGCATGGCCGAGGTCTGGATGGGTCACCGCGAGCTGGCAGGGGGCGCCTCCAAGACGGTGGCGATCAAGTTCATCACGGCATCGATGGCGGCAAACGACCGCCACCGCAAGATGTTCCTCGACGAGGCGCGGCTATCGATGCTGCTGTCGCACTCCAACGTGGTGCAGGTCTTCGACGCCGGGCTCGACGGCAACCGCTTGTACATGGTGATGGAGTGGGTCGATGGCCTCAACCTCTCCCAGATCTGTCAGCTTGCCCGCGCCAGCGGCCAGGCCCTGTCGTTGTCGCTGGTCGGCTACGTGATCGGCGAGGTTCTGCAGGGGTTGTCGTACGCGCACACGCTGCACCACGAAGGCCGGCAGATCGGGATCGTGCACCGCGATATCTCGCCACACAACGTGTTGGTGAGCCTGTCGGGCGAGGTCAAGCTGGCCGATTTCGGGGTGGCGCGGTTGTCGACCGAGGAGACCTCGGGCGTTCATATCAAGGGCAAGCTCCGATACATGGCGCCCGAGCATCTCGCGGGTCGCACCAAGTCGCCCAAGGTCGACCTCTTCGGCGCGGGGGCAATCCTCCACGAGTTGCTCTCGGGCGACAGGTTCAGGGCCGACTGTGACGAGGTCGCGCTCTACCATCAGATTCTTGGTGGCGTGACACCTGCGTTGGCGCGCGACGACGTTCCGGCCGAGCTCCTCGAGCTGCGGTTGGCATTGCTCGAGCCCGACGAGAACCGCCGCGTAGCGTCGGCGCAGGACGCCGCGGCCATGCTCGAGGCGTGGCCGGGATACCGCAACGCGAAGAGCGAGCTCGCCCGGTTGTGCCGAGGGTTCATGGGGGTCGACGCGCCGCGCTCGGGGCTGTATGTGCGGCAGGAGCGTTCGGGGGTCAGCGCGCTCGCGGACACCGAGGCTCCGACGGCGCCGACGCATACCGCTGCCAACCCCTCGCGCGAGCCCACCGAGCCCCACAGCGGCGGGGCCATCTTGCCGCTACGTGACGTCTCGACGATGCCCGACGCGGCGTCGCAGCGACCAGCGTGGATGTGGATCGCCGGCCTCGGTGCGCTCGTCGTGGTTGCAGCCGGGTCGACGTATGTCGTCGCGAAGGTGCTTGCGGCCCGCCGAGAGGAACAACAGACCGCTGCAGCGGCGGCGCACGGGGACGCGACGTCTGGGCTGCCCGAACCGGCGTTGATCACAGCGCCTGCGGACGCCAGGCCGACTGTTGCCGCGGCGCCAGAGAGTCCGCGAGTCATGCCGCCCGAGCCGGCGCCGCCGGTGGCCGAGCCCACACCCGCGGGTGGGCCCGCGCTCGCCCCAGCTCCTGCGAGCGACCCGGCGTCGTCCGACGCCAAGGCTTCGGCGGCCAAGCCCGATCCTCGCGCGAAGCCTACGGTGCGTCCGGCCGACAGCACGAAGCCGCCAGCGTCGAGCCCATCACCCAAGGCGAAGCTCGAGGTTGTCTTTCGGCTGCGGCCGCCGTTGCGCTTCGCCTGGGTGCGCATCGACGGCGGAGCCGGGTTCGCCGTCGAGCCCAAGGCAACCCGCCAGCTCAGCGCGGGCTCGCACAGCATCGACTGGCGAGCGGAAGAGACCAACCCGTGGGTCAGTGGTGGTCGCCTCGAGTTCGCAGCGGGGACCTCTCCGACCGTGCGCCTCGGAACTAGCGGCCCGACGTTGGAGTGAGCGCCGCACCTCGACACACCTGACGAGTCGTTCAGGTGTGACACTGAGTGGTACTGAACACATGCCCGCGCGGCCCGGCCGCTGCGGTCGCGTGCAGTGTCGGGCACCCACGGCGCGCGTGCGCCAGAACGACCGTGAATCGCATCTGCGAACGGTTTGACGCGGAGTCATGGCTTCCGTCGCGACAGCGTCGCGCACTGAACTGTGTGCCAGTATGTACACAACTAAAAGTTGACCAGCGTGATTATAAAGTGCTTCCTAAAATCCATTCAATGGAATACATTGAAATGGGCGTTGAGACTCGGTTCTCCTAACACGAGGAGAAGCGCCCGCTGCCAACGACGAGTCGAACGTGCCGCACCTGCGACGCGTCCTCGACGACTCAACGCCGCTTCCACTCGCGCACTCACTCTCCCGCTCGCGCACCTCCCCGCGCACTCCCTCCCGCTCCTTCTCCCGCTCTCCTCGTCGAGTTGTCATGCAAGTTGCGCTGACCGAATCTCAGGTCCGTGAGATCGAGACCGCTACTCCCGACGGGTTGACGTCGCAGGAGCTCGTGGTCGCGTTCGCTTCGCGCGACGTGAAGTTCACCGAAGCGACACTGCGAAAGTATGTGCAGCTCGGCCTCGTGCCGCGCTCGCGCCGAGTGGGCCGCAAGGGCAAGCACCTGGGCTCTCTGGGCATCTATCCGGTACGGGCCGTGCGTCGCATCAACGCCATCAAGAAGCTGATGGCAGAGCACTACACGATCGAAGAGATCCAGGCCCGATTCCTCACCTTCAAGGACACCATTGAGGTCCTCGACGAGGCCCTCGCGGAGCTGTTCCGTCTCTTTGGTGAGCGCATCGCCGCCCAGGACCCCGAGGCCCGGCTCCGCTTGAGCGATGAGCTTGCCGCGATCCGCAGCAGTTCGACCGAACTCCTCGAGGGCGTGCATCGCCTCGAAAAGCTCATCCTTCACGCCAAGGACGCCGTGCGGCCACGTGGCGGCGGGGCTGCGGGCGCCACCGAACTGCTCTGACTTCGAGTGCGTCGTCGGCCGACCACGACGCGCACCCCAGCCAAGTTTCCCTTCGCTTCCCCCTCAACTTCTCTGCTCCACCTCCACGTCCACCGCACCAGGGGTCCTCATGCTCAAGTACGAAACTACCGCCCAAGACCAAACCGATCTCGACATCGAAGCCGACACGGGAGTCGCTGGGATCGAAGCCGATGCCGACGACGACGACGATGGTCCGCGACCGATCGTGCGGCGCGTCCGCGCGAAGACCATCGCGATGAAGCGCCTCACGAAAGAAGAGCTCCGCATCGGTGCGTTGCTGTACCCGGAGCGCAGCTACTGGCGGCCAAAGGCCCGCGGCGAGTGTGCGAACGTGGCCCGCCCATGCCCGTACGTCAGCTGCAAGTACCACCTGTACATCGATGTCAATCCCGCCACGGGCAGCATCAAGATCAACTTCCCCGATCTCGAGGTGTGGGAGCTTCAGCACAGCTGCGCGCTCGACGTCGCGCAGCAGGGCGGCATCACGCTCGAAGAGGTTGGGGAGATCCTGAATCTCACGCGCGAGAGGATCCGTCAGGTCGAGGTGCGTGGGCTCATGAAGCTCAAGGAACACGGCGGCGACGACTTGCTCGCGTACCTTGCTCGCGGTGCTGACTAAGCGGTGTTCCACTCGCCGTTGATCCCGCGCAACGCCGCTGGCGGCCACCGTAGGCCACCGCGGTGAATCGGGGTCCGGCTCGGGTAGCGCGGGCTTGACCACCCGGGGTGCTCGGGTGTACGGCGCGGATGTGACCGATGTCTGCAGGCTGAGGCGAGCGCTCGTCAGCGTGAGCGACAAAACCGGGCTGGAGCGACTCGCGAAATTGCTCATCGACACGCGCGTGGAGGTGCTGTCGACGGGCGGAACTGCGAAGGCGCTCGCCGAACTCGGCGTGGCGGTGGTCAAGGTCAGCGACTACACCCAGGCGCCCGAGATTCTGGGCGGACGGGTGAAGACCCTGCACCCCAAGATCCACGGTGGCATCTTGGCGATGCCGACGGCTGAGCACGAAGCCGAGCTCGCGCGTCACGCGATCGCGCCGATCGATCTCGTCGTGGTGAATCTGTATCCGTTCGCCCAGACGATCGCCGAGCCGGGCCGGAGCTTTGCCGACGCCATCGAGAACATCGACATCGGTGGGCCGACCATGGTGCGTGCCGCCGCGAAAAATTGGTCGCGCGTCACGGTGGTGGTGGATCCGGCCGACTACGAGCGGATAGCCCAGGAAGTCGCCCAAAGCGGTGGCATCACCGAAGCGACCCGCCGGGGACTCGCGCGCAAGGCGTTCGCGCATACTGCCGCCTACGACGCCGCGATCGCGACGTATCTCGCGAGCTGGAACGACGATGGGACTCGCGTTGACTCGGATGAGCTGCCGAGCTTCTGGATGGTCGGGGGCGAGCGTGGTGCGGCGCTGCGGTATGGCGAAAATCCGCACCAGCCGGCGGCGTTCTATCCACTGGGCGAGACCGACGGACTCGACGCTGCGCTGCAGCTCCAGGGCAAGCCGTTGAGCTACAACAACCTGTTGGATGCCGATGCCGCAGTTGGGCTGGTACGCGATCTCGCGGCGCTCGGTTGTGCGGCTGCAGTGATCAAGCACGCGACACCCTGCGGTGCAGCGGTAGCAGTGCCCGGGACGCCCATCAGCGAGGTCTACGCCCGCGCCCAGCAGGCCGACGCCGAGAGCGCTTTTGGCGGGATCGTAGCGCTTTCACAGCCTTGCGACGGCGCGACGGCCGAGCTCCTGGCAAGCACGTTCCTGGAGGTCGTGATCGCGCCGAGCTTCGATGCCGATGCGCGCGCGTTGTTGGCCAAGAAGGTCAACCTGCGGCTGCTGGAGCTACCCCTCGCCGGTCC
>CANLQR010000363.1 GCA_947492135.1 Deltaproteobacteria bacterium | reverse complement strand
CTGATCCGCACGTTCGAGCAACTCGACTAGAAACCCGCAGGCTTGCCGTTGTCGACCATACCCCACACGACTGTTCTACGCCGCGGCCCGCGATCGGGCACGCGTGGTGATGGTCGCGCGCGCGGCTTCACGCTGGTCGAGGTGCTCGTCGCGATCGTGGTGTTCGCGATCTCGATCGTCGGCCTCGTTGCAATCGAGGGGCGCAGCGTCGAGGCTCAGCGGGCCTCTGGCTTCTTGCGTGAGGGCGAACGCGTGGCTCAGGACGCGATGGCCGAGCTGCAGTCGCGCAGCTTCGTGGAACTCATCTCGCGGGATTTCTCGGGTGTTGCCGCGCCGACACTTCCGTACGACGAGACCGGCATCGACGCCCAGACGCGTCGACGCGACTACCGGCGGCCACCCGCCGACATCGGCGAGTCCACCGATGTCGTTGGCTCGGTGCGAGGTTCCTTCCTGTTGTTCCGCCGCGTGGATTGGGTCGTGGATCCGCTCAATCAACCGGCGAATCCCCCGGATCCGCTGGTCGACCTGCCCTTGATCAACGCGTTGGTGCTGCAGGTGACGGTCTTGTGGATCGACGACTCGAACTCCGCGATGCCGCCACCTGCGGACGCGATTGTCGCCGACCTGACGCCCGAGATGGCCGACCCCACCAACGCCGCGTATCTGCCGTACGTCGGCGCCGTGCAGCTGCGAACGGTCCGCGCCAACGACACGGTGGTGACGCCATGAGGTCCACGCGTCAACGTGGCTTCACGCTGATCGAGCTCATGGTGGCCATGGTCGTTTCGGGCGTGGTCGTGGTCGGGATCTTTGCGTTCTCCAACATCCAGCGCAGCAATGCGTCGGCCCATGAGCGCAACGTGATGGTGCAGCAGGCGCTCGAGGGCTCGATGTGGGCGTTGGGCCAGGACCTCCGCCAGGCCGGCCTCGGCATCACCCGGCTGTGCACGGAGCTGCGTGTCTGGGATCAGACCACCGGTCAACTCATCAATCCCGGCGTCGAGGACCCCAATACGGCGGTGGTTGATCTGGTGACCGGCGAGCACTTCTGGGTGCTGCGAGACGGCGTGCAAGCGGACTGGCGCAGTGGCGGCGCCGCGACGATGAACGCTGCCGCCGACAGCATCGATGTCATCCTGGGAGAGGCCAACTATCTCGGCAACACAGGGGTGTTCTCGATCGCTGGAGCGATCGACGGCGCGGCCTCGAGTCTTACCGTGCAGACCTCGGCGCTGCTCGATAACAGCGACGCCAACCACCTCGCGCAGGTTCAGCAACTGTTCCCGCCCGGCACGTTCGTCATCGTCGCGCAGCGTCCTGGCGTCGGTGGCTTGTCGTTCTCACCCACGTTGCAGGGGCAGTGCTTGTTGCTGCAGGTGACCAGCGACGTCAGCGGCGGGGTGTCGGCACAGGATTGGGTCATCCCCATCGACGGGACCTCGGGCTTCAATGCGAATCTCCCCGCGATGCTCGCGGGGTTCGGCCCCGATCCGGCCTGTGCCGGTGAGGCGACCCCGGTCGGCTGCGTGGACGACTGGGACGCCGCGACGCTGAGCGCCGCGATGGTGGTGCCGGTGGGGCGTTTGCGCTGGTCGCGATACTCGATCGACTACACGGTCCCGACGATTCCCTATCTCGTGCGCTCCGACATCATCGGGTATCAAGCGGGTGTCGACCCGGGCAACCTCGGCGCCGGGGTCAACTATCCGCACTGCGCGGCCGGCCAGTGTCCGGGCGCGGGCCTCCATCTGCCCGGCAGTGACTCGCCACCCGCAGCCGTGGCCATTGGTCCGATGGTCGAGGACCTTCAGGTCGCCGTCGGCTGTGACGGCTGGTCGACTGCCAGCTCCGATGTGCTGCAGATCCGCTATCCGGATGCCGGTTTCGAGGAGATTGGGCCTGCCGAGGGTCCACTCGCGGCGCAGCCCAACAATCAAGTGGACGAGAATCGCAATGAGTCGGCCGAGCGCGCCCGCGACGAGTGGCTTGGTAATGCCGTCGATGAGGTGAGCGCGCCCGACTGTGTGTTCTACGGCAGCGGCGAGTACAACCGCGCGGCGTGGGCCGGCCTCGAAGGCAATGCCGGTCCGGCGTTCCGAATGAGTCCGCAGTCGCTGCGGGTCACGCTCGTCGCTTCGGCCGAGGCCGATGAGTTTGCCGGAGGCCTGGCGACCGACACGTTGATGCCGATTGAGGACCGCGTGGGCTTGCCTTCGCTGGTCGGAACCCGACAGAGATTCACACTGACCGAGCGCTTCTCGCCCGAGAACCTGCGCTGGCGAGACCCTCGCCTACAATAGGAGACCAAGAGCCATGCGGACCATCTCGAACCATCCCGTGTCTTTGCGTTTCGGATCCGGCGCGACCGAGGGTCGCGCTCAACGGGGCGCGACCATGGTCAGCGTGATGCTGCTGTCGGTGTCGCTCATGACCGTGGGCCTGCTCGTGGTGCGGAGTTCGGTGCGTGAGGTCGAGCAGGCCGGGCAGTTGGTCGCCCGCGAGCGCGCGCTGATGGCCGCACAAGCGGCCGCCGATCTCGCGGCGGCGCAGTACCTGCGGCTCGACGGTGTTGGCCTGGACGCGGCGCTGGTGGGCTACAACACCCAGGGCGGTGCCTCATGCACCGATCCGTGTCTCGACTGTATCCCCGATGCTGCCAACGTCGTGACCGGTCAGCGCAATGAGGTGCTTGCCGGCGGTGCGGTGGGGTGCGGCGGCCGGCCGTGCATGCGTCAGGGCGCGGTTTCGTTCCTCGCCGACAACAACGGCGCCACCCAAACCTGGTGCGAGTTGCCGCTGCGCGATCTCGTGCCTGGGGGCGATGCCGAGGCGCGAATCTCGGTATGGGTGCGCAACAACGCCGCCGACGCGCTGGGCGCCGATGGCAGCGCTTCGTGGACCGACGACGCCGACGGTCGGGTGGTCGTGACGGCGATGGCGACGGTGCGCAACACCACAGTGACGGTGGAACAAGAGTTGGTCCTGTCGACCGGCAACGGCGCGACCGTGCTGCAGCCGCAGTCGGCCGACGAGGGCTACGGTGGTGGTCACAACAACGACAACTCCGCGGTCTCGGTGTGTGCGAGTGAGTACGTGGCCGCAGAGCAGAGCTGACGCCCAAGCGCGCCCCACCCGAAACCACCAACCCGGAACCGTGAACCGAAAGTGGTAGCATCGGTGGGCAAGTGCTCTCCGCGGCCGACCTTCCCACGCCCATTCGCAAGTTCCTGCTCGACTCCGGACTGGAGACCGAGGCGCCGTTCGAGCGGCGCATCTTCACGAACCGCGACCTGAACTTCGAGTCGGTCTCGATCATCGGGTTCGACATGGACTACACCCTGGCGATCTATCGCCAGAACGAGATCGAGGCCATGTCGATCTCGACCACGACCGACAAGCTGCTCGCGCGGGGCTACCCGGAGGCGCTGCGGGCGATGCCGATGGACCCGCACTTCGCGATCCGCGGGCTCACCGTCGATCGCCAGCTCGGCAACGTGATCAAGATGGATCACCACGGCTACGTCGGGCGGGCGTATCACGGGCTGCGCAAGCTCGAGCGACCCGAGCGCAAGGCGATCTATCGCGATCAGCGGCTCGGCAAGGAGCGCGAGCGCTTCGCCGCCGTCGACACCCTCTTCGCATTGCCCGAGGTCACGCTGTTCGCGGCGGTGGTCGACCTCATCGACCGCGCGCCGGAGTCCTTTCGTACCGGAGCGCAGCCGCCGAGCTACGCCGAAGCCTGGCTCGATGTGCGCGAGTGCATCGACCTGGCCCACCGCGACGGCTCGATCAAAGATCATGTCCGCGACGACCCGGGCAGGTTCATCGAGAAGGACCCCGATCTCGCGCGGACCCTGCACCAGCTGCGTTCGGCGGGGAAGAAGTTGTTCGTGCTGACCAACAGCCTGTTCGACTACACCGCGGTCGTGATGCGCTACCTGCTCGATGATGCGCTGGAGTCCTATCCGGACTGGACCGCGTACTTCGACTGGGTCGTTGTCGGCGCCGCGAAACCCGGTTTTTTCGTCGAAAATGCCCCGTTCCAGGAGATCGATCGCTCGGGTGCCGCGGTGGGCGGTGGCAAGAGTCAGGTCCAGCGCGGCAAGATCTACCAAGGGGGCAATCAGCTCGGCCTGCAGGAGAGCCTCGGCGGCTTTCCCGACGAGGTGCTGTACGTCGGTGATCACATCTACGGCGACATCGTCCGCAGCAAGAAGAGCTCGGGCTGGCGCACCGCCTTGATCGTGCAAGAGCTCCAGCATGAGCTGTGCGTACGCCGTGACTGGGAGATGACGCTGCGGGAGATCAGCAGCCTCCACGGGTTGCGCTCGCGACTCGCCGAGGAGATCGGTGCGCATCGCTATCTTGCGCGCACGCTGTCGCGGCTCGATGCCGAAGAACTCGTGGGCACGGGTGTCAGCCACACCGAAGCCGCCCGCGTCCTCGAGGCCACGCGCACGGATCTGCGCCGGCGGCTCGACTGGCTGCGCACCTACGAGCAGGAGACCCGCGACACGCTGGAGCGCCGGGGCAAGGACGTCGACGCGGCCTTCAACCCTTACTGGGGGAGCAGCTTTGCCGAGCGACACGACACCAGCCGTTTCGGGGCGCAGGTCGAGTCGTTCGCGTGCATCTACACCTCGCGGGTCAGCA
Source organism: Deltaproteobacteria bacterium (assembly GCA_947492135.1). GTDB lineage: Bacteria > Myxococcota_A > Polyangia > Nannocystales > Nannocystaceae > Xiheibacterium. Next base: position 3,298 of record CANLQR010000363.1, on the reverse strand, counting down.
ACTTCTTGTTCGCTTCCCCAGCGAAGTACTTCATCTCGCCCCACGGCTCGCTTCCGCACTGGGCCCCACCGGTGGGCTAGGGCGCGTCCAACCGAGCCGGCCCGGCACCGGCCTTGCACGACGGGGCATGGCCCACTTGTGGGCCTGCCTGTGGCTCGCGGCGTCCCCCGCTCGACATCCCCATGAACTCCGTGATTTCCAGGGTTTGCCCAGCTTTCGTGAACGCGCGCTTGGGCGCCGGCACGTCGATCGCCCCGCACGGCGTTGCACCGACTCTGCAGCTTTTTCATAGTCCGGCCCCATCGTTGGGCCGGTCGTGGAGGTCCCCATGAGCCAGCTTTTGTCAGTGTCGAGGCCTTCTTCGCGACGTCCCAGTTTGCGTGTCGCGCCGGTATGGCGCGTCGCTATCGCCTGCGCAGCGCTGCTCGTTGCGTGGGGGCTGCTGCGACCCACCCAGGCGCGGGTGCGTCCGTACTACGTGGTGCAAGGTGCGAGCTTCGGCGCGATCCAACCGCGTATCCTGTTCGTCCTGGACACTTCGGGCTCGATGGCAGGGCAGACCACAGCGGCCGGCACGACGTGTTTCTGGAACGAGTGTGAGACGACCGTGGGCCAACCGACTGCGAGTCGCATCGCCACTGCCCGCGCGGCCATCCGCTCGGTGGTCGAGGGCGTCGGCGACAACGCGTCGTTTGGGCTGATGACCTTCGAGCAAGCAGAGGCCCGGTTGCCTCCAGCTCTGCCGCCCCTGTGCATCGACAACGGGGTCGACGCGGCGCGGCGGTTTACGTGGGTCACCCGGCACTGGATGAACGGATGGTCTCAGCTGTTCCGAAACCCCGGAGTGCAGGGGGCGTGGCGCCTCTGCCAAGGAGCGCCGATCCGACCGTTCGCGTACCTGCGGTGGGACAACCTCGGCGTTGGTTCGGTCATCACCGCGAACGACGAGACCGATCCAGTGCCCGCCTCGCCGCTGATCAGCATGGATTTGGGCAGCATCAACGCCGTCGCCAACAGCCAACGACGCGTGCAGTGGTTCGATCGGTTCATGGGCGTGCGGGTTCATCTCGACGACACCAATGACGCCGACCACGCGATCACCTACGGCACGGTTGGCGATTATGGTGTGTCGAATGCGGCCCGCGATGCCGAGGTCCGTGGCCACGATTTCTACTACTGGCCCTACGTCGATGGTTTCCCGGGTTACTACCAGTGGACGGTGTGGCCTTACACCAATGGTGGCGGCATCGGCGACCACAGTGGCGTTGCCGCGGAGAACGGCGCGGTGAACACCGCGCAGCTCTACGCGCCGTTCTACATCGACCTGAGCGATTCGGGCCTCGCCAACGATGCCTGGGGGCCGGTTTCGCGCGAGGCCGGCAACGCTGCGGTCCTCGAGCGCACCTCACCCATCATCGAGGGCGGTGTGGATGCCGGCGGCGGAACGCCGTGGCGTTCCGTGATTGGCCCCGTCACTGGCGCGCCGCCGAACTCGAACGCGATCTATGCCCACACCACCGTGGCTTCGTACCTCGGCTTCACCACCGGGCTCGATACCCCCGATGCCTGCTCGCCAGTATCGGCAGTGCTGGTCACCGACGGTGAGCCCAGCCCCAATCAAGGTGGCGGTCAGTTGTACCGTCGCCTCGCCGATCTGCGAACCGAACTCAACGTCGATGTCTACGTCGTGGGCTTCTTCTTGGCCTCTGGTGGCCTCAACTCGATGGCCTGCGCCGGAGCCGGCGCCTGCTCCGGTGGCGTATGTGGCACCCCGTGCGACGACGCGCCTGCTGCAGACTGGGACACTTGCAGCGATCCGGCAAACCCCGAGACCTCGTGCGCCTACGTCGCCACCAATAGCGCCGAGTTGGTCGAGGCGTTGGCGAATATCGTCAATGCCGCGATCGATGTGGACCTGCCCAGCGGTCCAGGCAGCACCATCAACTCGTTCGGCGTCGGCGCTGCGGGGGCCGCCGGTGAAGGCACCATCGTGCAGAGCACGTTCACCGCGTCGACCGAGTTTCCCGGCTGGCGCGGCCATGTGGTGCGCGACCTATGCGACGATGTCGACGGCAACGGCGACCCGATGCCCTACTGCGTGCTGCCGAACCCGGAGTTCTCGGCCACGGAGATCGAGGAGACGTTTGGACCCTGCCCGCAGAGCCACGTCTGGGATGCGGGGGTTTGCCTCCAGAGCACCTTGTGGAGCGACCGTCGGTTGTTCACCAACGGCGCCGGAGCCCATTCGCTGATTCCGATCTCGGATCCCGACGGCACTGCGAGCGCAGGGTTCCAGGCCGAGCTCGAGAATCGCGGACTGCTCACCTCGGCCGATCACGTCGCGGAGGCCAATGCCGTCGCAGCCTTCGTGCTTGGCCGCAGTGCGCCCGACGACTGGAAGCTGCCTGGCATCGCCGCCTCCGCGCCGGTCGTGGTGCGACGGATTCCGCCGTTCCGCAACAACCGGGTCCCGGAGGTCGCGATCAATGATCCGCACTGCGCGGGGCGTCTGTTTGGCGAGATCGACGCCGGCAGCCTGCCCGACAGTCTCGAGGACTTCGCGCGGGATTCGAATGCCGCGACGAACACCATCGCGAGCCCGTCCCCGCACAACGAGTACCAAGAAGCGGTAATGGTCGGCGACGACATGGGCGTGCTGCATGCGTTCCAGCTCAACAGCGGCAATGAGCTGTGGGGCTTCGTGCCCAACGAGCTGCTCTCGACCCTGGCCGCGCAGGCTGCTCTCGGCGCGGCGAACATGGGCCAGCCCGACGCGGTCGCCGATCACCGCTACGGGGTGTCGGCAACGATGAATCACGGCTGGGCGTTCGACCCTGGTGGTTCGCGCTGGGTGCATCTGGGTGTGTTTGGTTTTGGCGCCGGTGGTCAGGAGTTCTATGCGCTCGATCTGTCGCACATGAGTCCCGAGTCATCCGATGGACCGTTCGAGATCATGTGGTCGACCGAAGACGCGGCGTACAAGGCGTCCTACGACAACCTCCTGGGCCAGACGTGGGCGCGGCCAGCACTCACGTACTTCGTGCCGAACGACAACCTGAGCTCGACACCCGAGGCTCGACTCGTGCTCGGCTCGGGGTACCAAGCCAGTGGCACACCGCAATCCGGAGAGGGTAGGACGCTGATTCTCGCCGACGCGATCACGGGCGAGATGCTCGACACAGCGGAGCTTCCCCTAGTCACCGAGCCGGTGTACGAGGCGAGCTTCGGTGCGATGGTGGATCCCGCGGTCGGCTCGCACTGCCTGTCGCGCTACTGGGCAGAGGTCCAAGAGACGTAC